>NZ_CP155729.1:3009984-3310605 GCF_039724765.1 Sagittula stellata E-37 | reverse complement strand
CATCGTCCGGTCACGGATCATGCGCGGATGATGCGGAGGGGGCGCTGCCCCCGCCCCTGCGGGGCCCCCCGAGGGTATTTTTCGCCAAGATGAAGACCCGGGACCACTGGGGCCGGGAAGACAGGGGAAGAACCGGAATGCCGAAGTCGCTCAAGAGCCTGCTGATGGTGTCGCCGCTGGCAGCGGTGATGCTGGTGTTCCTCGTGCTGCCGATCGTGATGATCGCGATCGTCAGTTTCTGGCGGGCGACGGAGTTTTCGATCATTCCGGCGTTTTCCTTCGAGAACTACGAGTTCCTTTTCGGTTCGCCCGTGACCTACAAGGTATTTCTGAACACGTTCAAATATGCGCTGATCACCTGGGCCTTCACGCTGGCGATCGGGTTCACCGTGGCCTATTTCCTGGCCTTCCACGTGCGCAGCCAGAACATGCAGATCGTGCTGTTTCTGCTGTGCACCATCCCGTTCTGGACCTCGAACATCATCCGCATGATCTCGTGGATCCCCTTTCTGGGGCGCAACGGGATCGCCAATTCGGCGCTTCTGTCGATGGGGGTGATCGACCAGCCGGTGGAGTGGCTGCTGTTTTCCGACTTCGCGGTGATCCTTGCCTTCGTGCACCTTTACACGCTGTTCATGGTGGTGCCGATCTTCAACACGATGATGCGCATCGACCGGTCGCTGATCGAGGCGGCCCGAGATGCGGGCGCCTCGGGGCCGCAGATCCTGTGGAACGTGATCGTGCCGCTGACCAAGCCCGGCATCATGATCGGCACGATTTTTGTGGTGACGCTGGTGATGGGCGATTTCATCACCGTGCGGATCATGTCCGGGTCGCAGTCGGCCAACGTGGGGCGGCTGATTTCCAACGATATCGCGCTGTTGCAATACCCGAGTGCCGCCGCGACCGCCGTGATCCTGTTGATCACCGTGCTGATGGTGATCGGCATCCTGTTGCGCTTCGTCGACATCCGGAAGGAGCTTTGAGCGATGTGCATACTGAACCGGACACGGCGGACCGCCGCTGCGGCACATCACAACCCGGGCCGTCCGGCCCAGTCCCGGAGGATTTGACCCATGGAACCGCGTCCGCGCTCTTTCTACCTGCTTGCCGCCTTCTTCGGGCTGTTCCTGCTGTTCCTTTACGGGCCCACGATCACCATCGCCATCCTGTCCTTCCAGGGGCCGCAGGGCGGGCTGACCTTTCCGATGAACGGTACGTCGGTCTACTGGTTCAAGGACCTGTTCGAGCAACAGGCGGTGGGCGATATATGGGGCAGTTTCCGGCGGTCCTTTGCGTTGGGGTTCATGGTCATGGTGACGACCGTGGTGGTCTCTGTCATGGGCGGGCTGGCCTTCCGGTCGCGGTTCCCGGGCTCGGGGCTGCTGTTCTACCTGATCATCACGTCGCTGGTGATCCCGTCGATCCTGATCTCGCTCGGCGTCGGGCTGATGTTCTCGCAGTCGGGGATGAAGGTGCACTGGGCGACCTCCGGCTACGGGTCGCAACTGACCTGGACGCTGCCCTTCGGACTGCTCATCATGTTCGCCGTCTTCAACAGGTTCGACAAATCCTACGAGGAGGCGGCGCGCGACCTCGGGGCGACTCCCTGGCAGACCATCCGTCACGTGGTGCTGCCGATCATCGGGCCATCGCTGATCGGGGTGGCGCTGTTCGGTTTCACGCTGAGCTATGACGAGTTTGCCCGGACCCTGCTCACGGCGGGCAGCTACAACACGCTGCCGCTGGAGATCTACGGCATGACGACGAACGTCACGACGCCGGTGCTCTATGCGCTGGGGACGCTGACGACCGTGTTCTCCTTCCTGATGATCGGGGTCTTCCTGTTGCTCGTGACGCTGACCGCGCGGCGCAAGGCGAAGGCCGGGTCGGATGCGGGCAAGGGGATGGTATGATCGTCCTCATCAATCCCAACTCCACAGTCCTCATGACCGAGGCGATGACCGCCGTGGCGCAGGATGTCGCCGGGCGGATGACGGTGGAGGGCTGGACCTCGCACGGCGGGCCGCCCTCGATCCAGGGGCGCGAGGATGGCGATCTTGCCGTGCCGCCGATGCTGGAGCTGGTGGAGAAAGCCTGCCGCGACGGGGCAGAGGCGATCCTGATCGGCTGCTTCGACGACACCGGCATCGCGGAGGCGCAGAAACTGGCGCGTTGCCCGGTGATCGGGATCGGGCAGGCGGCCTACCATCTTGCCGCGGCGGTGGGGGGGCGGTTCTCCGTCGTGACGACGCTGGACGTCTCGGTCCCGGTGCTGGAGGAGAACGTGGCCAACTACGGGCTTGCGCCGTCGCTGGTTCGCATCCGGGCGAGCGGCGTGCCGGTGCTTGAGGTCGAGAAGGCCGAGCCCCGGATCATCGACGAGATCCTCGCCGCAGAGGCCGAGGACGGTGTGGGCGCCGTGGCCTTGGGGTGCGGCGGAATGGTCGGGCTGATGGCGCGCGCGCAGAAGGAGACCCGACTGATCCTTGTCGACGGCGTTCGTGCCGCGACCGGCATGGCCCGTGCGCTGATCGCCTGACAGCATTTAAGTCCTTGGGATTGCACTCCGGTTCCCGTCGGGCGAAGGTGGCGCCGTAACAGATCGGGAAGGGCGGTTTCATGCGGCATGGTGGCAGGCTTCTGGTGGAGTGCCTGGTGGCACTGGGCGCGCGCAAGGCCTTCGGTGTGCCGGGCGAAAGCTATCTTGCGGTGCTCGACGCGCTGCACGACACCGAAGGGGCGCTGGACTACGTGCTGTGCCGCAACGAGGGCGGTGCGGGCTTCATGGCGGCGGCCTGGGGCAAGCTGACCGGCACCCCGGGCATCTGCATGGTGACACGTGGACCGGGGGTCACCAACGCCTCTATCGGCGTGCACACCGCCCGTCAGGACAGCGCGCCGATGCTGCTGTTCGTGGGGCAGGTGGCGACCGACATGAAGGGGCGCGAGGCCTTCCAGGAGATCGACTATCGCGCCGTCTATGGCACCATGGCGAAATGGGCGGTGGAGATCGACCGGGTGGAACGTATCCCCGAAATCGTGTCGCGCGCGTGGACCGTGGCGACGACCGGACGCCCCGGTCCGGTGGTCATCGCGCTGCCGGAGGACATGCTGTCCTCGGTCACCGAAACGCCCGCGATTTCCGCCCCCGCCGAGATCCTGCCGCCCGTACCGTCCGGCTCGGCCGTGGCGAAGACGCGCGAGATCCTGAAGGGCGCGAAACGGCCGCTGATCTTCTTCGGAGGCGCCAACTGGACAGAGGCCGGTAAGACCGCGCTGCGCCGCTTTGCCGAGGAAAACGATATCCCCGCCGTGGCTGTCTTCCGCTATCTCGACATGTTCGACAACCACTCTCCGGCGTTCTGCGGGCATGCCGGTGTGGGCATGTGGCCCTCCACCCGGAAGCTGATCGAGGAGGCCGATGTCATCCTCGCTATCAACTTGAGATTCGGAGAAAATTCGACGCTGGGCTATACGCTTCTGAAGGTGCCGGAGCCGGACCAGACAGTGCTCCACGTGCATGGCAGCGACGGCGAGTTGGGCAAGGTCTACCGCCCCGCGCTGGGCGTCCACGCCGACCCGTCCGCCTTTGCGGAGGCGTTGCTGGCGGAGGGTCCTCTCGGGCCGCGCGACGGCGCATGGCGGGCCGAGGCGCGGGCGGCCTACGAGGCGGGGTTCGACCTGCCGGAGCAGCCCTCTCCGGTGGACATGGGCAAGGTCATGACGCATCTCGCGAAGGTCCTGCCGGACGACGCGATCCTGACCAACGGGGCGGGGAACTTTGCGGTCTGGCCGGGGTACTTCTTTCGCTACGGCGGGGCGCAACGCCTGCTTGCACCGCAGTCCGGGGCCATGGGTTACGGGCTTCCGGCGGCCATCGCGGCGAAGGTCGCGCACCCCGAACGCACCGTCGTCTGCTTTGCCGGGGACGGCGATTTCCAGATGACCTGCCAGGAACTGGCCACCGCCGCACAGGCCGGGGCGCAGCCGGTGGTGCTGATCCTGAACAACGGCATCTACGGCACGATCCGCGCCCACCAGGAGCGGCACTACCCCGCGCGGGTCTCGGGCACGACGATGGTCTCGCCCGACTTCGCGGCATTGGCCCGGTCCTACGGCTACCACGGAGAGCGGGTCTCCCGGACGGAGGATTTCGCCGCGGCCTTCGACAGGGCGCTGGCCTCGGGGACGGGGGCGGTGCTCGACCTAGACATTTCCGAAGAGGCGCTGACCCCGCGCGTGACCCTCTCGCAGATGCGTGCCGCAGCGCAGAAAGCGGGGCAGTAGCGGGGGCTTGGCTGCCGTCTTCGGTCGCCCGCAAAGGTGACCAAAGGTGCGGAGCGTTCAGCTTTCCTTTATCGTTTTTCTACAAAGTCTTACGGTGCGCACCTCGCGTTCTGCCTGAGGCGCTGTGGGCGGTCCCGGCCCGCAGCGATGCGACTGCGGCAAGCTGGGTTGAGATTTCCTTCGACGGGATTTTCTGAACGAAACGTTCGGGTTGCGGCCGATACTTAACGCGGCGCGCGCCACAAGGTCTGGCAGGGGCGCAACGGCCCCGCCACAACGGGTTAACGCCGTCTGCCGCCGATTAACCGGATGTTATGGTGTGAACCGGCCGGTTCGGCCTGCGTCTCCGGCCGGTTGGTAACCTTTGTGCAGAGGCACGGCATTCACATTCTGTTAGCGATTAACCTTTGCGTCCGCCGCACACCCACCGCCGCGCACCCCCCGCCGCGCACCTCCGTCGCTCAGTCCTCCGCCCAGAGTTCTTCCGCCAGCGCCTTCAACCGCAAGGCCTCGTCCCAGCGGTTCGACATCTCGCGCCCCGTGGCGTCGGTCATCGCGTATTCCGGCGGACCAAGCTCGCACAGGAAGGTCAGCGGCGTGCCGGGTTGCGTTTTCTTGTAATGGGCGAACCCTTCGCGCCAGATCCCGGTGAACAGCTTCAGCCATTTGGCGTTCTGCGGAAAGTCCAGTTGAAGCTGGATCTGCTGCCGGCTGGCGACCCGGCCCTGAAAGCTGTCGCAGCGCTGCAGGATGCGGGTCAGCAGCCCGCGTTCGAAAGCGCCCAGCGGCAGCTTCCATTCCCGATCCACCAGGTAATGCGACAGGTCGCCGGACAGCCGCATCTCGGGCACGGCGTCGATCAGTTCGAGCGTGGTGAAAAGGTCGTTGGTGATGCAGTTGCGGTGGGTCTCGAACTGGATGGGGACGCCTTCCTGTTCGGACATCTCGATCCAGGCGCGCACCACCGGGATCGCGCCCGCGGTGCTCAGCGGAAAGACCTGCCCGATGAGGTTCACGAAGGGCGAGCCGAAGTCCTTCGCCATCTTCAGCGTGTCGCGCAGGGCGGAAACCGACCGGGGGAAGGCCACGATCAGCGGCACCAGCCCGTGGTGGCGGATGTGCGGCAGCACGTCGTAGGCGGTCTGCACGTCGGCGGCGCCCAGGTCGATGGCCAGCCCGTGAAAGCCCGCATCCTTCACCATGCCGCAGATCGCGTCGTAGGGCAGGGTTTCGCCGCTCTGGTCGTGCGGCGACATCGCCCAGAGCGATTGGAAGACCTGCAGCGTCACGCCGCTTCGATCCGCGCGCTGGTGCCGTTGCCCCGGGGCACGATCCAGACCTCGTCATAGGGGTAGTCCGCTTCCGATTTGGCGGACAGCTTGCGGATCACCTCCACCTGGAACTCGAACCAGCCCATGGCGTGCGGCGCGGCGCCGTTCTTCTTCATCTCGCCGTCGAGATCCTTCAACTGCCAGAAGGGCACGGCGGGAAAGCTGTGATGCGCGGTGTGATAGGGCATCTGCCAGCAGAGCCACCGCATGAGCGCGTTGGTCCGGGTGGACCGGGTGTTCTCCAGGATGTTGTCCTCGTGGCTGAGGCCCAGGTGCTCGATGGTGTTCTGCAACTGGTGGACCGGCTTCATCACGACCATCGGGGCAAGCCACAGCAGCACGGCGGCCCAGCTCTGCGTGACGACCGACAGCACGGCCACGGCGGCGTAAAGCGCCGCGTGGATGCGCGCCTCGCGGATCACCAGGGCGTGCTGCTCGGGGCGGATATAGGGCTCCAGCACGATGCCGCGCGAAAACCGGACGATCCGGGTGACGCGGCTGTGCCAGTAGGTGACGCCCCAGAACCACAACAGGTAGGTCTTCAGCGTGTAGGGCTCGCGCGTCAGCTCGCCGTCCTTTTCCCAGTTCTGGGTGTGCTGGTGATGCGCCCAGTGCTGGATCTTGTCGAAATCGCGCGGGTAGATCATCAGGAAGCCGATCAGCCGCCCGAAGATCTCGTTCAGCCGCCGGGTCCTGAAGACCGTGTCGTGCGACAGCTCGTGCTGCCCGGCATAAAGGAAGTTCAGGAGGACCCCGTGCGCCATGAACAGCGGGATCGACCAGAGGCTCGCCCAGGTGGTCCAGAGCAGCGCGCCGGTCAGGGCGATGGCGGCGAAATGGCTGCCAAGCTGCAGCGCGCCGCGCAGGTCGGAACGTTGCATGAGGGCGCGCAGGCGGTGCGGGGCGATCAGGTCGCGGCGGGAAAACGTGGCTTGCATGACGCGGACACTAGGACACTCCGCGCGGCTTGGGCAAGCGCCCCGCCGCGGTCTCCTTCACCGCCCGCCCGGAACTGCACAGCAGGCAGGCAGACGCACGACGCGCCCCGGCGCCACCGCCGCCCGCCCCTTCATCTTGGCACAAATACCTCCGGGGGTCCGGGGGGCGGCGCCCCCCGGCGGATCGGCGCGCGTCAGCGCGCCGAAACCGCTCAGGCCCAGCGCCCGCCCGAGAGTTCGGTGATTTCGCGTGCCGCCTCGCGCACCGCCCGGCCCAGGCCCGGCACCCGGTCCGGCGAAAACCGCGCCGTCGGGCCGGAGACGGAGATGCCCGCGCAGGGGTCGCCCTGTTCGTCGCGGATCGCGGCGCCGATGCAGGACATGCCGGGATGGCGCTCCTCCAGGTCGAGCGACCAGCCCCGCCGCGCGGTCTCCGACAGGTCGGCGCGCAACGCGGCTTCAGACGCCAGCGTGCCGGGGGTGTAGGCGTCGAAGACGATCCGCCCCATGACCCGCGCCAGCCGGTCGGGGCGCAGCGCGGCGAGGATCGCCTTGCCGGTGCCGGAGGCATGCATCGATGTGCGCGTGCCCGGCGGAAAGAAGGCGCGGATCGGGTTCGGCGTCTCGACCTGCCCGATAAAGACCACCTCCGCCCCGTCCGGCACGGCAAGGTTGGCGGTTTCGCCGGTGTCCGCCATCAGGCGCCGCATGACCGGGCGACCGACCTCGGCCACCGACGTCCGGGCAAGAAAGCTCAGCCCGGTGCGGTAGGCCTCGATGCCCACACGCCATTCCTGCCGCTCCTCGTCGAAGGCGACATAGCGCTGGGCCTGCAGCGTCGACAGGATGCGGTGGGTGGTGGCGGTGGGGATGTCGGTTTCGCGCGCGAGGTCCGACAGCGTGGCCGACTGCCGCCGCGCCACCGCAGACAGCAGCATCAGCGCCCGGTCGAGCGATTGCAGCCCGCCGGCGGAGCTTTCCTTGAAGGCGGACTTCGGGCGGCCCCTCGGGCGTTTTTCGGGCGACATGTGCGGGTCCTTTCGAGGGTTCGGGTCGGGAGGCCGCGCGGCGGTCGTACGGCCTGTGGTGCAGGCATGCGCTGCGGGTGGGCGGGACCGGTCCCGGCGGATCGCCGGACCCGGGCACGGGACTTTTTACGGTGTCTCTTCGGGGGCTCCGCGCAGGAGAAAAATCTCTGCACTGCGGCGTCGCCGGAAAATGAGAAATGGATTCCTGAGCGATGACAGGGGTTTGCCCTTATTTTCCGCTCAGTGAAAATGTTTTTCAAGAAAATTGCAAGCGTGGAGCGGATCGCGGATGCTGAGTCCGACCGGAGGAGATCGCATGAGCAACCAGAACCCCGTATTCATTCCCGGCCCGACCAACATGCCGGACCGTCTGCGCTTGAAGATGCTGGCGCAGACCATGGACCATCGTGCCCCCGATTTCGCCGGGGTCTTCCGCCCGATGCTGGAGGACACGAAAAAGGTCTTCGGCACCGCCGAGGGCGAGGTCATCGCCTTCCCGGGCTCCGGCACCGGCGGGTGGGAGGCCGCCGTGGCCAACACGCTGTCGCCCGGCGACAAGGTGCTGGTGGCGCGCTACGGGCTGTTCAGCCACAAGTGGATCGACCTCTGCCAGCGCTTCGGGCTGGACATGCAGGTGATCGACGTGCCCTGGGGCGAGGGCGCGCCCGCCGCGCGCTTCGAGGAAATCCTGAGCGCCGACACGGGCCACGAGATCAAGGTGGTGCTGGTGACCCATAACGAGACCGCGACGGGCGTCCTGTCGGACGTGGGCGCGGTGCGCCGGGCGATGGACGCCGCGCGCCACCCGGCGATGATGTTCGTCGACTGCGTGTCGTCGCTGGCCTCCGTCCCGTTCCATTTCGACGCCTGGGGCGTGGACGTCGCGGTGAGCGGCTCTCAGAAGGGCTTCATGCTGCCGGCGGGCATGGCGATCACCTGCGTCTCGAAGAAGGCGATGGCGGCCACGGAGCACGCCCGCCTGCCGCGCTGCTACTTCGATTTCCGCGACATGCTGGCCAGCAACGCGAAGGGCGGCTTTCCCTACACGCCGCCGCTGCAACTGATCTACGGCATGCGCGAGGCGCTGGACATGCTGTTCGAGGAAGGGCTGGAGGCTGTCTATGCCCGCCATGTCCGGCTGGCCGAAGGGGTGCGGCGTGCCGTGTCGGCCTGGGGGATGGAACTGGTCGCGGCTTCGCCAGACCTCTACTCGCCGACGGTGAGCGCGGTGCGCGTGCCCGAGGGTTTCGACAGCAATGCCCTGACCGAGCACGCCTACATCGCTTACGGCGTCTCTTTCGGGGTCGGGCTGGGGCAGCTCGACGGCAAGGCGTTCCGCATCGGGCACCTGGGCATGCTGACCGACGTGATGGTGCTGTCGGGTCTGGCGACGGTGGAGATGGCGATGGCCGACCTGGGCTACCCGGTGCGGCTGGGCAGCGGTGTCGCGGCGGCGCAGGAGCATTACCGGTCGAGCCGGGGCGCGGGCGCCCTGCGCGACGCGGCCTGAGAGGGGGACGGTGCCATGCTGGACGCGATGACGGACGCCTCGGCCCTGACGATCGGCGACGTGCGCGATGCACACGACAGGATCAGACCGCATGTGCGCCGCACGCCGGTGCTGCGGTCGGATTACCTGGACGCGCTGACCGGCGCGGCGTTGCACTTCAAATGCGAGAACCTGCAGGAGGCCGGGGCCTTCAAGGTGCGGGGCGCGACCAACGCGGTCTTCGGGCTGGACGACGCGCTGGCCGAAAAGGGCGTCTGCACGCATTCCTCGGGCAACCACGCGCTGTCGCTGGCCTGGGCGGCGGGGCGGCGGGGCATCCCCTGCAACGTGGTCATGCCGCGCACGGCGCCGGAGGCCAAGAAGGACGCGGTGCGGCGCTACGGCGGCACGATCACCGAATGCGACCCCTCGACCTCGTCGCGGGAGGCGGTCTTTGCCGAGGTGCAGGCGGCCACGGGCGGTGCGTTCGTCCACCCCTACAACGACCCGCGGGTGATCTGCGGTCAGGCGACCTGTGCGCTGGAGATGTTGGAGCAGGTTGAGGGGCTGGAGGCCGTGGTGGCGCCCATCGGCGGCGGCGGCATGATCTCGGGCACCTGCCTGACGCTGTCGAACCTGGCGCCGGAGATTGCGGTCTTCGCTGCCGAGCCGCTGAATGCCGACGATGCGGCGCGGTCGCTGCAGGCGGGACGGATCATCGCGGACGACGCGCCGGAGACGGTGGCGGACGGGCTGAAGGTGCCGCTCAAGGAAAACACATGGCATTTCGTGTCGCGCTTCGTGACCGACATTCCGACCGCGACGGAAGAGGAAATCGTGGACGCGATGAAGCTGGCGTGGAAGCATCTGCGGGTGGTGATGGAGCCGTCCTCGGCGGTGGCGCTGGCGGTGGTGCTGAAGCACCGCGCACGGTTCGCGGGCAAGCGTGTGGGCGTGATCGTGACCGGCGGCAACGTCGACCTCGACCGCCTGCCGTGGATGGCGGGATGAGCGGGACGCGGGGGCGGGGGTGGCCTGAAAGCTCACCCTACGGACCGCTCCGCCCGTCGGCGGCTGTCGGTGCGCGGTCCGGGCCGGCCATGCGGATGGATCGCGAAAGAGCCGCGCGCGGCGGCGGATGGCGCAACATAGGGGAACAGGTGCGATGAAGGACATGAAGACGTTCGACGACTACGAAGTGGGGTACGACATCCCGGCGCTTCCGGGAATGGACGAGGCGCAGGTGCAGACGCCGTGCCTTGTGCTCGACCTCGACGCGCTGGAGCGCAACGTGCGGAAGATGGGCGACTACGCGGCGGCGCACGGGATGCGGCACCGTGTGCATGGCAAAATGCACAAGTCGGTGGACGTGGCGCTCTTGCAGATCGAGATGGGCGGCGCCTGCGGGGTCTGTTGCCAGAAGGTCAGCGAGGCGGAGGTCTTTGCCCGCGGCGGCATCCGGGACGTGATGGTGTCGAACCAGGTGCGCGACCCGCTGAAGATCGACCGCATGGCGCAGATCCCGAAACTGGGTGCGCGGGTGCTGTGCTGCGTCGACGACCTTGCGAACGTCGAGGACCTCTCGGCGGCGGCGCGGCGGCACGGGACGGAGATCGAATGCCTGGTGGAGATCGACTGCGGCGCCGGGCGCTGCGGCGTGACGACCACGCCCGAGGTTGTGGAGATCGCGCAGGCGATTGCCGGGTCGAAGGGGCTGACGTTCGCGGGGCTGCAGGCCTACCAGGGCGCGATGCAGCATCTCGACGCCTATGACGACCGGAAGGCGAAGATCGACGTGGCGGTGGCCATGGTGAAGGACGCGGTGGCGGGCCTCGCCGCCGTGGGGCTGGAGTGCGACATCGTCGGCGGCGGCGGCACCGGGTCCTATTACTTCGAGACGACCTCGGGCGTGTACAACGAGCTGCAGTGCGGGTCGTATGCCTTCATGGATGCGGACTACGGGCGCATCCTCGACGCCGAGGGCCGGCGGATCGACGCGGGCGAGTGGGAGAACGCGCTGTTCATCCTGACCTCCGTCATGAGCCATGCGAAGGCGGACAAGGCCATCGTCGACGCCGGTCTGAAGGCGCAATCGGTGGACAGCGGTCTGCCGGTGGTCTTCGGGCGCGACGACGTGACGTATGTGAAGTGTTCGGACGAGCATGGCGTGGTGATGGACCCGGGCGGCGCGCTGAAGGTGAACGACCGGCTGCGGCTGGTGCCCGGGCACTGCGATCCGACCTGCAACGTGCACGACTGGTACGTCGGCCTGCGCAAGGGCAAGGTCGAGACCCTCTGGCCGGTGTCGGCGCGCGGCAAGGCGTTCTGAGCCTTTGCCTGCGGTTTCGGGGCGCTTTGCGCGCCCCGATCCGCCGGGGGGCGCCGCCCCCCGGACCCCCGGGAGGTATTTTTGCCAAGATGAAGGGGAGGATGTCGTCCTGCGGGGACGGGGTGAAACCCTTCGTCGGGGGCGGTCGCGGTGAGGGCGTGCCCTTGAAGCTTGCTCTTGAGAGCGTGCCTGTGAGGGCGTTGGTCGCGGGCGTGCGGGCGTGCGGGCGTGCGGGCGGCGCCGGGTTCGTGGGCGCTTTCCTGCGGTCTCGTGCGCTACGGCGCACCCGGGCCGGGCTTTGGGCGGGACCCATGTGCCGGGATTGGGGGGGGGCGCGGTTGCCGGTGCCGGAGGCATGCGGTTTGCGGGTGAGCCGCGGCGGGTGGGTCGGGGACCGCGGATGCGGTTCGGTGTGGGAAACGAAGCGCCGGGGGAGTCCGGCAGGGGATACAGGAGTGTGATGCCATGAAGGATACGCCGCAGCAGGGCGACGGGGTGCTTATCGTCGGAGAGGAGGCCTGCAGGGCGCTTGTGGGCCGGGCGGAGGCGTTCGCGGCGGTCGAGGCGGTGTTTGCCGCCATGGCCTCGGGCGAGGCGCGGAACTTTCCTGTGGTGCGGGAGGCCATCGGCCATGCCGACGCGCTCTACGGTTTCAAGTCGGGCTTCGACCGGGCGGGCATGGCGCTGGGCGTCAAGGCCGGGGGGTACTGGCCGGGCAACGCGGGCCGGGGGCTGACCAACCACCAGTCGACGGTCTGCCTGTTCGATCCCGACACCGGGCGGCTGTCCGCGCTGGTCGGCGGCAACTACCTGACGGCGGTGCGCACGGCGGCCTCTTCGGCGGTGTCCATCGCGCATCTGGCGCGGCGGGACGCGAAGGTGCTGGGCATGGTGGGCGCCGGGCACCAGTCGGCCTTTCAGCTGCGCGCGGCGGCGGAACAGCGCGCCTTCGAGAAGGTCGTGGCCTGGAACCCGCATCCCGAGATGCTGCCGCAACTGGCGGAGGTGGCCGCAAGCCTCGGGCTGCCGTTCGAGGCGGTGACGCCGGAGGAACTGGGGGCGCAGGCGGATGTCGTCATCACCATCACCTCGGCCTTCGAGCCGCTGCTGATGCGGGACTGGATCCGGCCCGGCACGCATGTCGCCTGCATGGGCACCGATACGAAGGGCAAGATGGAGGTGGATGCGGCGCTTCTGGCGGCGGCGACGGTCTTTACCGACGAGGTGGCGCAGTCGGTCAGCCTTGGCGAGGCGCAGCATGCGGTGGCCGGGGGGCTGTTGTCGGAGGGGGACATCACGCCGATCGGCGCGGTCATCAACGGCACGCATCCGGGGCGGACCTCGGACGACGAGATCACGCTGTTCGACGGGACGGGCGTGGGCCTGCAGGATCTTGCGGTGGCCTCCGTCGCGGCGCGGCTGGCGGAGGCGCAGGGCGTGGCGGCGCGGGTCGTGCTGTGAGCCGGGGGCGGGGGTTCTTGGGGCGCGGCGCGTCGGTCTGGCCGGATGAGGCGGCGTGCCCCGGATGTGCCCGGGCCCGCAACCGACCGGCGCCTGTCTGCGCGGCGGATGCGCGTGGCCGATCATTCGGGCCTGTTCATGCCGGGGCGATCCGCTAGAACGGTGGTCGAGGGCCGGAACGGGCCGGAGACAGACGGAAGGGGAGGATGGCATGACGACCATCGACGCGCTGTTGGCGATACATCCGGGCGAGGCGCCCGCGATCGGCGGGCCGGGCCGGGACTGGCTGGATTACGACGGCCTCAGGGCACTGACCGGGCGGGTGCGCGCGGATCTGCGCGCCGCCGGTGTCGGGCCGTCCGACCGGGTGGCCATCGTGCTGCCGAACGGGGCGGCCATGGCCACGACCTTTGTCACCGTGGCGCAGGCGGCCTGTACCGCGCCGCTGAACCCGGCCTACCGCGAGGACGAGTTCGCCTTCTATCTCGATGACCTGAAGGCGAAGGCGATCATCCTCGAGGCGGGCTATGACGGCCCGGCGCTGGCGGCGGCGCGGCGCTTTGGCCTGACGGTGCTGCGGCTGGCGGAGGACGCTTCGGTCGCCGGGGTCTTCTCGCTGACGGCGGAGGGGGCGGTGACGCCCGTGGAGGGCGATCTGCCCGGCGCGGAGGACGTGGCGCTGATCCTGCACACGTCGGGCACCACCTCGCGCCCGAAGATCGTGCCGCTCCTGCAGTCGAACGTGGCGGCCTCGGCGCAGCATATCGCGGCGTCCCTGTCGCTGGAGCCGGGCGACCGCTGCCTGAACGTGATGCCGCTGTTCCACATCCACGGGCTGGTGGCGGCGGTGTCTGCCTCGCTTGCGGCGGGGGCGTCGATCTTCTGCACCGGCGGTTTCAACGCGCTGAACTTCTTCGCGATGATGCAGGAGGCGCGGCCGACGTGGTACACGGCGGTGCCGACCATGCACCAGGCGATCCTGTCGCGCGCCGGGCGCAACGCGGATGTCATCGCGGAGGTGCCGCTGCGCTTCCTGCGGTCGTCCTCGGCCTCGCTTCCGGCGCAGGTCATGGCGGCGCTGGGAGAGACCTTCGGCGCGCCGGTGGTGGAGGCCTACGGCATGACGGAGGCGGCGCACCAGATGTGCTGCAACCCGCTGTCGCGGCAGAAACCGGGCGCTGTCGGCGTGGCGGCGGGTCCTCGGGTGGCCATCGCCGACGAGGCGGAGGACCGGCTGACCGAAGGCACGGGCGAGGTCGTGATCTCCGGCCCGAACGTGACCCCGGGCTACGAAGGCAACCCGGAGGCCAATGCGAAGGCGTTCTTCGAGGCGGACGGCAAGCGCTGGTTCCGCACCGGCGACCAGGGGGCGTTCGACGCCGACGGCTACCTGTTCCTGACCGGACGCCTGAAGGAGATCATCAACCGTGGCGGCGAGAAGGTGTCGCCGCTGGAGGTCGACGGCGTGCTGATGGATCATCCGGCCGTGGCGCAATGCGTGGCCTTCGCCTGCCCGCACCCCAAGCTGGGCGAGGAGGTGGCGGCGGCGGTGGTCCTGCGCGAGGGCATGTCGGCGGACGAGGCGGAGATCCGCGCCTTTGCCAGGGAACGGATGGCGGCCTTCAAGGTGCCGGCGCGGGTGGTGATCCTCGACGAGATCCCCAAGGGCGCGACGGGCAAGATGCAGCGCATCGGCATGGCGGAGAAGCTGGGGCTGGTGTCCTGAGCGATGCGCCCGCGGCGGTCGTTGCGGGTGAGTATTTGGAAAGCAGAGAAACAGGGGTGTCGGGCAGGGGCCTGACGGGGTGCGATGCGGATATGTATCTTTGGCGCGGGCGCCATCGGCGGCTACATGGGGGCGAAACTGGCGCAGGCCGGGGCGGAGGTGTCGCTGGTGGCGCGCGGCCCGCATCTGTCCGCGATGCAGGCGGATGGGCTGCGGCTGATCGAGGAGGGGGCGGAGACGGCGGTGCCGGTGCGTGCCGCCTCGGATCCGGCGGAGCTGGGCGAACAGGATTACGTCATCGTCACGCTGAAGGCGCATTCGGTGCCGGGCGTGGTGGACGCGATGGCGCCGCTGATCGGCAAGGAGACCTGCGTGGTATCGGGCGTGAACGGCGTGCCTTGGTGGTATTTCCACAAGCACGGCGGGGAACTGGAAGGCACGCGGCTGGAAACGGTCGATCCCGGTGGTCGGCAGTGGGACGGCTTTGGCCCCGACCGGGTGCTGGGCTGCGTGGTCTACCCGGCGGCGGAGGTGATCCGGCCGGGCGTGGTGCGGCACGTGGAGGGCAACCGGTTCTCGCTGGGGGAACCGGACGGCAGCAAATCGGAGCGGGCGGTTGCCTTGTCGAAGACGCTGAGCGCGGCGGGGCTGAAGGCGCCGGTGCGGCCGCGGCTCAGGGACGAGATCTGGGTGAAGCTCTGGGGCAACCTGTCGTTCAACCCGATCTCGGCCTTGACCCACGCGACGCTCGACGTGCTTTGTACCGATCCGGGCACGCGCGCGGTGGCGAAGGCGATGATGCTGGAAGCGCAGGAGATCGCCGAGCGGCTGGGGGTGAAGTTCCCCATCGATGTGGAGCGGCGGATCGACGGCGGCGCCGCGGTGGGCGCGCACCGGACCTCCATGCTGCAGGACCTCGATGCCGGGCGGCCGATGGAGATCGACGCGCTGGTGGCCTCGGTCCAGGAGCTGGGGCGGCTGACGGGGGTGGCGACGCCCGCCATCGACACGGTGCTGGCGCTGGTGGCGCTGCGCGGACGGGTGGCGGGCCTGTACTGAGGCCGCGCCGAAAGGCAGGGTTCACGCGCCGCGCCGGTGCGGGTCTTCTGTAGCCGAGGCAAGAGGGAGGATGCGATGTCGCGACCGAAGGTTCTGTTAAGCCGCCGCTGGCCGGAGGCGGTGGAGACCGCACTGGCGGCGCGTTACGACGTGACGTTCAACACGGACGACAGGCCGCTCGACACGGCCGCCTTCCGCGAAGCGATGATGACCCATGACGCGATCCTGCCCACGGTGACCGACGCCTTGGGCCCTGCGGTCTTTGACGGGATCGAGGCGCCGCGCTGCAGGGTGCTGGCGAATTACGGCGTGGGCTTCTCCCATATCGACACGGAGGCGGCGGGGCGGCTCGGGATCGTGGTGACGAACACGCCTGACGTCCTGAGCGACTGCACGGCAGACATTGCCATGACGCTTCTGCTGATGGCTGCGCGCCGGGCGGGCGAGGGCGAACGCGAGGTCCGGGCCGGCCATTGGTCTGGCTGGCGGCCCACCCACCTTCTGGGCACGAAGGTGACCGGCAAGACGCTGGGCATCGTGGGATTCGGGCGGATTGGGCAGGAGATGGCGCGCCGGGCGCACCACGGCTTTGGCATGCGGATCCTGGTCCAGAACCGCTCCGCCGTGGCGCCCGGGACGCTGGCCGCCTGCGGGGCGCGGCAGGTCGACAGCCTCGAAGCACTGATGCCCGAATGCGACTTTGTCTCGCTCCACTGCCCGGGTGGCGCCGCGAACCGGCACCTGTTGAACGCCGCGCGGCTCGCCCTGGCGAAACCCCGGGCCATCCTCATCAACACCGCGCGCGGCGAGGTGGTCGACGAGGCGGCCCTTGTCGGCGCCATCCACGCCGGACAACTCGGCGGCGCCGGGCTCGACGTGTTCGACGGCGAACCGGAGGTCAGTCCTGAACTCCTCGACTGCCCGGACATCGTCGTCCTGCCCCACCTCGGCAGTGCCACGCGGGAAACGCGGGAAGCCATGGGCTTTCGCGCCCTGGAAAACCTTGCCGCAGCCCTGGACGGCCACACCCCGCCCGACCGGGTCGCCTGACACCGGCCTTCGCGCCGTCATGGGACTGTCTGCCGGGCCGCCGGTCTTGCCGCACGGCAGAAACAGGTATTTGGACCAAGATGAAGGGCAAGCGCGGCGCAAGTCCTTCATCTTGGTCCAAATACCTCGGGGGAGTCGCGCCGCAGGCGCGGCGGGGGCGGCGCCCCCTCTTGCGCGCAGCGCAGACACGGCCACCAAGAAGCGGAGCATTGTCGGAAGAGGTGGACGTCGCCATTTTTGGCACGCGGGCGCAGCCCGCGCGGGTCGGCTCGCGTCAGCGAGACGAAATTCCGGTATCGGCGCCTGTTGCAATGCGGCAGGGTCTGCGCGTTTCGATGGCAGGGTGTCGCGGGAATGCCCGGAATTGCGGCGCGGGAAAGCCGGCTTGCTTTACATCCGGGCGACTGAGGGGTCATCTGTCGGGCAGGACATCATCCTGGAAGGCACCTCATGGCGATCACTGCAAGCATCCGGCACCTGACCCACTACAAGTACGACCGGCCGGTGACGTTGTCGCCGCAGATCGTGCGTCTGAGGCCGGCGCCGCACAGCCGGACCCGTGTGATCTCGCACACTTTGAAGGTCGGGCCGGAGGGGCATTTCGTCAATCACCAGCAGGACATCTACGGCAACTGGATGGCCCGCTTCGTCTTTCCGGAGCCGGTGACAGAGTTCTCAATCGAGGTGGATCTCGTCGCCGACATGACGGTCTACAACCCCTTCGACTTCTTCCTGGAGGAGGGCGCGCGGGAGTGGCCGTTCGACTACCCGGCAGAGATCGCCGGGGATCTTGCGCAGTACCGCAAGGCGGAAGAACTGACGCCGAAGGTCAGGGCTTGGGTCGACAGCGTCCCGCGCGAGAAGACCGGGACTGTGGATTTCCTCGTGGCGCTGAACGCGCGCCTCGAGCAGGAGATCGATTACCTGATCCGCATGGAGCCGGGCGTCCAGACGCCGGAGGAGACGCTGGAGAAGGGATCGGGCTCGTGTCGCGACACATCGTGGCTGCTGATCAACATCCTGCGGCAACTGGGCTTTGCCACGCGGTTCGTCTCGGGCTACCTGATCCAGCTGAAGCCGGACCTGGAGGCGCTCGACGGCCCCTCGGGCACGGATCACGACTTTACCGACCTGCATGCCTGGTGCGAGGTCTACCTGCCCGGCGCGGGCTGGATCGGGCTTGACCCGACGAGCGGCCTGATGACCGGCGAGAGCCACATCCCGCTGGCCGCGACGCCGCATTATTCCAACGCGGCCCCCATCGTCGGCGGCTTCACCGGCGATCCGGACACGCAGACCACCTTCAACTTCGAGATGGAGGTGCATCGCATCGCGGAGCATCCGCGCATCACCAAGCCGTTCAGCGAGGAAAGCTGGCAGGCGCTCGACAAGCTCGGGCGCGAGGTGGACGCGGTGATGGCAGAGCAGGACATGCGCCTGACCATGGGCGGCGAGCCGACCTTCGTCAGCATCGACGATTTTGAGAGCGCGGAGTGGAACACCGCCGCCGTGGGCCCGACAAAACGTATGCGCGCCGATCTGCTGATCCGCCGCCTGCGGCAGCGTTTCGCGCCGGGCGGCTTCCTGCACTATGGACAAGGCAAGTGGTATCCGGGCGAGACCCTGCCGCGCTGGACCTTCAGCCTGTTCTGGCGCCGCGACGGGCAGCCGATCTGGAAGAACCCCGACCTTGTCGCGCCCGAGACGCAGACCGGTGCCACCAACGCCGATTCCGGGCGGTTCATGGAGACCTTCGCGGAGACGCTTGGGATCGAGCCCGAGTTCGTCCGTCCCGCCTACGAGGACCCCGCCGAGTGGGTGCTGAAGGAGGCAGGGCTGCCGATCAACGTCACGCCGGAGGATCCGAAGCTGAAGGACCCCGAGGCGCGCGCCCGCATCGCGCGGGTCTTCAACCGGGGCCTGACGGAGCCTGCCGGTCACGTGCTGCCGATCCAGCGCTGGCAGGGGAAGGCGTCGAAGTCGAGTTGGGTCAGCGAGCACTGGAAGACGCGGCGCGGGCATCTCTACCTGATCCCCGGCGACAGCCCCGTGGGGTTCCGCCTGCCGCTGGGCACGCTGCCCCACATCCCGGCCTCGGACTATCCCTACACCTACAGCGCCGATCCGAGCGTGCCGGTCGCCGCGCTGCCCAACTTCCACGCGGAGCTGGAGCGTCGCCGCAAGGCGATCCTGGAAGAGCTGGAGCGTATCGCCGCCGAGGAGGCGGAGGTGCTGCCCGACGTCACGCAGGAGCGCAGCCAGCCGGTATCGGGAATCAAGCCCGAGGAGGGCGGGCGGCAGGCGCGGCAGAACCCGATGAGCATGGACGGCGTCGACCCGTCGCTGGGATACGTCCGCACCGCCATCGCCATCGAGCCGCGCGACGGGCGTTTGTGCCTGTTCATGCCGCCGGTGGGCACGCTGGAGGATTACCTCGAACTGCTGGCCGCCGCCGAGACGACCGCCGCCGAGCTGGGGATGCCGATCCACATCGAGGGCTACGCCCCGCCGTCCGACAGCCGGTTGAACGTGATCCGGGTGGCGCCCGATCCGGGCGTGATCGAGGTGAACATCCACCCCGCGCAGACCTGGCAGGACTGCGTCGACATCACCACAGGCGTCTACGAGGAGGCGCGGCAGTCGCGGCTGGGCGCCGACAAGTTCATGATCGACGGCAAGCACGTGGGCACCGGCGGCGGCAACCACGTGGTTGTCGGCGGCGCCACGACCGAGGATTCCCCCTTCCTGCGGCGTCCGGACCTGCTGCGGTCGCTGATCCTCTATTGGCAGCGGCACCCGGCGCTGTCCTATCTGTTCTCGGGGCTGTTCATCGGTCCGACCAGCCAGGCGCCGCGGATCGACGAGGCGCGGCACGATACGCTCTATGAGCTTGAGATCGCGCTGGCGCAGATCCCCGATCCGGGGGAGGATTACCCGCAGCCGCAACCGTGGCTGGTCGACCGGCTGTTGCGCAACATACTGATCGACGTGACCGGCAACACCCACCGGGCGGAGCTGTGCATCGACAAGATGTTCTCGCCCGATGGCCCGACGGGGCGGCTGGGTCTGTTGGAATTCCGCGGCTTCGAGATGCCGCCCGACCCGCGCATGAGTCTGGCGCAGCAGGTGCTGATCCGGGCGATCCTCGCGCGGTTGTGGAAGAGCCCGATCAAGGGAAAGCCGGTGCGCTGGGGCACGCAGCTTCACGACCGGTTCATGCTGCCGCATTTCGTCTGGGCCGATTTCCTCGACGTGCTGGGCGACCTGCGCGACAACGGCTTCGACCTGCGACCGGAGTGGTTCGAGGCGCAGAAGGAGTTCCGTTTCCCCTATGCGGGCGACGTGACCTACGAGGGCGTGAACCTGGAGGTCCGGCAAGCGCTGGAGCCCTGGCACGTGCTGGGCGAGCGCGGCGCCATCGGCGGGACGGTGCGCTATACCGACAGTTCGGTGGAGCGGATGCAGGTGCAGCTCACGACCCTGAACCCTGACCGCTACACGGTGACCTGCAACCGCCGCGCGGTGCCTCTGACCGCGACGGGGACGAGCGGCGTGAAGGTCGGTGGCGTGCGCTTCAAGGCGTGGCAGCCGGCGGAGGCGCTGCACCCGGTGCTGCCGGTGGACGCGCCGCTGGTCTTCGACGTCTTCGACACCTGGTCGGGGCGGTCCATCGGTGGCTGCACCTATCACGTGGCGCATCCGGGCGGGCGCAACTACGACACCTTCCCGGTCAACACCAACGAGGCCGATGCCCGCCGGCTGGCACGGTTCGAGAAGTTTGGCCACACGGCCGGCACCTTCTGGCCGGCAAGCGAGGTCCCGCACCCGGAATTCCCGATGACGCTGGACCTGCGCCGCTCGCCGGGCGTGTGACCTATGGCGGAAGGGAGGGCCGCCATGTCACGCCCCGAGGCGATTGAAGGTTATCGGCCGCTCGAAGGAGTGGCCGACGAGCTTCTGCGCGCCAATGGCACGGTGCGCCCGGTCTGGAAGCCGATGATCGAGTTCCTCGCGAAGACCTCGCCCGAGGATCTCGCGGCGGATTTCGCGCGGGGCGACCAGTATCTGAAGGACGCGGGCGTCTACTACCGGCAGTACACCGACAGCGACTCGACGATGCGCGACTGGCCGCTGTCGCACATCCCCGTGATGATCGCGGAGTCCGAATGGGCCGATCTGGCCGAGGGGCTGATCCAGCGCGCCGACCTGCTGGAGGCGCTGATGGCCGACCTCTACGGTCCGGGCGATCTGGTGAAGAAGGGGCTGCTGCCGCCACAACTGGTGGCCGACAACCCCGAATGGCTGCGCCCGATGGTGGGGGTGCAGCCCCGATCGGGCCACTACCTGCACATGATCGCCTTCGAGATCGGCCGGTCGCCGGATGGCAGCTGGCTGGTGCTGGGCGACCGGACGCAGGCGCCCTCCGGGTCGGGCTTCGCGCTTGAAAACCGTATGGCGACGGCGCGGACCTTCACCGACTTCTTCCCGGAGGCCAACGTGCACCGGCTGGCGGGGTTCTTCCGCTCGTTCCGCGACAGCCTGATCGGGCTCAGGGGGCCGGGTGGCGGACAGGTGGCGATCCTGACGCCGGGCCAGCACACCGACACGTATTTCGAACACGCCTATATCGCGCGTTACCTGGGCCTGCTGTTGCTGGAATGCGCCGACCTGACGGTGACGCCGGACGGGCTGATGGTCCGTACGATCAACGGGTTGGAACCGGTGTCGGTGCTGTGGCGCAGACTGGACGCGCGCTTTGCCGATCCGCTGGAACTGGACGAACACTCGGCCATCGGCACGCCGGGGATGGTCTCGGCGCTGCGGGCGGGCTCGGTGTCGATGCTGAACGCGCTGGGGTCGGGTGTGCTGGAGGCCCGTGCGCTGATGGCTTTCCTGCCGCGTATCTGCCAGCAACTGACCGGCGCGCCGCTGAAGCTGTCCAATATCGCGACATGGTGGTGCGGCCAGCCGCGCGAACTGGCGCATGTGCGCGACCACCTGGAACGGATGATGATCGCCCCCGCGATGTCCACCGGTCTGCCGTTCGAGATGGACGGATCGACGGCGCTGGGGGGGCGGTTCCGGTCCTCGGCCCAGATGGCGGTCCGCGACTGGGTGGAGGCGAATGGCGCCGATCTGGTGGGGCAGGAGGCGGTGACGCTCTCGACCACGCCCGCGATGATCGACGGCAAGCTGCTGCCCCGGCCGATGGTGATCCGCGCCTTCGCGGTGCGCACCCCTCAAGGCTGGGAGGTGATGCCCGGCGGCTACGCCCGGATCGGCCGGACAGAGGACCCGACGGCGCTGGCGATGCAGTCCGGAGGATCGGTCGCGGACGTCTGGGTGGTGGCCGACCAGCCGGTCAAACCCGACAGCCTGACCCATACCGCCGGCAAGCCCTTCGTGCGCTACCGCTCGGCCCGGCTTCCGGCGCGTGCGGCGGACAACCTGTTCTGGCTGGGCCGCTACGTGGAACGGGCAGAGTTCGCCATGCGCACGCTGCGCGCCGTGCGCCTCAGGCGCGACGACACCGGGCTGGACCACAGCCCGCTCTTCGACATCTTCGACGACATGCTGGGCGGCCTTGGCACGGATGACGACCAGGTGATCCCGCAGGGCCTGCTGAACCTCTTCGAAAGCGCGCTGACCTGCGCCGGCAAGGTGCGCGACCGTTTTTCGGACGACGGCTGGTATGCCCTGAACGAGGTCACGGCGCTGGCCCGCACCCTCTCGGGCGAGGGGGGCGAGGACGTGGACATGGCCCGCCCCATGAGCCAGCTCCTGCGCAAGCACGCGGGCTTTGCCGGCCTCGTGAACGACAACATGTTCCGTGCGTCGGGCTGGCGGTTCATGACCATGGGGCGCTGCATCGAACGCGGCATCCAGACGGGGCGTCTTCTGGCGGCCTTCGCTGACGACGCGGCGCCGCCCGGCGGGCTCGACGCCGCGATCGAGATCGGCGACAGCGTGATGACCCACCGCCGCCGCTATGCCGTCGTCACCCAACGCGATACGGTGGTGGACTTGCTGGCGCTCGACCCGGACAACCCGCGCTCCATCGCCTTTCAGGTCGAGATCCTGAGGGCCGAGCAGGCGCGCCTGCCGCAACCCTACGAAGGCACGCAGATGGGCGACACGGCGCGCGCGCTGCTGCGGCTGGAAACCGACCTGGCCGTCGCCACGCCGGACACGCTGACGGGCGCCTGCCTGCTCGAAGTGGCGGACCGGCTGATGGCGGTGTCCGACGCGCTTGGCGCGCGCTACATGAACTGAGGGACAGATGCCGGTGCAATACGACATCACGCTGGCGATCCGCTACCAGTACGAAAGCCCGGCCACCGCGGCGCGGACGCTGCTGCGGATGCTGCCGCTGACCGGCGACAGGCAGCAGCTCCTGGCGGGGCATGTCTCGGCCGAGCCCGGACCGCAGCTGCGCAGCGACGAGCGCGACTTCTTCGGCAACGCGCTGACGGCGATGACCTTCCAGGAGCCGCTCCTAGACGTCTCCTTCCGCTTCCACGGGCGGGTGATCTGCCACGGACCGGAGGCGCTGATGGACCTCTCGCCGCCGCTCGGTCTGTTGAAGGAGGACGTGGCGGCGGACCACGCGCTGGCGCCCGACAGTCCGCACCACTTCACCGGCGCGTCGGAACGCGTGCGCCCGGTCAACGACATCACCGCCTTCGTGCGCGACGTGACGAACCCGGCACAGACCACGCTCGAAGCGGTCTCGGCGCTCAGCGAGGCGCTGCACCGCGAGTTCGCCTTCGACCCGGGGGCGACCGATGTCGCCACCGACCCCGCCGAGGCCTTCCGCCAGAGGCGCGGCGTCTGCCAGGACATCAGCCACGTGATGATCGCGGGGCTGAGATCGGTGGGCGTGCCCGCGGGCTACGTCTCGGGGTTCCTGCGGACCACCCCGCCCGAAGGTCGGCCGCGGCTCGAAGGCGCCGATGCGATGCACGCCTGGGTGCGCGCCTGGTGCGGGCGCGAAACCGGCTGGGTGGAAATCGACCCGACGAACGACCTGCGCGTGGCGCAGGATCACGTGGCCGTGGCGGTCGGGCGCGACTACGCCGATGTGGCGCCGGTCAAGGGTTCGCTGCGGAGCGCCGGCCCGCACACGACGGAACACAGCGTCGACATGATCCCCACCGACGAGTGACCCCGGCAACGCGCCGCCGCAGGCCGTGTCCTCGGGCCCGGTCCTCGGTTCTCGATCTCGACCGCGTCCGCCCGGCCATTCTCCCCCCCCCGATCCCCTTCATCTTGGTCAAAATACCTCGGGGGAGTCGCGGCACGCGACGGGGGCGGCGCCCCCTTTGCGCGCGGGCATGGCCCGCGCGCGGATCGGCGCACGTCAGCGCGGCGAAACCGGCCCTGCGTTCCCGGCGGTTATTGACGGGCCGGGTGGTGGATCGTCGCTCCCGCGCGTTGAGCAGGGCAGATTCCGCACGAAATGGGTCGTTTGTTGTCGGGTCGGCGGATCATCGGTCATAGGCCCACTTCGGGCAGTGTGGCGACGCGCCCCCGAACGCGCAAATCGGGCTTTTGGCGGGGCGTTTGCTGCACGGAAAACGGTGTTACTTGCCGGATCGGGGGGCGGGTGCGCCAATGCGGCTCTGGTGCATCGAAGACGGCGCAGCCCGGCGTCACGACAAGCGCGCCGTTCCGTCGGCGCAACCGGTGGTGCCGTCATGACGGGTGCGTCAGCCGGAAGGACGCCCGGCCCGGTGTCGAAATGGGGCCGTGCCCTCCGCTGTCAGGCAGCGTCGCGCAGGACCGCGCGGGTCGTGCGGGCGAGGCGGCGGATGCCTTCCTCCAGCTCGTCCGGCGGGTTCAGCGTGAAGTTCAGCCGCATTCCCCCGTGGTCGCGGTGTTCCGGGTCGAAGACGCTGGAGGGCGAGATGCACACGCCCTCGGTCAGACCGGCGCGCATCAGGGCATCGGTGTTCAGACGTCCGTCGCGGGCGCGGGCCCAGACGAACATGCCGCCCTCGGGCTTTTCCCAGGTGAACCAGTCGGAGAGGTGGGTCTCCAGCGCTTCACACAGTGCGTCCCGGCGCGCGCGATACATCGACAGGATGTGGGGGCGGATCGCCTCCGGCAGGCCGCGCTCGAAGGCCAGCGCGGTGACCATCTGGCACAGCCCGGACGAAAACATGTCGGTGCCCTGCTTGGCGGCAGAAAGCGCCGCGATCATCTCAGGTGCGGCGATGGCCCAGCCGATGCGCAGCCCGGGGGCCAGTTCCTTCGACACCGTGCCGAGGTAGATCACCGGACTGTCGGTGCCGGCCATCTCCAGCATGGAGGGCAGGGGCGCGCCGTCGTAATAGAGCGCGCCGTAGGGATCGTCCTCCACCAGCCATGTGCCGGTCCTGCGGGCGGCGTCGATCAGGGCGCGGCGCTGGTCCGTGCCGACGAGCCGTCCGGACGGGTTGGAGAAATTCGGCACGGTATAGGCGAACTGGGCGCCGGTCATTGCGGCGACCGGGTCGAAGTCCGCGTCCTCCAGCACCATGGGCCGGTAGTCCGGCCCCCGCGCACGCCATGTGTCGAGCGCGCCGAGATAGGCGGGCGTCTGCACCGCGATGGTCTGGCCGGTCATCACCAGCGCCAGCCCCAGCGCCGCCAGCGCCTGCGTGCCGCCGGTGGTCACCAGAACGTTGTCGCGCGTCAGTGGCAGCGCGTCGGTCGAGAAGCGCGCGGCGATGGCATCGCGCAGCCGCGGCTGGCCCGGCACCGGGCCGTAGGCCAGCGACTCCGCAGGGAAGTCGCGCACCGCTTCCTGCGCCAGCTCTGCCAGCTCTGTCACCGGCCAGGCGGAAGGATCGGGCAGGCCGCCCGCCAGGTTGATCAACCCGGGGATCTGACCCGCTGCGAGGAAGGTGGAAGTGACATCGTTCGTCTGGCTCAACCAGTCGGCGAAAGGGGGGCGGGACATGGCGCGTCTCCGGTCGAATGAAGGGGCGCGGGGCAGGGACCGGGTCCGCCGACGCGCCGGGACTGGCCGTCCTTAACATGGAAAACTTGCCGGAGCGTAGCCCCCGATTGCAGGTTTCCGTTGGGGCAACTTTCGGGATGAAGACAAGAATGGCCGCCCGCCCGGCCCATGGCCACAAAATCTGTGCCTTTTTTCGCCGATTATCGGATTAGGCCCTGTCTCCGGAACAAAGATGAATTAGTGTTTCTCCCAACGAGACACGGGAAAGGAACGTGCATGAGGCTCCGGGGGTGGCGGCGTGCAGGCAAGGCCTGTGGTGTGATGGTTCTGGCCATGTGCCCGGGTATCGCGCCCGCGCTCGACAGCATCAATTTCCAGTACGTCGGTGACGTGTCGGAGGAGCTGCGGGACATCCTGCGGTCGGTCTCGACATTGTCGGAGATCGAAAAACGGGACGATCAGCCGCCGCAGGACGTGATGGCTGCGGCGCAGGGCGACTACACCCGGCTGGTTGAGGCGTTGTATGCGCAGGGCTATTACGGGCCGGACGTGCGCATCCGCATCGACGGGCGCGAGGCGGCGACGATACCGCCGTTCGAGACGCCGGACAGGATTTCCCATGTCGACGTGATCGTGGAGCCGGGCAAGCGCTTCATGTTCGGCACCGCCGTGGTGGCGCCCGTGGCGCCGGGCACGCCTGCGACCGAGCAGTTCGACAGCGGCGAGCCGGCCCGCGCCAGCGCCGTGCGCAACCGCACGCGCGACGTGGTCACCGGCTGGCGGAAGGTGGGCAACGCCACCGCCCGGGTGGCAGACCAGTCGATCACCGCGCGCCACACGGTCGGCATCCTCGACGTGACGGTCCGCATCGACCCCGGCCGGGAATACCGTTTCGGCGACGTGATCGTGACTTCGGACAGCGCGGTCAAGGACGGGCGCATCCGGCAGATTGCAGGCATCCCGCGCGGCGAGATCTTCGATCCCGACGAGGTGGAGAAGGGCGCGGAGCGTCTGCGCTCGGTCGGCACCTTCCGGTCGGTCACGCTGGAAGAGCGTCCCGGCCCCGGCAACGAGCTCGATATCCTGATCGACGTCACCGACCGCAAGCCGCGGCGTTTCGGCTTCGGGGCCGAGGTGTCGTCGAACGAGGGGTTGAAGCTGACCTCCTTCTGGCTGCACCGCAACATCTTTGGCGGCGCGGAACGCTTCCGCATCGACGGCGAGGTGCGGCAACTGGCCGGGCAGGACGTGAAGCCGGATTACGAGATTTCCGCCCGGTTCGAGAAGCCGGCGGTCTACGGGCCGGATACGCTGTTCTTTGCCACCGCGTCCGTCAGCTACGAGGAAGAGCCGGACTATATCTCGCGGCAGGCGGGGTTCGGCCTTGGCGTCAGCCAGGAGTTCAGCGACACCCTGACCGGCGAACTGGGGCTGACCCTGTCGCGGTCGGACATCACCGACCTGTACCTGCCGGGCGAACCGGAGCGGACTCTGGACGTGCTGGCGATGCCTGTCTCGCTGACCTGGGACAAGCGCGACGATCCGCTGGACGCGCGCAACGGCTTTTTCCTGCGCTCGGCGGTGGAGCCTTTCACCATCCTGACGGGCGACGACGCGGGCGCGAAGTACGATATCGACGCGCGCTACTACAAGGGCTTCATGGAGGACGACGCGGTGGTCGCCGCCATGCGCCTGCAACTGGGCGGGCTTTTCGGGCCGGACGCGGCGGATGCGCCGCCCGACTATCTCTACTACTCGGGCGGCGGCGGCACGGTGCGTGGCCAGCCCTACGAGTCCCTCGATGCGCTCTATCCCAACGGCACGCGCCTTGGCGGGCGCAGCTTTGTCGGCCTGTCGGGCGAGCTGCGGGTCGATGTGACCGGCAAGCTGGGCATCGTGGCCTTTGCCGACGCGGGCTACATCGGCCCCGAAAGCTTCTATGACGGCAGCGGCGACTGGCAATCGGGTGCCGGGATCGGCGCGCGCTACAAGACGCCGGTCGGCCCGGTCCGCTTCGACATCGCAGGGCCGGTGTCGGGCGATACGGGCAACGGCGTACAACTCTATATCGGGATCGGGCAGGCCTTCTGATGCGGCTTCTCCTACTTTGCCTCTGCCTGCTGTGGCCTTTCGCGGTCGTGGCGCAGGACGAGAACAGCGACCGTGGCTATATCCAGGGACTGCTGGAAGACGCGCTGTCGAACGACAACATGACGGTGCGGCTTGAGGGCTTCCGCGGGGCGCTGTCGTCGCGCGCGACGGTCGAGAGGATCACCATCGCCGATCCGCAGGGCGTCTGGCTGGAGGCGGCGAACGTCGCGCTTCAGTGGAACCGCAGCGATCTGTTGCTCGGACGGGTCGAGATCCAGGAGATCTCGATGGAGACGCTGTCGCTGCCGCGTCTGCCCAATGCCCCGGCCGATGCGCCGACGCCGGAGGCGCGCAGCGCCTTCGCCTTGCCCGACCTTCCCGTGGCGCTGATCCTCGAACAGTTGCAGGTCGACACGGTCGACCTTGGCGCGGCGGTGATCGGCGAGGCGGCGCAGCTTCGGGTGACCGGCTCGGCCTCCCTGCAGGGGGGCGAGGGGCAGGCGCAACTGAACATCGACCGGCTGGATCAGGGCGGCGAGATCGCGCTGACCGGCAGCTATTCGAACAGCACGCGGGAGCTGGGCCTCGACCTGTCGGTGACGGAACCGGAGGGTGGCCTGGCGGTGTCCCTTCTGGGTGTGCCGGGTGAGCCGTCCGTGGCGCTGACCCTGAAGGGCAATGCGCCGATCGACGATTTCGAGGCAGAGCTGACGCTTGCCACCGACGGCACCGAGCGGCTGGCGGGGACGGTGATCCTGCGGGCCGACGGCAACGACGACACGCGCCGCTTCCGGGTGGATGTGGCGGGCGACGTGGCCTCTCTGGTGGCGCCGCAATACCGTGAGTTCCTGGGCGATCAGGTGTCGCTGGCGGCGGAGGTGCTGCAACAGGCGGACGGTGCCACGGAACTGAGCGAACTGGACCTGAGCGCTGACGCGCTGCGGCTGACCGGGTATGCCCGGATCGGCGCGGACGGCTGGCCGGAACGGCTGGACCTGCAGGGCGGGATCACCCCGCCGCAGGGCGAGCGCGTGGTCCTGCCGATCCCGGGGCCAGATACCAGCGTGGCGGGTGTCACGCTGGAGGCCACCTTCAACGCCGAGGAAGGCAACGGCTGGAGCCTGCAGACCGTGGTCGAGGGCTTCGACCGCGAGGGGCTGGGCACAATCGACCGGCTGGCCCTTTCGGGCAACGGCGAAATCGCGCGGGATGAAACGCGGGTGACGGGGACCCTGCGGCTCGGTGCGTCGGACCTGGCGCTGGACGATCCGGCGCTGGCCCAGGCGGTCGGCCCGGCGCTGAACGGGACGCTCGATTTTGGCTGGCAGCCCAGCTCTCCGCTGCTGATCAGCGATCTCGATCTGTCGGGGGCCGACTACGGGCTGGACGGCGAGGTTTCGGTGAGCGCGCTGGATGCGCTGAACCCGGTGATCTCGCCCGATGTGCGGCTCAGGGCCGACGACCTGTCGCGGTTTGCGCGGCTGGCGGGACTGGACCTTGACGGTGCGGCGGAGCTGCGGATCAGCGGGTCCGTCCTGCCGTCCTCCGGCGGGTTCGACATCACGCTGAACGGCACGACGCGCAACCTGTCCACCGGCATCGCGCAGGCCGACCCGCTGCTTGCAGGCAGCGGATCGCTGCGGATCGAGGCGCGGCGCGACGAAGACGGTCTTTTCGCCGACGTGCTGCGCATCGCCACGGCGGCGGCGCAGATCAACGGCACCGCGCAACTGGCCAGCGGCACCGGTCAGGCCGACCTCGACATCGCGCTGAACGACACGGCGCTGCTGCTGCCGGGGGTCGAGGGCCAGTCGGACATTGCCGTCAAGGCGGTGCAGGGGCCGCAGGGCTGGGACATCGACCTGGACGGCACGATCCCCGACGTGGCGCGGGTGCAGTTCGACGGGACCGTCGATCCGGCGGCGCAGAACGGCCCGTCGGTGACGGGCGCGCTTGAGGCGCAGGTGTCGCGGCTCTCGCCCTTCTCCAAGCTTGCGGGGCGCGACCTGTCGGGCGCAGCGAACCTGTCGGTTGCGGGGCAGGGCGTGGTCGGCGCGCAGACCTTCGAGGCGACGGTCGAGGCGCGGACGACCAACGTGTCGGTATCCGTCGACGCGGTGGATGCGTTGCTGGACGGCGTGTCGGACCTGGCCTTCACCGCACGGCGCGGCACGGACAAACGGTTTGAGATACAGGACCTGAAGTACGACGGGCTGGGCACGATCCGGCTGGACGGGACGGTGACCGGGTCGTCGCTGGAGGATGCGGAGGTCGACGGCAAGCTGCTGGTCGATGTGCCGAACCTCGCTCCGCTGAGCGGTGTTGCGGGGCGGCGGATGTCGGGCAGTGTGCTGGCCAACGTCGACGCGACGGGTCAGGTGATGCAGGGCCCCTTGAACCTGCGCGGCAGCGCCCGGACAGAGGATGTGGTGACCGGCCTCGACCGGTTCGATCCGCTGCTGATCGGCCGGTCGGACCTGCAGTTCGACGCGCGCCGAAATGCCGAGGGGGTCTATACGCTCAGCAGCTTCAGCTATCGCGGCGTTGGGACGATCACGCTGGACGGCACGATTTCCGGCTCTTCGCTTGACGATGCGGCCATCAACGGGCGCGTGCAGGCGGACCTGCCGCGGCTCGCGCCGCTGTCGGGACTGGCGGGGCGGCAGCTTTCGGGCGCCGTGGTCGCCGATGTGCGGGCCACGGGCACCGTCATGTCGGGGCCGCTGGACCTGTCGGCGGATGTGCAGGCGCGCGACGTGGGGCTGTCCGTCCCGGCGGTCGATCCGCTGCTGCGCGGCACGACGACGCTGAACCTGACCGCAACGCGGGACGCGTCGGACGTCATCACCGTGTCGTCGCTTTCGCTGGACGGCGCGGCCACCCTGCGCTTCTCCGGTACTGTCGCTGGGTTGATGGACGAGGGGCAACTTCGGGTCGACGGCAAGGCACAGGGCGACATGCCCAACCTCTCCGCGCTGGCCGGGCTGACCGGGCAGGCGCTGCGCGGCTCTGTCACCTTCGACACCGACATCGCCGTGGTGCAGCCGGATGGGCCGGTGGATGTGACCGGCACGGTGACGGCGCGCGGACTTGGCATCGGCAACCCGACGCTCGATCCCTTCCTTGCGGGCACCACGCGGGCCGACATCGACCTGCAGCGCACCGCCGGTGGCGCGTTGCGGATCGAGCGGCTGGTGGTCGACGGGTCGTCCATCGACGGATCGGTCAGCGGGTCGCTGTCGGGGCAGGCGGCGGACCTGAGGCTCGACGTCACTGTCGCCGGGGTGGAACGCCTCGTGCCGGAACTTCCCGGCTCGGTGCGTGTGTCGGGCACGGCGCGGCATTCCGGCGGACCGTGGCGGGTGGACCTGAACGGCACAGGACCCGGCGGGATCGGCGCGCGTGTCAGCGGCACAGCGGCGCAGAATTTCTCGACCGTGAACCTGAACCTGAACGGCACCGCGCCGCTGGGTCTGGCCAACGCACGGCTGGCGCCGCAGTCGATCACCGGCGTCCTGAACTTTGACGTGGCGATCAACGGGCGGCCGTCGCTGGCGGCGGTCAGCGGACGCGTGTCGACCGATGGCGCGCGGCTGGCCGTGCCCTCGCTCGACATCTCGCTCGACGGGATCGCGGGCGGCGTTGGGCTGACCGGAGGACGGGCGCAGCTGGACCTGACGGGCAACATCTCGACCGGCGGGCAGGTGCAGATCACCGGACCGATCACGCTGGCGCCGCCGTTCAACGCTCAGCTTGTCGCCACGCTGCGCAATGCCGGGCTGCGGCAGGCCGATGTGTTCGAGACGACGGCGAACGGGCGGATCACCGTCGAAGGGCCGCTGACCGGCGGTGCGCTGATCGCGGGCCGCATCGATCTGGGACAGGTCGAGGTGCGCGTGCCCAACATCGGGCCGAGCTACCAGGCGCTCGACGGTCTGAAACACGTGAACATGCCGGCCGACGTGGCCCGCACCCTGCAGTTCGCCGGGCTGGGCCCGAAGGCGCGCGCCGCCTCGGGCGGTGGCGGCGGGGGCGGGGCGGCGTATCCCATCGACCTGACGGTGAACGCGCCGAACCGCATTTTCGTGCGCGGGCGCGGTCTGGACGCGGAACTGGGCGGCACGCTGCGGTTGACCGGCACCACGGCGGACATCGTGCCGGTGGGGCAGTTCGACCTCGTGCGCGGTCGGCTCGACCTGCTGGGCCGCAGGCTGGACCTGACAGTCGGTGAGGTTGCGCTGCGCGGCAGCTTCGATCCCTACATCCGCTTCGCCGCGGTCAGCCGGGTCGAGGACACGGAGATCACCATCTCGATCGAGGGGCCGGCCAATTCGCCGGAGCTGACGGTGACGAGTTCGCCCAGCCTGCCGCAGGACGAGGCACTGGCCTTCTTCCTGTTCGGCCAGTCGGTGACCAACCTGTCTCCGTTGCAGGCGGTGCAGCTGGCCGCCGCGATCCGGACGCTGTCGGGGCAGGGCGGTCTTGGCCTGACCGACGAACTGCGGACCGGGCTTGGCGTCGACAACCTCGACATCGGCACGTCGGAGGACGGCACCGCCGAGGCGCGGGTCGGCAAGTACATCTCGGAAAACATCTATACCGACGTGGTGGTCGGCAGCGACGGCAAGAGCGAGATCAACCTGAACCTCAACGTCACGGATTCGGTGACGGTGCGGGGGCGGGTCGGATCGGACGGCACGAGCGGCCTGGGCGTTTACTTCGAAAAGGACTACTGACGCGGCCCCATTGGTGGGGGCGCGTTGCGAAAGGGCCGGAGGCGAAAGCTTCCGGCCCTTTTCGTCGTGACAGCCATGCGCGCGGCTGCGGCCCCTGTCTGCAGGCCCCTGTCCAGCGCTCCCGGTTTAGGTCGCGAAGATGGGGGCCTGGCGCCTTCAAGAGTGGCGCGGCCAGATGGCGGCGCGGTCGGCGTCGTGTCCGGATGTGCCTGACCGTGCTGTCAGATCCTCGGTCCGATGCCGAAGGTCAGGTCGGGCAACCCCATGATCGACACGGTGCAGGTGTCGCCCGACGTCAGCGCGCCGACGCCCGCAGGTGTGCCCGTCATGATCAGGTCGCCGGGCTGAAGGGTCATGGAACGCGAGAGGATGGAGATCACCTCCGGCACGGACCAGATCATCTCGGACAGGTCGCCCTCTTGCCGGATGGTGCCGTTGACGGTGAAGCGGATGCTGCCTTCGGACAGGTGGCCGGTGCGGCTGACGGGGTGGATCGGACCGACCACGGCGGAGTTGTCGAACGCCTTGCCGAAGTCCCACGGGCGGCCAAGTTCCTTCGCCGCCGCCTGCAGGTCGCGCCGGGTGAGGTCGTTGCCCGCGGCATAGCCCCAGACATGCGACAGCGCGTCCTCCTCGGCGATGTTGGCGCCGCCGGTGCCGAGCGCCACGACCAGCTCTGCCTCGTGGTGGAGGCCTTCGGTCTGTGGCGGATAGGGGATGGTCGCGCCGTGCCCGACAACCGCATCGGCGGGCTTGGTGAAGAAGAAGGGCGGTTCGCGGTCCGGGTCCTTGCCCATCTCGCGGGCGTGGGCGGCGTAATTGCGCCCGACGCAGAAGATGCGCCGCACCGGGAAGCGGTCGGTGGTGCCGGCCACTTCGACAGAGGCCTGGGGATGAGGGTCTATGACAAAAGACATGGTGCGATTCCCGTTCTGACAGCCGGGCGGAGCCGGGCCTTTCGGGATCAATAGCGCAATACGCGGGGCAGGTCAGTCCTGCGATTTCGGTGCGGCGGCAGGTTGGCCGGAAAGGCGCGCACCGCTTCTTTGGGTCGGGCGGCTGAACGGCGGTGGTGCTGTCGATGCTCCTGGCGATCTGGTCCGGTGCATCCGGCATGGCCCTCTGTCTTGTGTCTGACGGGGGTGTTTCGCGAGGCGGATTTCATGCGAAGGGCCATCGGATCGCGGGTAGAGGTGGATGACAAACACGAAGGGCGGGACCATGGCCCCGCCCTTGCGCATGTCGTCGACTTGGATATCAGATCGCGGCCAGTTCGCCCGCGAGGTCCTTCATCTCTGTCCCGCCGGCCATGAGGCGGCGGATTTCGTCGTGGGTCAGTTCGCCCTTCTTCCCGGCGCCGATCACCTCGCCCAGGGCGAGGAAGGTGAAACGGTCGCCCACGAGTTGCGAGTGGATCTCGTTGTGGGTGATGAAGATGATGGCGATGTCGCCGCGCTTCTTCACCCGCATGATCGTCTTCAGGACTTCCATCTGCTGCTTCTGGCCGAGCGCGGAGGTCGGCTCGTCCAGGATCAGCACACGGGCGCCGAAGTAGATGGCCCGCGCGATGGCCAGCGTCTGGCGCTGACCGCCGGACATGGTGCCCACGGCCTGCGTCGGATCGGAGAAGTTGATGCCGATCTTGGCCATTTCGTCGTGGGCGATCTGGTCCATCTCGGACATGCGCAGCGTGCCGAGCGCCCCCTTCAGTTCGCGGCCCATGAAGAAGTTGCGCGTGACCGACATGAGCTGGTTCAGCGCGAGGTCCTGATAGACGGTGCCGATGCCCGCCGCCGTCGCATCGCGCGGCGAGCGGAAGTCGACCGGCTTGCCCTCGATGTAGAGCTGGCCGGAGGTCGGTTCGTGCACCCCCGCCAGCGTCTTGATGAGGGTCGACTTGCCGGCACCGTTGTCGCCCAGAAGCGCGTGCACTTCGCCCGGATAGACCTCCAGGTTGACGCCGTTCAGCGCGGTGAAGGGGCCGAACTTCTTGATGACGTTCTCGACGCGAAGATAGGGTTCGGTCATGCCGCGCACTCCCTTGTCGGGGTCTTTGGTGTCCGGGTGTCGGGTGTCGGGATGGTGACGGTCATCATATGCCCCCCGTGATGCGCTTGCGGATGCGTTCGTTGGCAAAGACCGCGGCCAGCAGGATGGTGCCCACGAAGACGCGGAACCACGATCCGTCGATCCACGGGATGAAGAACACGGCGTTTGCCACCAGTCCCACGGTGATCGCCCCGAAGGCCACGCCGAGGATCGAACCGAAGCCGCCGGTCATCAGCGTGCCGCCGACGACGGCGATGGCGATGGCAAACAGCTCCAGAAGGTTGCCCTTGGCGGCGTCCGCGGTGTTGGTGTCGAACACCTGGCAGGCGGCGAACATGGTGGCGCAGAAGGCGGTGAACATGAACAGGCCGATCTTGACCTTGTTGGTCGGCACGCCGTTGGCGCGGGCCGCGTTCTTGTCGTCGCCGGTGGCGTAGATCCAGTTGCCAAGCTGCGTGCGCGACAGGATGAACCACGCCACACCCGCGATCACCAGCCACCACAGGAAACGGGCGTCGAAGCCGGTCACCCATTGTTCGCCCCGCCGGTTCAGGTTGCCGCCCAGCATGAACCACGCGTCGTAGAACCAGCCGAAGACCTCGCCGCCGAGGATGTTGGCGAACCACGAGGTTTCCTTGAAGTCCTGCAGGCCGGAGATCTGCGTGGACTGGTTGATGAGCCGGTAGGATGCCTCGGTCGCGCCGCGCAGGAAGAACAGGAAGGCAAGCGTCACGATGAAGGACGACAGCCCCGAGCGGACCACGATGGTTCCGATCACCCAGCCGATGAATAGCGCCGTCACCAGCGCGATGAGGAAGGCGGCGACGGGACTGCCGGGCGCGATGCCCAGTGGCAGGAAGCCGTATTTCAGCACCATCGCCATGATCATCCCGGTGAAGCCGATCATCGACCCGATGGAAAGGTCGAATTCGCCCGCGATCATCAAGGCGGCGGCGCCGGTGGCGATGATGCCGTACTGTGCGATGATGGCGATGTTGTTCTTGAGGCCGAGCGGATTGAAGGCTTTGAAATCCGAAGCGATGGCGAGCGCCACAACGATCACCAGCATCACGCTGAATGCGCCGACTTCGGGCCGCCGGAGCAGCCTTTGAAGCCCGGATTCCTTTACAAGCCTGTCCGCTTCGCTGCGATCAGACATCCTGTCCCCCCTTTATGTGTTTGGGTCCCGTCCTCGCGCGACGGGGAAGGTCTTCTTGCAAGAAGGGGGACAGGCGGTTGTCCGTCTGTCCCCCTGTTGTCATCTCACAAACAGTGCTGGATCCTCAGCGGTTCACACCGGCCTGGTCCGCCACGTCGGCTGCGTTCGACGCATCGACGAAGCCCGGGCCGGAGGGCACGTCAGAGCCCGGCAGCATGCCCGCGTTGGTGTTGTAGAGGTGCAGGAAGATCACCGGCAGGTAGCCCTGCAGGCGCTGCTGCTGGTCGATGGTGTAGGCGACGTCGCCCGCCTCGATCAGGTCCATCACGCCCGGCGACAGGTCGAAGCAGGACAGGTGCACGTCGGCGCCCACTTCCGCGACCGCCGCGGCGGCGGCTTCGCAGACGTGCGGGCCGGTGGCCAGCAGGCCGTCGATCGACTCGTCCGCCTGCAGGGCTGCGGCGGTGCGGGTCTTGATCTGCGCCACGTCGTTCGACACGTCGATCATGTTCAGGTCCATGCCCATCGCGTCGAAGTAGCCCTGGCAACGGTCCGCCAGCGCGGTGTTGTAGGCTTCCTGGTTGAGGCAGAGCGGCTTGGTCACGCCTTCTTCCTTGGCGCGCTTGCCTGCGGCCTCGCCTGCCAGTTTCTCGGGCTGGCCGATGTGCATCAGCGCGCCGACCTCCTTCGAGGCCTCAAGACCGGAGTTGATGGTGATGACGGGGATGCCGGAATCGACCGCACCCTTGATCGCGCCGCCAAGCGCATCGGCGTCCGGCAGCGAGACGATGATGCCGTCCGGCTGGGTCGCGGCGGCGGCCTCGATCAGCTTGGCCATCGCGGACATGTCACCGGAGGCGTCGTAGTTGTATTCCAGTTCGGCGCCCACGGCGGCGGCGGCGTCCTTGCCACCCTTCTCGACGACCGGCCAGAACGGGTCGGTGCCCTGGGTGTGGGTGATCATCACGTAACGCTCGGCAAATGCCGGCGCAGCAAGCGCCACAACGGCGGTGGCCGCGAGCAGGATATTCTTCATGGATAGTCTCCTCCAACTGTTGTCCGGCCCTTTGGCGGGCCGTGTATACCGTCCTCGCCCTCCCTTGGCGGAACGGAACATCGGGACGTTAGCAGCGCCGCGACACCCTGTCACCCGCGCATTGCTATCGCTAACGACGGGTGGACGCAACGGCAAGGCGTTCCACTTCTCGCCATGATAGATTCTTTCATGGCTGAAGGAATTCCTGCTGCCGAATGCAAGAAATTATCAAGGCTGCAGGCCGTCCCCGTCCGGGCCGAGAGGCTTTCAAACCCGGGCAAAGCGGTATACCAGATTTCCGAACGGCCGCGAGGCGATGGCCGGGGGAGGACACATGGCGCAACTGACGCTTGCCGCGGGGATGTCGCGGCTGGGAACTGAATCGGCTTTCGTGGTGCTGGCCCGCGCGGGTGCGCTGGCGGCGCAGGGCCGGGACATCATCAACCTCGGGATCGGCCAGCCCGACTTCCGCACGCCCGACCACATCGTCGAGGCGGCGGTGAAGGCGTTGCATGACGGCGCCCACGGCTACACGCCGGCGAACGGCCTGCCGCAGCTCCGCTCGGCCGTGGCCGCCGACCTGAACGTCCGCCATGGCGTCGAGGTGAACCCGGACCACGTGGTCGTGGTGCCGGGCGGCAAGCCCACCATGTTCTTTGCCGTCCTGATGTTCGGCGAACCGGGGGCGGAGATCATCTATCCAAACCCCGGCTTCCCGATCTACGAGTCGGTGATCCGCTACAGCGGCGCCAAGGCCGTCCCCATGGCCCTGAAGGAGGAGAACGGCTTCGCCTTCTCCGCCGAGGAGGTGCTGGCCCAGATCACCCCCGCGACCCGGCTGATCATCATCAACTCGCCCGCGAACCCCACCGGCGGGGTCACGCCGAAGGAAGAGGTCGACAAGCTGGTCGCAGGTCTGGCAGAACACCCCCACGTCGCGATCCTGTCGGACGAGATCTATTCGACGATGCTCTATGGCGGGCGCGAACACGTCTCGCTGCTGCAATACCCGGAGATCCGCGACCGGCTGATCGTGCTGGACGGCTGGTCCAAACGCTACGCAATGACCGGCTGGCGGCTGGGCTACGCGGTCTGGCCGGAACAACTGGTGGAGCATGTCACGCGGCTCTGCGTCAACGACCACTCGTGCGTGAACGCCGCGACGCAGTTCGCCGGCATCGCCGCGCTGGAAGGCCCGCAGGACGGGGTCGCCGCGATGAACGACGCCTTCGATGCCCGCCGCAAGGTGATCGTCGACGGGCTGAACGCGCTGCCGGGGGTGCGCTGCGCCGATGCGGCGGGCGCGTTCTACGCCTTCCCCAACATCGAGGGGACAGGGCTGTCCGCCATGGAGGCGCAGACGCTGTTCCTTGAGGAAGGAGGCGTGGCCACGGTCGCCGGCACTTCCTTCGGCGCGTACGGAGAGGGCTACCTGCGCTTCTCCTACGCCAATTCGACCGAGAATATACAAGAGGCCCTGCGGCGCATTCGCGGACTGCTGGAAGCCAGAAAGGAAACGACCATATGACCAATCTGCTGATCGTCGGAAACGCATTCACCGAGGAAGAGCGCGGGCGTCTCGCCGGCGCCCATGCGGCAGCCTTCGTGGGGTCCCCCGAGGACATCGCCGGCATGGACACCACGCTGCGGACCGAGGTGCGGGCGGTGGCCTTCAAGGGTCATGCCCCCTTCGGCGCCGAAGCGATGGAAGCGCTGCCCAACCTCGGGTTGATCGCCAACTTCGGCGTGGGCTACGACGCCATCGACGTGGACGCGGCCGCGGCCCGCAGTGTCGCGGTGACGAACACGCCCGACGTGCTGAACGACGATGTGGCAGACCTGGCCGTGGGCATGATGCTGGCCTTCTCGCGCGACATGGTGCGCGGTCATGCGCTCACCATCTCCGGCGGATGGGCGCAGCAATCGCTGCCGCTGAACCGCAAGATGTCGGGCGGCACCGTCGGCATCGTGGGCCTGGGCCGCATCGGGCGCGAGATCGCGGACCGTCTGGCGGCCTTCAAGATGGACATCCACTACTTCGCCCGCTCCGAAAAGGAGACGCCGGGCTGGACCTACCACGCCGACGTCGTCTCGCTGGCGGGCGCGGTGGACTGGCTGGTGATCGCGCTGGTGGGCGGCGAGGAGACCCGCAATTTCGTCGGTCCCGAGGCGCTGGACGCGCTGGGGTCCGAAGGCGTTGTGGTCAATATCTCGCGCGGAACGACGGTGGACGAGGGCGCGCTGCTCGATGCGCTGGAAAAGCGCCGGCTTCGCGGCGCGGCGGTCGATGTCTTCCTGAACGAACCCGACATCGACCCGCGCTGGCGCAAGCTGAAAAACGTGCACCTGCAGCCGCACCAGGGGTCCGGCACGGTGGAAACCCGCCGCGCCATGGCCGAGCTGCAACTGGCCAACGTCACCGCCTTCCTCGAAGGCAAGGATCTCGTCACCCCGGTCAACTGACACCGCGCGGCGGCGGCGCTCCGAAGTGGCGCTGCCCCCCGTCGGGCGCGGCAAGCGGCAAGGCCCGGTTGCGGGCCCGGCCAATGAACCGGACACGCGCCCACACAAGGAATCCGGGTGGCGCCCCCTGCGCGAAGGCTGAAACGGGCCCACCACGCGCCAAAAAACGTCCCCGGCAGGCGCGCCCTCTTCTGGCATCAAACTGCCCCCTGCCTTCATCTTGGCGGAAAATACCTCGGGGGGTGAATTGGCCGTCAGGCCAAGAGGGGGGCGGCGCCCCCCTCCGCCTCGCCTCAGACCGATCCGGCCTCGACGAAGAAATTGCTGGCCGAGCACATGGCGGAATCGTCCGAGGCGAGAAACAGCACCATGCGGGCGAGGTAGACCGGCTCGATCAGGTCTGGCAGGCACTGGCCCTTCAGATGCTCCTCCAGCTTCTCCGGCGTGGTCCAGAGCTCTTTCTGGCGCTCCGTCATGACCCAGCCCGGCACCACCGCGTTCACCCGGATGCGGTGCTTGCCGAACTCCTTGGCCGAGGAGCGCGTCAGCCCGTGCACCGCGGACTTGGCGGCGGTGTAGGCGGGCATGCCGGTGGATTTCTCCCACCAGGAATTCGACCCCATGTTGACGATCGACCCGCCACCGGCCTCGATCATGCCGGGCACAACCGCCTGGATGGCGAAGAACATGTGCCGGAAGTTGGTGGCAAAGCGTTCGTCCCAGTATTCGGGCGTGACGTCCTCCCAGCCGTGGCGGTCGTCGCGGGCGGCGTTGTTGACCAGCACTGTCGGCGCGCCGATGCGGTCGGCGATCCGGGCGAATGCCGCGCGGAGCTGGTCGATGTCGCGCAGGTCGCAGGGTTCGAAGGCCAGTTCGCCCTCGGTCTCCGCGACAAGCGCCTCGGCGGTCTTTTCGTCGAAATCGACGAAGCCCACGCGCGCGCCCTGCGCGGCAAAAGCCTTCACGATCTCGGCGCCGATGCCGGAGGCGCCTCCTGTGACGAGGACGGACTTGCCTTTCAGGCTCGGGTAGATGGCAAAATCGGGCATGCAGCACTCCTTTCGGGGTGTATCGGATCTCTGGACCGGTCGGGGGCGCGCGCCGGGTCAGCGCGCGATGTCCTCTTCCAGGAAGTAACGGATGTTGTCCTCGAAACTGTCGTCTGCCTTCAGGCCCAGGCGCTCGGCTTTCTGCGGGCGGACGTCCAGTCGCCAGCCCTTCAGGATATGCGCGATCTCGGGCTGTTCCTCCCAGCGGATCAGCTTGGCCGGCTCGGGCCCGGCGACGGCGGTCATCGCGTCGATCATCTGGCGGATCGTCCAGACCCGGCCCGGCATTGTCATGGTCGGGCAGAGCCCGAGGTCTTCCGCCGGGATCTCGGCGCCCGTCACGAGGTTCAGCGCGCACTGCCGCGGCGACAGGTAGAAATGCGGGAACGCCTCGTCGACCGGACAGACCGCTTCCTGGCCCTGCAGCGGCTCGCGGAAGATGGAGGACATGAAGGACGAGGCCGCCCGGTTGGCCTTTCCGGGCCGGACGGAGATCGTCGGCAGCCGGAACCCGCGCCCGTCGACAAAGCCGCGCCGGGTGTAGTCGTTGACCAGCAGCTCGCCGATGGCCTTCTGCGCGCCGTAGCTGATCTGCGGGTTGAGCGCGGAATGGTCGTGGAACGGCTGCGGCACCTCGCCGCCGAAAACGGCGATGGAGGAGGTGAAGACCAGCACGGGCTTCGTCCCCAGCGCACGGCAGCGCTCCAGCACGTTCAGCGTGCCGAACATGTTGACCTTGTAGCCGAAGTCGAAGTCTTCCTCGGCATGGGCGGAAACCACGGCAGCCAGCAGGTAGATCACGTCGGTGTCCCCGGTGATCACGTTGGCGACGGAGGCCGGATCGGTGATGTCGCAGCGCGCGGTCTCGACCGGGAAGGGGGCGTCGATCGTCTCGGCGTCGCCGATGTCGGCCAGCGTCAGTTTGGTGATCTCCTTGCCGCGCAGCGTTTCTTTTGCCGCAAGCGCGCGTGCGAGTTTCTTGCCGACGACGCCTGCGCCGCCGATGATGAGGATGTTCATGTCTCGTCTCCCGTGAAGATGGCGGGCGCAAGGGCGCCGCGATGTTGGATAACGCGCGAGGCGAGGTCCGCCGCGCGGTGGGCCGCTTCGGCCGCAGACGCCCCTTCGGCCCGGGCGCAGAGGAACCCGGCGGCAAAGCTGTCGCCCGCCGCCGTACTGTCCACGACCTGCGCGACGCGGGGCGGGGCGATCTCGGCACTGCCTTCGGAGGCGGCCCAGGCGGTCACCGCCGCGCCGCCGTTCTTGACCGCGACGCAGGTGGCGCCGCCGTTGGCATAGCGCGCGATGGTGTCCTCGGGCGTCGTGTCGTCGAAGACGGTCTGTTCCTCGTCGAAGGAGGGCAGCACGGTGTCGGCGACGGAGGCGCCGAGCGTCAGGCCGTCACGCATGGCGTCCGGGCTTTCCCAAAGGCGGGGCCTGAGATTGGTGTCGAAGCTGACGTGTGCGCCGTCTGACCGTGCGGTGGCGAGCGCGTCGCAGAAGGCGCGGCGTGCGTCGGACGGCAGGATCGCCAGCGTGATACCGGAGAAATGGATGGTGTCGCGGCCCTTCAGCATGTCCGCCAGCCGTACCGGATCGTCCGCCAGCGTTTTTGCCGCCGACTGCCCGCGCCAGTAGGAAAAGCTGCGCTCGCCGTCCTTCAGCGAGATCATGTAAAGACCGACGGTGCGGTCGGGGTGGCGGGCCAGGGCATCGGTCGACAGGCCTTCGCCCGCGATGAAGCGGGCCATGTCGTCGGAGACCGCGTCCTCGCCGATCACCGTGCCATAGCTCACCGTCCAGCCCGGCGGCAGCAGGCGGCGGGCGTACCACGCCGTGTTGAAGGTGTCCCCGGCAAAGCCCTGCCGCAGCAGCCCTTCGCCCGCCGGGGCCAGTTCGACCATGATTTCTCCGATGGAGAGGAAGTTCACAGAAGCCCCCTTTGTGCGAGGTTGCGCATCAGGGCGGCCACGCCGAAGGTCCACGGCGGGCAGTCGGTTGACAGCCGCACGGTGTTGGTCAGCGCCCCCAGCTTCGGTTCGGCAATGGTCACCACGTCGCCGACCTTGTGGGTGAAGCCCTGGCCCTGCGTGTCGCGGTCCTCGGTCGGCGCGAAGAGCGTGCCGAGGTAGAGGAAGAAACCGTCCGGGTACTGATGATGCCCGCCGATGGTCTGCCCGACGATGGAGGCGGGCGGGCGCGAGATCTTCGACATAGAGGATCGGCCGTTGAGCGTGTAGCCGTCCTCGCCCTTGACGGTCAGGGTCAGTTCGGCGGATTCGACGTCCGCCATGCCGTAGGTCTCGTCGAAGAGCCGCAGGAAGGGCCCGACCGACGCGGAGGCGTTGTTGTCCTTGGCCTTGCCCAGAAGCAGGGCGGAGCGGCCCTCCACGTCGCGCAGGTTGACGTCGTTGCCGAGCGTCGCGCCGACGATGTCGCCTTTCGAGGTGACGGCCAGCACCACCTCCGGTTCGGGGTTGTTCCAGCGCGACATGGGGTGGAGCCCCACATCGGCGCCATGGCCCACGGCGGCGAGGGTGGGGCATTTGGTGAAGACCTCGGCGTCCGGCCCGATGCCGACCTCGAGGTACTGGGACCAGAGGCCCTCGGCCTGCAGGACCTTCTTGACCTCCGCCGCTTTCTCGGACCCGGGCACGAGGCCCGCGAGGCTGTCGCCGATGATCCGCCCGACCCTTGTGCGGATTGCCTCCGCGCGGTCGGGGTCGCCGGCGGCCTGTTCCTCGATCACGCGCTCGACCATGGACTGCGCGAAGGTGACGCCGGAGGCCTTGACCACCTGCAGGTCGCAGGGCGCGAGCAGCGCCGGGCCGTCGGGGCCGAGGTCGGCGAGGGTGGCGAAGCGTTCGCCGTCCGCCGCGCGGACATGGGCCAGCGGGTCGTCGAGTTCGAGCAGGTCGCGCATCGTCGGCGCAGTCTTCGAGGTGATGTCCACCAGCGTGTCGCCGTCGAGGCGCGCGATGCAGGGGCCCATGCCAGGGCGCAGGACGCGGGCGAGGAAGGTGCCTTTGGGATCGGGGTTTGTCAGTGTCATCTGTCGTCTTTCCGTGGCAGAGGACTTTTCGTCGAAAAGTCCTGAAGGGGCAGAGTTTTCGTCCGAAAACTCTGGGTGTCGCATGTCAGGCAGGCGGGAGCAACTTGCCGGGGTTCAGGATGCCCGCGGGGTCGAGCGCCTGTTTGATCGCGCGCATGACGGCCACGGCAGAGCCGTGTTCACGGACCATGAAGTCCTGTTTGCCGATGCCGATGCCGTGTTCGCCGCTGACCGTGCCGCGCAGCTTCAGGGCCATCTCTCCCAGCGCGTGGGTGTAATCGTGGGCGCGCGCCATTTCTGCGGCGTCTTCGGGGTCGACGGAGAGTCCCACGTGGAAGTTGCCGTCGCCGACGTGGCCGACGATGGTCGCCGTCAGCCCGTATTCCACGGCGCGGGTCTGTGCCCAGGTCACCGCCTCGGCCAGTTTCGAGATCGGCACGCAGGTGTCGGTGGGCCAGATGTGGCGGCCCTCTCCAAGCGCGGCAGAGGCGTAATGCGCGCTGTGGCGCATGGCCCAGAGCGCATTGCGGTCCTCCGCCTTCACCGCCTCTTTCCAGCCCGAGGCGCCGAAGTCGGCGGCGATCTCGCGGAAGGCTGCGGACTGCTCGGCGACGCCGGCCGCGGAGCCGTGGAATTCGAGGAAGAGGTGCGGCTCTTCCGGCAGGTCGGCCTGGGCGTATCGGTTGAAACCGCGCACCATCATGTGGTCCAGCAGTTCGATCCGCGCCATGGGCAGGCCCGACTGGATCGTCAGGATCACGCAGTTCACCGCATCTTCTATGGAAGGGAAGCGGCAGGTCGCGGCGGCGGTGGCTTCTGGCAGGCCGTGCAGCCGCAGCGTCAGTTCGGTGATGATGCCCAGCGTGCCTTCTGATCCGATCAGCAGGTGCGTCAGGTCGTAGCCGGTGGCGGACTTGCGCGCCTCCGACCCGGTGCGGACGATCGTGCCGTCGGCCATCACCGCCTCCAGAGCGAGGATGTTCTCGCGGATCGTGCCGTAGCGCACGGCAGTGGTGCCGGAGGCGCGGGTGGCGGCCATGCCGCCGAGCGAGGCATCGGCGCCGGGATCGACCGAGAAGAATAGGCCGGTGTCGCGCAGGTCTTCGTTCAGGCGCTTGCGGGTCAGGCCCGGTTGCGCGGTGCAGAGCAGGTCTTCGGGCGAGACCGAGAGCAGCCGGTTCATGCGCGCGAAGTCCAGGCTGATGCCGCCCTGGACGGCAAGATGCTGGCCTTCGAGCGAGCTGGCGGCGCCGTAGGGCGTGACGGGCGTGCCCGTGTCGGCGCAGATCTTCACGATTTCCGAGACCTCGGCGGTCGTCTCCGGGTAGGCCACGGCGTCGGGCGGGGTGTTGGGGTAGTAGGTCTCGTTCTGGCCATGCAGGCGGCGGTCGGCGTCAGACGTGACGAGCCGGTCGCCGAGCAGCGCGGTGAGACGGGAGAGGGCGTTTGTGTGCAAGGTGTCAGGCATTCTTCAGGCCGGAATAGAGGGCAAGGGCCACGACGAGCAGCATGGAGGCTGCCATCGCGACGTTGATGGACCGCTGGTTGCGGTCGGACAGGTTGAGTCGGTGCAGGGACGCGCCGGCGAAGAGCCAGCCGAGGTGGATCGGAATCCAGATCGCATTGGCGATCAGCAGCTTGGCCACAGTTTCGTATACGAGGTTGTCGGGGGCGAAGGGGAAGCCCGCGAAGAGCGTGGTGTTGACGGCATAGGCCTTCGGATTGATCGCCTGCAGCAGGATGCCGGAGCCCAAGGCGGGCGGGGCCTTGGCCTCGATGAAGGCGAGGCGGGACCCCGCGAAGGCGATGCGGGAGGCGAGGTACAGCAGGTAGCCGATGGAGGCCGCCATAAGCACCCAGCGGACCACCGGCACCGACAACACGATGGCCGCCACGCCGGAGATCACCGCCAGCGCCACGAGGTTCGTCCCGATGAACAGCCCGCCGACATAGCGCAGCCCGGCCGCGAATCCGTAGGCCGCGCCCAGCCCGGCGGTCGAGAGAACGCCAGGGCCGGGCGTCACGATCAGAAAGAAGACGGCGGCGGCGAATGTCAGCATCGCGCGCCTGTCGGTTGTGGCATCTGGTCCTCCGATGACCATCGCGGGCGAGGCGTCTTCGCGCGCCTCGGGTTGCATCGCCTCGCGGATGGTATACCATTTGGAACAAAGCGGCTGGGCGCAGGGATGTCAACGCGCGAACTCGGACCGCCGGGAGGAACATGGGACTTTTCGACTTGTCGGGGCGGAGGGCGCTGATCACGGGCGCCTCCATGGGGATCGGTTTTGCGCTGGCACGCGGGCTGGCACAGGCAGGAGCCGCGCTGGTGCTGAACGCGCGCGGCGTGGAGAAACTGGACGCGGCGGCCGAGGTGCTGCGCGGCGAGGGGGCGGAGGTCGACGTGCTGCCCTTCGACGTGACGGACGCGGCGGCGGCGCGGGAGGCCATCGACGGATTCGAGGCCGGAACGGGCGCCATCGACATCCTGGTCAACAACGCGGGCATGCAGCATCGCGCGCCGCTGGAGGAGTTTCCGCCGGAGATCTTCGACCGCCTGATGCGGACCAACGTGGCCTCGGCTTTCTACGTGGGGCAGGCCTGCGCGCGGCACATGATCGGCCGCGGCGCCGGGCGGATCGTCAACATCGCCTCGGTCCAGACCTTGCAGGCGCGGCCGGGAATCGCGCCCTACACCGCCTCGAAGGGGGCGGTGGCGAACCTGACGAAGGGCATGTCGACGGACTGGGCGCCGAAGGGGCTGAACGTCAACGCCATCGCACCGGGCTATTTCGACACGCCGCTGAACAAGGCGCTGGTGGAGAACCCGGAATTCTGCCGCTGGCTTGAGGAACGTACGCCGCAGGGCCGCTGGGGCAAGGTGGAGGAGCTGGCAGGCGCCTGTGTCTTCCTTTGCTCGGACGCAGCGAGTTTCGTCAACGGGCACGTCCTGTTCGTGGACGGGGGCATCACCGCGCGACTGTGACGCACGGGCGGACCGGCGAGGCGGCACTGTTTGCTGACGCAAAAGCGCCCGCCCGCCGGCCCGAAAACGTAGGACATCAACGACATGGGAGGAATGGAAATGTCGGACAAGGCAAAGGTCGGCTTCATCGGGCTGGGGTACATGGGGCACGGGATGGCCAAGAACATCCTGCAGAACGGCCACCCGATGATGGTCAAGGGAAACCGCAACCGTACGCCGGTCGAAAGCCTCGTGGGGATGGGCGCGACCGAGGCGACGAGCCCGCGCGAGATGGCTGAGCAGTGCGACATCGTGCACATCTGCCTGTCGAACTCTCCGCAGGTCGAATCGGTCTTCCGGGGCGCGGACGGGCTTTTGGCTGGGGCGCGCGAAGGGCTGATCGTGGTGGATTGCACCACCGCCGATCCGACCTCGACCATGGCGCTGGCCGAGGAACTGGCGGCGAAGGGCGGGCATTTCGTCGACGCACCGCTGGGACGCACCCCGAAGGAAGCCGAGGAAGGCACGCTGGATGCGATGATCGGCGCGGACGAGGAGGTCTTTGACCGTGTGCTGCCGGTGATCGAATGCTGGGCGGGCAACATCAACCGGGTCGGCGGTGTCGGTGCGGGCCACAAGATGAAGCTGCTGATGAACACGATCTCGATGGGCTACGCCGCGCTTTATGCCGAGGTCACGGTGCTGGGCGCCAAGGCGGGGATTCCGCCGAAGATGGTGCAGAAGGTCATCGGATCGTCGCGTTTGGGCAACGGCTTCTTCGACACCTTCATGCGCTGCGTCGTGGACGGGGAGCGCGAGGTGCACAAGTTCTCCATCGCCAATGCGTCGAAGGACCTGAAGTACGCCGGGTCCATGGCCGCGGAGGCGGATGTGATGACGCTGATGCTGGGCGCCGCGCGGCAGTATTTCGTCCATGCCGAGGCCATCGGCCACGCGCAGGACTACGTGCCGTGGCTGGCCGATCACGTTGCGCGGATGAACGGCGTCGAGATGGCGGAGGAATCGGCGAAGGGGCGCTAGGCGGGGCCGCGCGGGATCGGCGGTGCGGCGGGGGTCTTCCCGCCGCGTAACGCCCGATCCGGACTGGCGGTATGCGGTGCACCGCCACAGGTGCGAGGCAAGGGCGCCGCGCCTTCGTCCCGGACGCAGCCCCGGTGTCGGATTGCCGTCAGAGCGCGTCAGAACCGTTCTGCGCAACGCCGCCTGGCCGATGGGGAGCGAACCGGCCGCCGGCGGGCCATGCCGCCGCCGCCGTTCCGGATGCCCCGCTTGGGCCGAAGCCATGCAACGATGCTATTTCGACGATCGAGTTTGACGCAGGGAGGAGTGCGGATGCTTACCGAGGAACAAAAGGCGTTCTACGCCGAGAATGGCTACCTGAAGGTCGACAGTGTGCTGACGGCGGACCAACTGTCCCGGGCGCAGTCCATCGTCACGGATTGGATCGAAGGATCGCGGAGCGTAACCGAAAGCGACGATCTCTACGATCTCGACCAGGGACATTCGGCGGAAACGCCGTGCCTGACACGGGTGAAGCTGCCGCACAGGAACGATCCGTTCTTCTGGGACCTGCTGACGGCATCGCGGGTGACGGAAGTGCTGAACGACCTGCTTGGACCGTCGACGATCATCAACACGTCCAAGCTGAACTGCAAGGCGCCGGGCGGCGGCGCGGCAGTGGAATGGCACCAGGACTGGGCTTTCTACCCGGCGACCAACGACGATCTCCTGGCGTTCGGCGTGCTGCTGGAGGACATGGACGAGGAAAACGGGCCGCTGATGGTGATCCCCGGTTCGCACCGGGGTCCGGTGCTGTCCCACCATCACGAGGGGCACTTTTGCGGGGCGGTGTCGCCGGACGATCCGGACTTCGACCTGTCGAAGGCGGTGACGCTGACGGGCAGGGCGGGCGACATGACGGTGCACCATGTGCGGGCGCTGCATGGCTCGGCGCCCAACCGGTCGACCCGGGCGCGCAAGATCCTGTTCTACGAGTGCGCCAGTGCGGATGCGTGGCCGTTGCTGGGCGCGTCGAGCTACATCCACGGCCTCGGCCAGCAGGGTTTCTGGGCCGACCTGCAGGACCGGATCATCACCGGGGAGCCGTGTTTCACGCCCCGGCTGGAACAGGTGCCGGTGCGGATGCCGCTGCCGCCCGCGAAGGACAACACCTCGATCTTCCGGACCCAGATGTCGGGGGGCATGAAGAGCGCCTTCGGTTGACGTGTGCCGCCTGAAGCGGGGCTTGCGCCGTGGTGCCGGTGTGCCCTTGCACGCAGATGCGGAAGCCGTGGACCCGGCCTGCATCGAACGCGCTGTGGATGGCGGAGGATCTGACCGCGGGCCTGGACCAGTAAGACCAGACCGTCGGGCAGGTGGCGACGGTGCGGGAGCGCGTGACCGCCGGCGCTGCGCGTTACTCTGACTGTCCCACCCTCTTGCGCTGAAACGGCGTCGGGAGGACCCGGCGCCGCTTTCATGACATCAGAACTGGAAGAACGGACGTTCAGGAGCCGTCGGTCGGCTGGTCCGCCATTGCTGCCGTGGCTTCGGATTGGGCGTGTTCCTCGCTCACGGGCGAGGTGTTCTTGGCGCCTGCGTCGGCAGAGGCTTTCACGGACTGCTGCTGCGGGATGCCGTCGATGGAGAAGCTGCGGACCACGATCGCGTCGCCCACCTTGGCCAGCGCCTGGTCGGCGGCGGTCATGTCGCCATTGGCCAGAGCGTTGGATGCGTCCTGAAGCGCCTGATGGGTTGCTGCGATGGGCAGCATGGCGGCACTGACATTCACGTCGATCTCGGCCACGCGCAGGGTGTTCAGCGCTGCGTCATGCTGGCCGCTCTGCAACTGCGCCGTTGCGGTCTTGAGCGCGTCGCCGGTGGCTTCGCCGGGGACAAATGTCTCACCGAGGGACATGGAGACGTCGATGGGCAGCAGGCGGTCGGCATTCGACGGATCCTCCGTGTCGCCGATGGTCAGGTCGTTCCAGTCCTTCTCGGACTTGTCGAACAGGGCCAGCGCGGCGTCGACGCGCATCTTGGCGGTCTCCTGATCGTCCTTCGAGATGGCCATGCGGGCCAGATGCACGTCACGCAGCGCCTTGAACGCCTCGTCGGCGGTGCGGATCATGCCGGTCTGAGTGGCATAGCCGGGGTCCTTTGCGGCGGCCTGTTCCGTCTTCGCGGTGGCCTTGGCTGCAGGATCGGTGGCGTTGGTGGCGGCATAGGCCGACATTGCGGAGCCGCCGAGCATCACGGCGATCAGGGCGCCGGACAAGAGTTTGGAACGGGTTTTCATGGTGGTTCTCCTCTGGTTTGGGCCGGTTGCGGCCCTTGTTTTCGCGGTGCAGCACAAGCATCTGCCGCCCGGTGAGGATGATGTGGGGACCGGATCTGTCCGCTGCTTTTCCGCCAGTTTACAAAATTGAAAACCGCGAAAAGCGGCGCTTTACGGATTTGTAAGATCCAGAGAAGGGCGACGTCAGTTCGGCGACCTAAGTGTCGATGCAACAGGCGGCACACGATGCGCCGCCGCAATCCGGAGCACTTGCCATGTATGCAAATCCCATCCTCGCCCAGTCCTTGCTGGCCCTCGTCGCCGGCGTCGTCATCCTCGTCGCACCGCGTGTCCTGAACTATGTCATCGCGGCGTATCTGATCGCCGTCGGCCTGTCCGGCCTCTTCCTCGGGATGGCCTGAGCCATGGCCTGCACGATCCTTCTGCTGCAGGGCGGCGGCGCACTCGGGGCTTACCAGTGCGGTGCCGCCGAGGCGCTGGCAGAAGCTGGCGAAGCCCCCGACTGGGTGGCCGGCATCTCCATCGGCGCGATCAACGCCGCGATCCTGGCGGGCAACGCCCCCGACCGGCGCATGACGGCGCTCCGAACCTTCTGGGAGCGGATCACGGCCCGGCAGCTCTGGGCCGAAAACGTCTCGGGCTGGCTGGCGCCGCGTTGGCTGAACCTGTGTTCGGCGGCGACCATCGTGCAGACCGGCGCGCCGGGGTTCTTCGTGCCGCGCTGGCCGTCGGCGGCGATGCGCCTGCCGGGAACGCCGGGTGCGCGCAGTTTCTACGACACCGCGCCGCTGCGCGAGACGTTGCTGGAACTGGTGGATTTCGACCTGCTGAACGACGGGCCGATGCGGATCAGCGTGGGTGCGGTGAACGTGGAGAGCGGTAACATGACCTGGTTCGACAGCGCGGACATGCGGCTGACGGTGGATCATATCATGGCGTCCGGCGCACTGCCCCCGGGTTTCCCGGCGGTCGAGATCGACGGTGCGCACTATTGGGACGGCGGCATGGTATCGAATACGCCGCTGCAATACGTGCTGGACGTGCAGGACGGGTCGGACGACCTGACGATCTGGCAGGTGGATCTGTGGTCTGCGCGGGGGCAGTTGCCCGACAGTGTCTGGGCGTCGGAAAGCCGCGAGAAGGACATTCGCTTCTCGTCGCGCACGCGCATGGTGACCGACATGATGCGGGAACGGCACGCGATGCATCAGGCCGCGCGGCGTCTGGCGCGGCGTCTGCCGGAGGCGATGCGCGACGATCCGGACTTGCGGAACCTGATGAACGGCGAACGCGACCCGCATATCGCCATTGCGCACCTGATCTATCGCCAGCTTCCGACTGAGAACGGCACGAAGGACTTCGAGTTCTCACGCCGTTCGATGGAAGGGCACTGGCAGGCGGGCGCGCGGGACACGCAGCGCACGCTCGGCCACGCGGACTGGCAGCGGCGGGGGCAGGGCCAGGAGATGATCGAGGTTTTCGACCTGTCCGACCCGGACAGCCACAGCGGCCATGGCGCGGCCTCGCAGGGCTTGGCCGTGCCGGAGGGCAGTTCCCACGTCGCGACGCAACCTCTGCACTGACCGGACGCGCCGGTCCCGCAGACGTGAAGAGTCGGGCGGAACGGTGCCGGGCCGCTCTGCGTCGGTCCGGTCGAGGGGCTGGGGCACTTCGCTGTCCCGGCCCGGATCGGGCGCACCCTGCGGCGGCCGGAACATCCCGCGCATGACCCTGAGTGGTCGTGCCTGAAAAACCGACACGCGCATGACCCGAAGGGGCCATGCCGACCAAATGAACGAAGCATGACCCGGCGCGGTTGTGCCGACGAACTGAAAAGGAGACTACCCATGACCGACGTACTTCAGGACATGAAAGGCAAGATCTGCATCGTCACCGGCGCCGCCTCCGGCATCGGCAAGGCCATCGCCGCGCGCTACGTCGCCTCCGGCGCGAAGGTCGCGATCGCCGACATCGCGCTCGACAAGGCAGAGGCAGCTGCAAAGGAACTGACAGACCAGGGGCCCGGCGAGGCGATGGGCATCGACATGGATGTCACCTCCGAAGAAGCCGTCAATTCCGGTGTCGCCAAGGTTGTCGACACATGGGGCACGGTGGATGTGCTGGTGTCCAACGCCGGCGTGCAGATTGTGCACAAGCTTGAGGACTTTCCGTTCGACGAATGGAAAAAGCTGCTGTCGATCCACCTCGACGGAGCTTTCCTGACCTCGAAGGCGGTGATCCCGCACATGAAGAAGCAGGGCTCCGGCTCCATCATCTTCATGGGGTCGGTACACTCGAAAGAGGCCTCGCCGCTGAAGTCCGCCTATGTCACGGCAAAACACGGGCTACTGGGGCTGGCACGGGTGATCTCGAAGGAAGGCGGCAAGGATGGCGTGCGGGCCAACGTGATCTGCCCCGGTTTCGTGAAGACACCGCTGGTGGAAAAACAGATCCCCGAACAGGCCAAGGATCTGGGCATTTCCGAAGAGGAAGTGGTCAGCGACGTGATGCTGGGCGAGACGGTGGACACCGAGTTCACCACGGTTGAGGACGTGGCGGAGATCGCGCATCTGTTTGCGTCCTTCAAGACCAACGCGCTGACCGGGCAGTCGGTCGTTGTCAGCCACGGCTGGTACATGAACTGAGCGGGGGCGTCACTTGGCAGGCGGTGCCTGCCATGCGTAGATCGTGTCGAGGTCGTCGGACGACACGAGCGTAAACCCGCACCCTTTGTAGAAGTCGTTTGCAGGGCTGCCGTTCAGCGCCATCAGGCGGATCGGCAGCCCTTCCCGTTCCGCGCTGGCCTGAAGGCCGGCAACCACCACCCGCCCCAGTCCCCGACCCTGGTGAGCGGGTTCGACGTAGAGGTGGTCGAGGTAGAGGTGGTCTTTCCGGCGCCGCACGACGAAGAACCCGGCCATCTCTGCGCCGATCTCGATCACTGTCGTGTCCGCTGGATCGAAGCCTTTCAGGAACCTCTCACGGGCGCGCTCGGGCGAAAATCGCCCGACGGCCTCCAGGCTCGGGCGCATGGCCGCGACACGGATGTCGGCGAGAGCATCGGCTTCTGCGCAGGTCGCTGGACGGAAACGGCAGGCTCCGTCGTCGATCGATAGGGGGCTGTGGGACAATGGCGACGCACTCCGGTTCGGTGGCGGCCCCGTGGCTCACACCTTCTTCGCGCGACCGTCGGCCAGCATGGCGTCGATGTCCAGAGGCGCGCGGAAACCGTCCTTTACCTTTGCCTCCAGCTCTTTCTCCATCTTCGCGACCTCCTGCGCCTTGGCGATCACCGAGTCGATCCGGGCGTAGGGAATGACCACAACGCCGTTGCGGTCGGCCACGATGAGGTCGCCCGTCGCCACCTGGCGGCCGCCGACCACCGCCGAGCCGCCAAGGGTGCCGGGGCCGTTGGCATAGGGAGAGTTCGGGTTCAGGCCGGTGCACCAGCAGGGCAGGCCGGTGGCGCGGATGCCGTCGAAGTCGCGCATCGGCCCGTCGGTGACGAATCCTGCCGCGCCCGCGTTCTTCAACATGCCGGACAGCTGGTCGCCAATGGTGGCGCAACCGTCATGGCCGTGTGCCGCATGGACAACCACGTCACCTGGCGTCAGCAGGTTGACGGCGGCCAGCGTCGCCATGATGTCCATCGGCCCGCTGTCGGCGACCAGCGCGCGGCCCACCACGTGGCGGTCGAGTTCGTCTCCCAGGCCCAGCGGCGCGATGGCCGTGGACATGGCGGCGATGCCGCCCATCGCGTCGCAGATAAAGGCGGTCTCCACCCCCTTCAGCGCGGCGATCTGGTCCGGCGTCGGGGTGGGGGCGCCTTCGACGATGGTCAGGACGGGTGGTTCTTCGATCATGGGTCAGTCTCCTTGGGCCGGGCTGTCCGGCAGTGTCTGTTGCTGGTCGCCCGGCGTCACGCGCCACAGCAGGCGGATGTAGGCCAGCCCGGAGGCGGTGGCTTCGCAGCGGGTCTTTTGCAGGGCCAGCGCCTCAGCCGGGGTATCGGCAAGCCGCCCCAGCTCTTCCAGCCGGTCGCATTGCAGGAGGCCCGAGAGCAAGTCGTACTTGGTCTCGATGCGGGCGCGCAGGGCGACGGGTTCCGGCGCCGTTCCGTCGAGCCGTGTCAGCCGTTCTGCCGCGGCCTCCGACAGTCGCAGGCGCGCCGCGTCGTAGCACAGCGTGGCAAGCGCGGGTGCGTCGGCGGGCAGACTGCCACAGCCTGCCAGAGTCGGACCGATGCAGATGTCGGGAGAGGCATCGCGCGCCCGCGCTTCGGCCACGCATCCGGCGACGGCCTCGGTGTCGATGGCCGGTGTCAGCGGCTCCTCCGCACAGGCGGGCAGGGCAAGCCACGCCACGGCGAGCATGGGCAACGCACGGTTCATGATGTCCTCCCTCAAGGCGCGCGCGTGGCGGCCCTTTCCGGGGGCATAGCAGGGGGGCGAGGCGATCTTGTCAAGGGCGGTGCTTGCATTTGGTATACCAAATGGTGAGGATGCCGCGAAGCCCGCGCCGGGAATCGCCCGAGACGGGGAAGGGAGAAAATACGATGTCAGACACACGCGCGAAAAAACGTTTCCGCAGCCAGGAGTGGTTCGACAATCCGAACAATCCGGGCATGACCGCACTTTACGTGGAGCGTTACCAGAACAGCACCTACACGCGCGAAGAACTGATGTCCGACCGCCCGGTGATCGGGATCGCCAACACCGGCTCCGATATCGCGCCCTGCAACAAGATCCATGTCTTCCTGATGGACCGCATCAAGGCAGGCATCCGCGAGGCGGGCGGCATTCCGATGGAATTCCCGATCCACCCGATCCAGGAAACCGGCAAGCGCCCGACCGCGGCGCTGGACCGCAACCTCGCGTACCTGAGCCTCGTGGAGGTGCTGCACGGCTATCCCATCGACGGCGTGGTGCTGACCACCGGTTGCGACAAGACCACGCCCGCGCAGCTCATGGGCGCGGCGACCGTGGATATCCCGGCCATTGCGCTCAACGGCGGCCCGATGCTGGACGGCTGGTGGAAGGGCAAGCGCGCCGGGTCGGGCGCCATCGTCTGGGAATCGCGCCGTTTGCTGGCCGAGGGAAAGATCGACTACGAGGAATTCATGGGCCGCGTCTGTTCGTCGGCACCGTCGCTGGGGCACTGCAACACCATGGGCACCGCCTCGACCATGAACGCCATGGCGGAGGCGCTCGGCATGACGCTGACCGGGTCCTCGGCGATCCCCGCGCCGTTCCGCGAGCGGATGGCCATGGCCTACGAGACCGGCAAGCGCATCGTGCAGATGGTGCTCGACGATCTGAAACCCTCCGACATCCTGACGCGTGAGGCCTTCGAGAACGCGATCGTCGTCAACGCGGCCATCGGCGGGTCGACCAACGCGCCGCCGCACCTGCAGGCGGTGGCCCGCCACGCCGGGGTGGAACTGAACGTGAAGGACTGGGAGACGGTGGGCTTCGACGTGCCTCTTCTGGTCAACATGCAGCCCGCGGGCGAATACCTGGGCGAGAGTTTCTTCCGCGCCGGTGGCGTACCCGCCGTCATGGGCGAACTGATGAAGGCCGGGCGCCTGCACGAGGGCGCGATGACCGCCACGGGCAACACCATGGGCGCAAACCTTGCCGGGGTGGAAAGCGTCGACCTGGACGTGATCCGCACCTATGCGGAGCCGCTGCGTGAAAACGCGGGCTTCAAGGTGCTGACGGGGAACCTGTTCGACAGCGCGCTGATGAAGACCTCGGTGATCTCGCCGGACTTCCGCAAGCGGTTCCTGTCGACGCCGGGCGAGGAAGGGATCTACGAGGCGCGGGCCGTGGTCTTCGAAGGGCCGGAGGACTACCACGACCGGATCAACGACGCCTCGCTGGAGATCGACGAGCATTCGATCCTGTTCATCCGCGGCGTCGGATGCGTGGGTTATCCCGGCTCTGCCGAGGTGGTGAACATGCAGCCGCCGGACGCGCTCATCAAGGCGGGGATCAACCACCTGCCGACAGTGGGCGACGGGCGGCAGTCGGGCACTTCGGAAAGCCCGTCGATCCTGAACGCCTCGCCCGAGGCGGTGGTCGGGGGCGGGTTGGCGCATCTCAGGACCGGCGACCGGGTGCGGCTGGACCTCAACGCCTCGCGCATGGATGCGCTGGTGGACGAGGCGGAGTGGCAGGCCCGTATCGACGCCTGGGAAGCCCCCGAGATCCATAACCAGACACCGTGGCAGGAGATCTACCGCACCCACGTCGGCCAACTGGCCGAAGGCGGCTGCCTCGAACTCGCGACGGCCTACCAGAAGATCCGCAGGGACTTGCCGCGCGACAACCACTGACATCCGAAGGGCGCGATCCGAGAAGGACCGGGGGCAGGGCCCCCGGCGCGCCTTTCGGCATTTCCAAGGCTCGAAGAAACATGGGGGAGAGCTTCACATGAGCAAGACAATCATCATCACCGGGGGCGCGCGCGGTATCGGCAAGGCCTGCGCGCAGACCTTTCTGGAGGCTGGCTGGCGCGTGGGCATCGTGGGTCGCACGCCCGAGACGGTGGCCGAGATGGCCGACAGCCACGAGAACGCGCTCGCCTTGCCCTGCGACGTGGTGGACGAGGCACAGGTGGACGCCGCCTTCGACAAGGCGATGGCCGAATGGGGGCGCATCGACGCGCTGTTCAACAACGCCGGTGTCTCCGTCTCGGGAAGCCCGGTGGACGAGATCAGCGTCGACGACTGGCGCAAGTGCATCGACATCAACGTGACCGGGTCGTTCATCTGCGCCCGCGCGGCATTCGGCCGGATGCGCAAGCAGGACCCGATGGGCGGGCGGATCATCAACAACGGCTCGGTTTCGGCCTATGTGCCGCGCTGGGGATCGGCCCCCTACACCGCGTCGAAGCACGCGATCACCGGGCTGACGCGCTCCCTCTCGCTGGACGGGCGGCCCTACAACATCGCCTGCGGACAGATCGACATCGGCAACGCGCTGACCGACATGGCAGAGAAGATGACCAAGGGTGTGCCGCAGGCAGACGGGTCCATCGCGGTCGAGCCGGTGATGGACGTGGCGAATGTGGCATCGTCGGTGCTGCACATGGCGTCGCTGCCGCTTGAAGCGAACGTCCAGTTCATGACCGTCATGGCCTCGGCGATGCCCTACATCGGACGCGGCTGAACTGTCCGGGGCCGGCGGGGACCGTCCCCGCCGTGTCTGGCAGGCCAGGACACGCAAGACTTCGGATGGAAGGGCCGTTTGGGCGTATCGCCTGAACGGCCTTTCCATATCGTGCATGGTCAGAGCGTTCGCACGACGTTCTGGCTGTCATTGCTCCCGTACCCGACGGACGGATGTACCGCTAACGCTGGGCAGGCACCGGCCTCCGCACGCGGCCGCGCACGACCCGCTCTCGTTGCCATATGTACAGCCCGGAGGCGATGATGATGAGCCCGCCGCCCAGCGTCCACACGGTGGGGAGCGTGTCGAACAGCGACCAACCCGCGAAGGCGGCCATGAAGATCTGCACGTAGACGACCGGCGCCAGGATCGAGGCATCGGCCAGCCGGTGTGCCACGGTCGCCGCGATGTGCCCCGACGCGCCAAAGCAGCCGATCAGCACGAAGGGCAGCCAGGACCAGCCCGTCGGCCAGGTCCAGTCCTGCAGCACGAAGGGCAGCAGGCACAGCGCGGCGATCCCCGAGGACCAGAGCTGCTGGGTGGCGTTGGCTTCCACGTCCGACAGCATGCGCGTCAGGATGAAGTAGAAGGAGGCGCAGACCAGCGCACCGAGCGACAGGAACATGGCAGGGTGGAACTCCGCCCCCCATGGCTGCATCACCACCAGCACGCCGGCAAAACCGCAGCAGACCGCCACGATCCGCCTCAGGCCCACCTTCTCGCCCAGAAGCGGGATCGCCAGAAGCGTGATGGCGATGGGCCCGGCGAACATGATCGTCGTGGTAACGGTGATCGGCAGGAACTGCAGCGCCGAGAAGTTCAGCACCGTCGACCCCAGCAGGAAAAGCGACCGCAACATCTGCTTGACCGGCGCATGGCTCCGGAAGGCGGAAGGATCCCGCAGGCCGAACAGCAGAACGGCCACAAGGAAATGCCCGGTGTAGCGGGCAAAGACCACCTGCAACGTCGGCAGCCCCGCAATGATCAGCAGTTTCGCCGAACTGTCGATGCAGGTGAAGAAGGCCACCGCGAGCACCATCAGCAGCACACCCGTGCGTGTGCGGTCCTCGCGTGGCTTCGCCTCCGTCATCCTCTGTCCCCTCGCATTGAAGGTGCAGAATCTGCACCCTACATCAGGCCGCCGCCCAGCCGCCGTCGATCACATGCGCCTGTCCGGTGGTAAAGGCGCTCTCGTCCGAGCCGAGGTAGATCGCCAGATGCGCGATCTCCTCTGCGGTGCCGATCCGGCCCATGGGCTGGCGCGCTTCGAAAGCTTTGCGGGCCTCCTCGTAGTCACCCATCGCCCGCAGGCGGTCGTGCAGCGAGGGGCTGTCTACCGTGCCCGGACAGATGCAGTTCACCCGGATGCCTTGCTTGACGTAATCGACCGCCACCGATTTGGTCAGCCCGATCACCGCCGCCTTCGACATGCCGTAGATGCAGCGGTTCGGTGCCGCGACGATGGACGAGGCGACGGACGCGATGTTGACGATGGCCCCGCCGCCGCGCGCGATCATCCCCGGCAGCGCGGCCTGCATGGCGTGGAACTGGCTGCGGACGTTCAGCGCGATGGCGAAGTCGAACTCGTCGTCCGTGGCATCCAGCAGCGGCCCCGCGTGCACGAAGCCCGCGCAGTTCACCAGCACGTCCGGCGCCGCTGCCTCGACCGCGGCGGTCACCGCCGCCTTGTCGGTCACGTCGAGCGCCGCCGTCTCGCAGCCCAGCCCGTCCATCAGCCCGGCGTTGAGGTCCGTGGCGATCACCGTGGCGCCTTCGCGCAAGTAGCCCTCGGCGATGGCGCGGCCGATGCCCTGTCCGGCGGCGGTGATGAAGGCGCGTTTGCCCTGCAGTCTCATGGGTGTCCTCCCGTTTGGTCCCCTGGGGCTCACACCCCGGTGTAATCGCCCGGCACCTCGCGTGGTGTCACGGGCCGCCCATCGCGCGCCGACAGCGCGCAGGCCAGCGTCATCTCCATCGCCGCGATGCCGTCCGCGGCGGTGCAGAGCACGTCGTCCTCGCCGCCCGCCACAACCGCCGCAAAGCGTTCGATCTGCGCCAGCAGCGGGTCGATCGGATCGAACCGGGGGCCATCGGTGCGGGCCAGCGGTTTCGACCATTCGATCTCGCCCGGCCCGGACCGCCCCCAGCGGGTCAGCGACGGAAAGGCCAGCGCGCCCTCGGTGCCGGTCACGCGCAGGTAATCCTCGCCCGATCCGGCAATCGCCGGGTTCTCGAACGATCCGCTCTCGAACGACCAGGGCGACGCGCCGGCGTCAGAGATCAGGAAGGATCCCAGTGCGCCGTCGCCGAACCGGAAGGCCAGTGCGGCAGTGTCCTCGATCTCGAAGCCACGCCGGGCAGAGGACAGCAGCGCCGTGACCTCCGTCATCTCGCCGATCAGGAAGCGCAGCAGGTCGATCTCGTGGGTCATGTTGGTCAGCAGCGGCCCGGCGCCCGGCATCCGCCGCCACGGTGCGTCGTAATAGCTGTCGTGCTTGCGCAACGACCACAACCCCTGCACACCCACGAGATCGCCGATCCCGGACAGCGCCGCGCGCCCCGCGATGGAAAACGGATGGCAGCGCCGGTGATGGCCGGTAAACAGCGGCAGGCCCGCCGCCGCCGATGCGTCGCCCAGGGCGCGCGCCGCGTCGAGCGTTCCGGCCAGCGGCTTCTCGGCGATCACAGCCCAGCCGCGCGACAGGCAGGCCAGCGTCGATGCATGGTGATCCTGCGTCGGTGTCGCCACAATGGCCGCGCGCACCTTTTCCGGCACCTCGTCCAGCGTGGCCACCATGGGCAGACCCTGGGCCGCCAGCGCCTCGCGCAGGGGCGCATGCGGCTCCACGACAGCGACCAGTTCCGTCATCTCCGACAGACCTGCCACCTCGATATGACGCTGCCCGATGGAACCGGCGCCTACCACGCACAACGGCAGTCCTGTCATCGCATCTTCCTCTCGTCCCATCTGCCAGGGAGGCCGAACAAGGCACGGCCCTTGGTTTCATCTTGGAAAAAATACCTCGGGGGTGCGGGGGCGGAGCCCCCGCGGATCGCCCCGGCGCAGCCGGGGCGAAATCCCTCACATCACCGCGCCGATCTGCCAGGGCACGAACTCGAAGTCGCCAAGCCCCTGCAGTTCCGACTTGGTCTTCTCGCCGGACGCCATGCGCAGCCACATCTCGTAGATTTCGCGACCGACCTCCTCCACCGACTTGCCGTCGCTCAGGATGGAGCCCGCATTGATGTCCATGTCTTCGGTCAGCCGGTCGAACATCTCCGTGTTGGTCGCGACCTTCATGGACGGGCTGGGCTTCGCGCCGAAGGCCGACCCGCGGCCGGTGGTGAAACACACCAGGTTGCAGCCGGACGCGATCTGCCCCGTCACCGAAGCCGGGTCGTAGCCGGGGCTGTCCATGAAGGTGAAACCCTTCGCCGTCACCGGCTCCGCGTATTTGTAGACGCCGGTCAGCGGCGTGGTGCCGCCCTTGGCGGCCGCGCCCAGCGACTTTTCGAGGATCGTGGTCAGCCCGCCCTTCTTGTTGCCGGGGGAGGGGTTGTTGTCCATCGAGCCCTTGTTGCGGGCGGTGTAATCCTCCCACCAGCGGATCAGCCCGACCAGCTTTTCGCCCACCTCGCGGTCGACGGCGCGGGCGGTCAGCAGGTGCTCGGCGCCGTAGATCTCCGGCGTCTCGGCCAGCACGCCAGTGCCGCCCTGTGCAACGAGAAGGTCGCAGGCGTGGCCCACGGCGGGATTGGCGGTGATGCCCGACCACGCGTCCGAGCCGCCGCACTGGAGCGCGACCATCAGCTCCGAGGCCGGGCACTCCTCGCGTCGGGCCTCGTTCACGATCGGCAGCATCGCCTCGATCTTCCGGATGCCCAGTTCGACTGTCTTGCGCAGGCCGCCCACGTCCTGGATGTTCATCGACTGGAACAGCGGGCCGGGCGTCAGGCCGTAAGCCTCCACCAGCCAGTCGATCTGGTTCATCTCGCAGCCCAGCCCGGCCATCAGCACGCCGCCGACGTTGGGGTTCTTGGCATAGCCCCACATCACGCGCTGCAGCGCCTCGAAGCCTTCCGAACCCTGTCCGGCCATGCCGCAGCCGGTGCCATGGACAAAGGCCGCCACACCATCGACGTTGGGATAGTCCGTCAACCGCTCCGGAGTGAAATGCGCCGCGATCTGGCGGGCCGCCGTGGCGGAGCAGTTGACCGAGGTCAGCACCGCGATGAAGTTGCGCGTCCCGACCCGGCCCGACGCCCGCCGGTAACCCATGAACGTGTCCTGTGTGGTGGCCTCGGGGGCGGGACGGATGTTCGTGGCGTATTCGTATTCGGTGTCGACGTTGCGGAAGTCGAGGTTGTGGGTGTGCACATGCGCGCCTTCGGCGATGTCCTCGGCGGCGTAGCCGATCACCTGGGCGTACTTGATCACCGGCGCGCCCTTCGCGATGGCGCGGGTGGCCAGCTTGTGACCGCGCGGGATCAGCTGCGTGGCGCCGTGCTGGCCCGCCTCAAGGGCGGTCACGGCGGTGACGACATTGTCGGCCTCGGACAAACGAACGGTGGTCATTGCGATCTCTCTTGCTTGATGCAGACGCCGGGTCCGGCCCGGCGGTGATCTTCTAATATTCCAGTTGAGGGTGCTGGGGTGGTTCTTGCGCCTTTCGGTCGCGGGATTCAAGTCATGCGCGGATCGGGATGGCGGATTCCGGGCGGTGGAGGCCGGACCGCGGGGGGGGGGCGAAGACCGGGATTGTCCTGCACCCGGAACCGGCGCGGGGCGAAGCCGGTGCCCGGGCGGAGGGGACCGCCCGGGCACAGAGCACCTTACAGGAAGACCGTCACGATGGGCGGCCACGCCAGCAGAACCGCCAGCGCCAGCAATTGCAGGGCGATGAAAGGCAGGAAGCCTCTGAAGATGTCCGTCAGCGAGATATGCGCCGGGGCCACCGATTTGAGATAGAAGGCGGCCGGGCCGAAGGGCGGCGACAGGAAGCTGACCTGCATGTTCATGCAGAAGACCACGCCGAACCAGATCGGGATCACCCGCGCGTCGACATGACCGAACCAGCCGATCTCCTCGGCGGGAAGGCGGACGACAATGGGCAGGAAGACCGGCATGATCAGCAACACGATGCCGACCCAGTCCATGAACATGCCCATGATGAGGAAGATGAACATCATGATGAGGATCACACCCATCGTCGGCATGTCGGCGCCCACGATCATGTTCGCCACATAGGTTGGCCCGCCCGCCAGGGTGTAGGCGGCGGCCAGAGCGGCGGCGCCGATGGTCACCCAGATGATCGTGCCGGTGGACTTCACAGTGCGCAGCAGCGCGTCCCACACGATCTCGAACGTCATCTCGCGGCGGATCAGGCCGATCACGAAGACGGCGACGACACCCATGCCCGCGGCCTCGGTGATGCCGGTGATGCCGCCGTAGATCGACCCCAGGACCACGCCTATGACCACGGTGGGCGCGATCAGGCCGCGGCCCATCTCCCAGCCCGCGGCGGTGCGCTCGCGTCCGACCAGTGCGAAGGCGATCACCCCGAAGAGGATGAAGGCCCCGACAAGCCATGGAATGTCCGACGCCATGCCCAGCAGGATCGGATCGACGCCCTCGGTGGGGGCATTCATCCCGAAGATGGTGAAGAACAGTGCGCGCACCAGCAGGGCCGCAGTGATGTACATGCCGAGCTTCGAGATGAAGCCAAGGAACATCAGGCGTTTCTCGTTGCCTTTCGGCGCGTCCGGGTCCTCGGGCGGGAGGGGCGCCATATCGGGGTTCATCCGTGTGCGGACCACGATGTAGATGATGAAGAACGACGCCAGCATGAAGCCCGGCAGGAAGGACGCGGTGAACAGCGCCTTGATCGACGTTTCCGTGACCAGCCCGTAGAAGATGAGGACGATCGACGGCGGGATCATGGTGCCGAGCGACCCGGAGGCGCAGATCGTGCCGATGGCGAGGTTCTGGTTGTAGCCCAGCCGTAGCATCTGGGGCAGGGCGATCAGGCCCAGCAGCACGACTTCGCCGCCGATGATGCCCGACATGGCGGCCATGATGACGGCCATGACCGATGTCACGATGGCGATGCCGCCCCGCGTCCGGCTGAGCCAGACGTTCAGCGACGAATACATGTCCCGCGCGATGCCGGATCGCTCCAGCAGCGCGGCCATGAAGATGAAGAGCGGCACCGAGATCAGGACGTAGTTGACCATCTGCCGGTAGATCGCCTGTCCCAGCACCGAAAACGGCCCCATGCCGAAGCTGCGGAACAGGATGTCCGTGTCGAACTTCAGAAGCAGTGTCACGACGGCCAGAAACGCCGAAGCGAAACCCAGCGGCATCCCGATCGCCAGCAACGCGAACATGCCGAACAGAAGGATCAGGGAGAGCGTGCCGATGTCGACCATTTACTTGTCCCCTTCGAGCGTTTTGCGGATGTTCTCGATTTCGTGTTCGTCGATGTCGTCGGCGGAATGGTGTTCGGGGGCCTTGTTCCAGTCCGCGATCAGGTTGGACAATGCCTGCAGCGCAACCGCCAGCCCGATTACCAGGACCGCGGTCTTGACCGTGCCGGGGATCGGCGGATCCCAGGCGGAGCCGTAGCCTTCGAGGTTCATCAACCGCCGGGTCGCATCGTTGTAACCGCCCCAGATCAGGCAGCCCACGAAGACCCAGATCAGGAAGACGGACACGCAGTCCGACGCCTTCTGCATCCAGCGGGGCATCATGTCGTAGATCACGTAGATGCGGATGTGGCTGCGCTGTTGCATGGCGTAGAGGCCAGCCATCAGGAACACGAACGCCGCGATCCAGAGCGACAGCTCGTTGGCCCAGAGCGTGCCGCCATTGAAGATGTAACGCGCAACGACTTCGAAGCCCATTGTGACGACGATGAAGGCCGTGGCTATCATCGAAAGCCGCCCGAGCACGAGGCTGAAGATGTCGAACGGCCCGGTGCGCTCCACCTCGATCACACCCTTGAAATCCGACAGATAAAGCGAGCTGAACAGCAGCGCGAGTGCAATGCTGATGAGAAGGGCCTGCACCAGAGGCCGGCCTCCGGGGCGGATCATCTCGTGCATGCCGATCGGATCGGCCGTGGTGTATTGTGCGATCAGGAACCAGGCGTAAATTGCCAGTGACAGACCGATGAATATGAACATGGCCAAGCGGATCGGTCCCCGCATTGACCCGAGCCAGACGCTCTCGCCGTTCATGATGTGCCTCCCCGTGGCCCCGTTTTTTGGTGTTCTTGGAGTGAAAAACGGCGGGCCCCGGGAAAGAGCCCGCCGTCGCTGTCCATCGGACGGATGTGTGTCTTAGTTCGCGAGCAGACCGAGATCCTTGAGGTAGCTGCGATGGCTTTCCACCAGCGCGGCGGCCTCGGGCGAACGACCGGCCCAGTCATCCCACGCGACCTGCGCGGCCTTGCGGAAACTGGCGCGGTCTTCGGCCGACCAGTCGTGCAGGGTCACGCCCTTCTCGGTCAGCATGGCCGCCGCTTCGGCGTTCTTCTTCTCGTTCGACAGGGCGGTGTGCAGCGTCAGCTTCTGCATCGCGGTGTCGATGATCCGGCGTTGCGCCTCGGTCAGGCTGTCCCACACGCCCTTGTTGCAGGCTAGGTGGTCGGACGGCATGGAGTGGAAGCCCGGGTAGGTCGCGTGGTCCACGAGGTCATAGAGACCGAGGCCCACGTTGTTTGCCAGGCCGGATGCGTCAGCACCGTCGATGATGCCGGTTTCCAGCGCGGTGAAGACCTCGGTGAAATCCATCACGATCGGTTGAGCACCCATCTGTTCGAAGATCTCGGTTTCGAGCCCAGGGGGCGAACGGAACTTCCAGCCCTTCAGGTCGTCGGGACCGGCCAGCGGCTGGGACGAAGAGAGCGATTCCTGACCGTATAGCCACCAGCCGACCAGCTGCATGCCCTGCGAATTGTACAGTTCCTGCGCGGCATCGTAGCCGCCACCGTAATACAGCCACGAGATCTGCTGCCACGGCGTGTCGTAGCCGCCCATGATGTCACCGACGAACTGGAAGGCCGGGTTCTTGCCGGTCTGGTACGCGCCGCCGGTCATGTCGCAGTCGAGGATGCCGTTGATCGCGGCATCGAAGGTCTCGGTCGTGGCGACGACGGACGAACTGTAGAACATCTCGATGTCGATGGAGCCTTCGGACATGGTTTCCACGTCGTCGGCGAACTGGGCTGCCAGAAGGCCCGAAGGATGCTCGGTTGCGTAGTGCGTCTGGATGCGCAGTGTCACGTCCTGGGCCGATGCGCCGGTCGCAACAATGGCAACGGCCGCAGCCGTCGTCAGAAGTTTCTTCATTGTCTCCTCCCATGGCGACCGTCTTTTCGGGCCGCCCTATGTTTATGCGGGGTACGTCCACCCCGGTGTCGAAAAGGGGGTCCTCGGCCCCGGTGCGCATCCGGGGTCCACGTCCCCGAAGGCAGATGGTATACCACCTGTGAGGGTACGCTAACCAAACCCATGTCGACAGGCAAGGATTTTTGGTATACCAAATTTTGTCAGCGGGAGGTGTCGGTCGAATGGCTTTGCGGGCAACAAAAAACATAACAGAAAGAAAAGGCTAAGGCGCAGAATGGCCGAGGAGACCTTGCCGGAACAGATTGCGAATCGACTGCGGAGGGACATCCTGCGGGGCGACCTGCCGCCAGGTACGGCGGTCAAGGAACGTGATCATGCGGGCGAACTCGGTGTCAGCCGCACGCCCATGCGTGAAGCGATTCGAATCCTTGCCAAGGAAGGGCTCGTGATCCTGCGTCCCGCGCGCTCGCCCATCGTGGCGCAGCCATCGTTCGAAGACGTGGCGCAGAACATCGAGGTCATGACCGCGCTGGAATTGCTGTCTGCCCGTCTGGCTTGCGAACGCGCGTCGGACGCTCAGATCGACCACATCACCGACGTCGCGGCCCGGATGGAGCGCGAATACGACAAGCTCGACAAGCTCGAAGTCTTTGAAATCGACATGAGCTTCCACCGCGCCATCGCGGAGGCGGCGGGCAACCCGGTTCTGGCAGAGATGCACCGCGCGCTGCTGGCGCGGCTCTGGCGGGCGCGGTACTTGTCGGCCAGCCGAAAGGATTCCCGGGAGAGGGTGCTGGAACAGCACTCGGCCATCGTCCGCGGCCTGCGCAGCCGCGATGCCACGGAGGTTGAGCAAAACCTGCGGGCGCACCTCGACCACCTGCTGATCAACGTGGTGGACTTTTTCGAGTCCGAACGGACCGGTTCCGCCGACCCGACGGCTGCGGCCACCCCGGCCTGACGCGCCGCCCACCGGCGCCAACGAAACACCCTGACAAGACACTCCAGGAAAGGACAGAAATGAAACTCTTGCGCTATGGCCCGGCGGGCCAGGAAAAGCCCGGTATGCTTGATGGCGAAGGCCGCGTGCGCGACCTCTCGGCCCATGTCAGCGATTTCGCGGGTGAAAGCGTGTCCATCGAGGCGCTGGACAAGCTGCGGTCGGTGGACGTGTCGAGCCTGCCGGTGGTCGAGAACCCGGGCCGCATCGGCGCCTGCCTCGCCACTGTTCCGAACTTCTTCTGCATCGGTCTGAACTATGCCAAGCACGCGGCCGAGACAGGCGCCGAACCGCCGAAGGAGCCGATCATCTTCAACAAGGCGACCTCGGCGCTGTCCGGTCCTTTCGATCCGGTGGTCATCCCGCGCGGATCGGTCAAGTCGGACTGGGAAGTCGAACTGGGCGTGGTGATCGGCAAGACCGCCTCATACATCTCGGAGGAGGAGGCGCTGTCCCACGTGGCCGGCTACTGCGTCGTCAACGACATGTCCGAGCGCGCGTTCCAGATCGAGCGCGGCGGCACGTGGATGAAGGGCAAGTCGGCCCCGACCTTCGGTCCGACCGGCCCGTGGCTGGTGACCGCCGACGAGATCCCGGACCCTCAGAAGCTGGCAGTGTCGCTGAAGCTTAACGGCGAGACGGTGCAGGATTCGAACACCGACGACATGATCTTCGGCGTGGCCGAGATCGTGGCCTACATGTCGAATTTCATGCAGCTGCAACCGGGTGACATCATCGCCACCGGCACGCCTTCGGGCGTGGGCATGGGCATGAAACCCCAGCGCTTCCTGAAGCCGGGTGACGTGATGGAGGTCTTTATCGAGGGCCTCGGCACCCAGAAACAGGAAACCGTCGCGGCAGAGTGACGGGTTTCGGATCGCTGGCGCGATCCTATCCACGCGGGCTGCGCCCGCGCCAAACGGGAGAGGCGCTGCCTCCCCCGTACCCCCCTCCGAGCTCGTACCCCCTCCGGGACAGCGTACGCAGACGATCTGGGCGCCATATCCGGATGGGGTCACAATTCGGAGGCGCTCAGTGGATGAGCGAACCGCCGTTCACGTCGACCTCCGAGCCGGTGACATAGGCCGACAGGTCGGAAGCCAGAAACAGACAGCAGCCCGCCACGTCCGAAGCCGCGCCCGCGCGGCCCATGGGGATGCCGGCGAGGATCTGTTCCATCATCTCCGGCGTCAGCTTGCCGGCGGTGATGTCGGTGGCGATGAAGCCGGGGCAGACCGCGTTGGCACGGATACCGTCGGTGGCCAGTTCGCGGGCCATGGCCTTGGTCAGGCCGAGGATGCCCGCCTTCGCCGCCGAATAATGCGGGCCGCCGAAGATGCCGCCGCCCCGTTGCGCCGAGACCGAAGAGATGTTCACGATAGCGCCCTTGCCGCCTTTGCGCATGTGCGGGATCACGGTCTGGCTCATGTAGAGCGTGCCGCGCAAATTGACGTCGGTCACGGCATCGTAGTTGGCGGGCTCGATCTGCATCAGTTTCAGCGGCTGGGTGATGCCCGCGTTGTTTACCAGCACGTCGATCCGGCCGAAAGCTGCGAGGGCGGACCCTGCGGCGGTGTCGCAGGCGTCCTTGTCGGTGACGTCGCAAGCAAGACCGATGTGCCCCAAACCGGGCAGATTGGCGGCAGCGCTCTCTGCCGCTCCGGCGTCCAGGTCGAGGATCGCGACACGGGCGCCGTGCTCAGCAAAGAGCTTGGCAGTGGCCTTGCCAAGCCCGCGCGGGCTGGCGGCACCTGTGATGAGGGCGGTCTTGTCTTTCAGGAGCATCGTGGAATTCCCATGTCTGGAGGAGCGCGGCGGCCCGGTGCGGCGCGCCAGTTCGCCGGAAGAGGTTGTGGAAGGGCATCACAGACGCGCCCGGACCCGTTGCGTGATGGCCCGGACGGACAGGCCGTACTGGTCGTGCAGGGTAGGCAGGGCACCCGCGTCGAGGAACTCGTCCGGCAGGGCGATACTGTCGAAGGCCGGATGGATGCCAGCCCTCATCAGCGTCGCGGCCACGGCTTCCCCGAGCCCGCCGACGATGGTGTGGTTCTCCAGCGTCACCACGAGCCGCCCGGTCTTTGCCGCCTCCGTCTTGATTGTCTCGACGTCGAGCGGCTTGATGGTGGGGACGTGCAGGACTGCGCAGTCGGTGTCGTCCGCCTTCAGTGCCTTCGCGGCATCGAGGGCACGCATGGTCATGAACCCGGTCGAGATGAACAGCACGTCGCGACCGCTGTGGATCAGCTTGGCCTTGCCCAGTTCGAAACGGTAGCCGTATTCGCCCAGTACATCCGGCACCTCGCCGCGCAGCAGGCGCATGTAGACCGGACCCGGATGATCGGCGATGGCATGTGTGGCTTGGGTGATCTCTGTCGCGTCGCACGGATCGACGATGGTCAGATTGGGCATGCCGCGGAAAATCGCCAGATCCTCCGTCGCCTGGTGGCTGGGGCCGTAGCCGGTGGTCAGGCCGGGCAGGGCGCAGACGATCTTGACCGGCAGGTTCTCCTCGGCGATGGCCATGACGATGAAGTCGTAGGCCCTGCGGGAGGCGAAGACCGCGTAGGTGGTGGCGAAGGGGGTGAACCCTTCGCGCGCCAACCCGGCGGCGGCCGAGATCATCACCTGCTCGGCCATGCCCATCTGGTAGAACCGGTCGGGGTAGGCTTTGGCAAAGACGTGCAAGTCGGTGTACTTCGACAGGTCGGCGGTGAGGCCGACGATGTCGTCCCGGGTCTTCGCCATGTCGCAGAGTGCCTTGCCGAAAGGGGCGGTGACAGTCTCGCGGCCCTCTGCATCGAGGGAGGCAATCATCGCGGAGGTCGTCAGCCGTTCGCCGGTCTCCGAGACGGGTGCCGTACGTGGCTGATGCTTGGACTTGCGTCGGCTGAATGGGCCGGTCGGGGCTTCGGTCATTGAGTCTCTCCGGGGCACGGGGGCCGGGATGAAACCGGCCCGCAGTCATGGGTCAGGCAGGCATCTGCTCGTCGAGATGGGCGATGGCGCGGGACCATTCGGACGGCTCGATGCGAACGAAATGGGTGATCTCGCGCTCTTCGAGGAAGGGCACGCCCTTGCACATCTGGGTCTTGCAGACGATCACGCGGGGCCGGGGATCGGGAAGGTCGCGGGCCGTGTCGAAGGCTTGTACGAGCGCGTCCAGATCGTTGCCGTCCACCTCCTGCGCGTGCCAGCCGAAGGCCGCCCATTTCGGTGCCTCGTCTCCTTTGGCCAATGCGGCGGTGGTCGGTCCATCGGCCTGCTGGTCGTTGAAGTCGACGATGCAGATCAGGTTGTCGAGCTGGTGGCTGCTGGCGGCCATCACCGCCTCCCAGGTCGACCCTTCGCCCAGTTCCCCGTCCGACATCATGTTGTAGACGAAGGCTGCGCTTTTCTTGCGCTTCAGTCCGAACGCGGCGCCCACCGCGATGCCCAGACCGTGGCCGAGGCTGCCGCCCGTGATCTCCATTCCCGGCGTGTAGGCAGCCATGCCCGACATCGGCATGCGCGAACCGTCCATGCCGTAGGTGCCGATCTCGTTCTCCGGAAGGATGCCCGCTTCGATCAGGGCCGCGTAGAGCGCGATGGCATAGTGGCCGATGGACAGGTAGAAACGGTCGCGCCCTTCCCAATGGGGGTCTTTTGGATCGTAGGTCAGAGCGTGGAAATAGCTGGTGGCCAACACGTCCGCCACGCCGAGCGCCTGCCCGATGTAACCCTGTCCCTGCACTTCGGCCATGCGCAGCGCGTGGCGACGGATCGCCCATGCGCGGCGCGCCAGGCTCACGTTGGAGCCTGCGTGAGTGTCGCTGGACATGTCTCCTCCCTTGTCCGTCTTTTGGTATACCATTTCACTCCCAGACGGTCGCCTGCGCAAGAGCGGGCGTGACGAATGTCGTTTCTGGCAGGAAATCCGGCGTTTTGTGTTCCAGTGCCGAGGGAGGCACGGCTTTCATGGACAGGAAAGGGGACTTCATTGATTTCGGACCGAGTGACGAGCAGGATATGATCGTCTCCACGGTGCGGGCTTTCGTGGAGAAAGAGATCTATCCCCATGAGGCAGAGGTCGAACGGACTGGCGAGGTGCCGCCGGGTCTCGGTGAAAAGCTGAGGCGCAAGGTGATTGATCTGGGCTTTTACGCCTGCAATTTTCCAGAGGCCGGGTCGGACGTGCGGGGCATGCGCTGCACCGCGGTACGTGACGGGGCGACTGGGTTGTCAATGGCACGAAGTACGTCATCTCTGGCGCGGATCACGCCGATTTCTTTATCGTTTTTGTAGCGACCGGCGTGGATGAGACGCCCAAGGGGCCGAAGAAGCGGATCACCTGTTTCCTTGTCGACCGCAGGCATCCCGGGTTCACTGTGCGCGATGGTTCCCGTTCGGTGTCGCACCCTGGCTACAAGAACTGCGTGCTGGAATTCTCCGACTGCCGCCTGCCGGCCGGCCAGGTGCTGGGCGAGGTCGACGGCGGGTTCGCGGTGATGAACGATTGGCTTTATGCAACGCGCCTAACAGTCGCGGCCTTCTGCGTCGGTCGGGCGCGGCGATGTTTCGAAATGGCTGTGGCATACGCCGCGCAGCGCAAACAGTTCGGCCAGCCCATCGCCGGGTTCCAGGGCGTGTCCTTCCAGGTGGCGGACATGGCAACGGAAATCGACGCATCGGACCTGCTGACGCTGATGGGGGCGTGGCGGCTGGACACGGGACTGCCCTTGAACCGCGAGATTGCCTCGGCAAAGGTGCACGCGTCGGAGATGCTGGCGAGGGTAAAAGACACGACCCTGCAGATCTTTGGCGGCAAGGGTTTGATGGACGATTTCCCGATCAAGCGGTTCTGGCGCGACGCGCGGGTAGAGCGGATCTGGGATGGAACTTCGGAAATTCAGCGGCACATAATCAGCCGGGAGATTTTCCGGCCATTGGGCGCGTGATGACCGTCGACAACGCGGCGCAAAGCCCCGCCCTACGAACCGTTGCGCCGGTGGGGATGGCATGAGCGGACTCGACCGGTTGCTCAGACCCCGCAGCATCGCGGTGATCGGCGGCGGCGTCTGGTGCACGAATGTCGTCCGAGAATGCACAAAGATCGGCTTTGGTGGGCCTGTCTGGCCAGTTCATCCATCACGGGCGGACATCGGCGGCGTCGCGACCTATCCATCAGTTGAAACCTTGCTGGAGCCGCCCGACGCCTGCTTCATCGGGATCAATCGGACGGCGACGGTGGAGGTGCTTCGGGTCCTGCGTGCCACCGGGGCGGGCCGAGCAGTCTGCTTTGCCGCCGGTTTCAGCGAGGCACGGGCGGAACTGGCGGACGGCGGTGATTTGCAGGAGGCGCTGCGCGCAGCGGCCGACGGGATGCCGTTCCTCGGGCCCAACTGCTACGGGTTCGTCAACGCGCTGGATGGCGCGGCTGCCCGCCCGTGCACGCGCGCTCGGCATGCGGATCGTGGCCGTGAAGTTGGGCGCGTCGGAACAGTCGGCGCGGGCTGCGGTGTCGCATACGGCTTCGCTCACCGGATCGGATGTGGGCGCGCGGGCGCTCTTGCGGCGGCTCGAAATCGCCCAGGTGGAGACGCTGAGTGCCTTCCTGGAAACGCTGAAGACCCTCGACGGCGTGGGGCGGTTGGCCTCGGCCCGGATTGCGTCGATGTCCTGCTCCGGGGGTGAGGCGAGCCTGATGGCCGACAGCGCGTTGCGCCGGGACGTGTCCTTACCGCCGCTCGACGCCGCTCGACGCCGCACAGACAGCCGCGTTGCGCGCCGCGCTGGGGCCGAAGGTCTCCCTGGCTAACCCATTGGATTGCAAAACCTATATCTGGGGAGATGTTCTCGCCATGGCCGCGACTTTCGCGGCGATGATGGTGGGCGACGTGGCGCTCGGGCTGGTGGTGCTGGATTTTCCCCGTGCGGACCGCTGTTCGATGGACGACTGGATGCCGGTTCTCGACGCGGTGGCTGAGGCCCAGGAACGATCGGGAAAACCGGTGGCCGTGCTGGCGACTCTGGTGGAGACGCTGCCCGAAGCGGTGGCGGACGCCTGCCGTGCACGCGGCATCCCGATGCTTTGCGACCTGCCGGCGGCGCTTGATGCCGTGGCGGCGGCGGCCTTTTTCGGTCAGGGAGCGGAGGCCGCGCCGGTCCTGTTGCCTGGCGATGCTGCAAGGGGGGCCGTGATTGGGGCCCGTTTGCTGAAGCGGGGCGGGCGGTCCTTGACGAAGACACGGCCAAGGCGGCTTTGGCGCGCGGGCGTGCGCGTTCCCGCCCGGCGGCAGGTGCCGGTTGCCGAAGCGCCGCAGACTGTGGCCCGGATTGGCCTGCCTGTGGTGGTGGAGGCGGTCGGGCCGGCGCACACGACGGAGGCCGGGGGTGTTGCCCTGAACCTTTGCACGGCAGAGGCAGCGGAAGCTGCGGCCAAGGCCATGGGCACGCCCGACGTGCTGGTCGAGGAGATGATCGAAGGCGCGGTGGCCGAGCTTCTGCTGGGCGTGGTGCGCGACCCGGCGCATGGATTCGTGCTTTCGCTGGGGGCAGGGGGCGTTCTGACCGAGGTCTGGCAGGATACCGTTTCCATGCTGCTGCCGGTGATCGAGACCGAGGTGCGGGACGCATTGACACGCTTGCGTCTGGCGCCTGTGCTGGCAGGGTGGCGCGGTGCGCCGGGGGCAGATGCGGGCGCGATCTGGCAGACGGTGGACGCGGTGCAGACCTTCGTCGCCCTACATGCCTCAGAGATCGCGGACGTCGAGATCAACCCGCTGATGTGCAGGGAAAAGACGCCGTGGCGGTGGATGCGCTGATCCGGCTGAACGACAGGGAAGGACTTTGACGATGCCATTGGAGATGAACAAAGAGGTCTTCGTGACCTGCGCCGTGACCGGGTCGGGTGGCACGCAGGAGCGCAGCCCGCATGTGCCGCGCGCTCCGAAGGACATTGCCGAAAGCGCAATTGCCGCGGCCAAGGCGGGTGCGGCGGTGGTGCATTGCCACGTGCGCGACCCCGACAGCGGCGCGCCGTCGCGCAGGCTGGACCTGTACCGCGAGGTGACCGACCGCATTCGCGACGCCGAGGTCGATGTGGTGCTCAACCTGACGGCGGGCATGGGAGGAGACATGGTCTTCGGTCCGACCTCGTCGCCCTTGCCGCTCATGGACAAGGGCACCGACATGATCGGCGCCGAAGAGCGTGTCGCCCACGTGGCGGCTTGCCTGCCGGAGATCTGCACGCTGGATTGCGGCACGATGAACTTCGCCGAAGCCGATTATGTCATGACCAACACGCCGGGGATGTTGCGCGCGATGGGCGGCATGATGACCGAACTGGGCGTGAAGCCGGAGATCGAAGCCTTCGACACCGGACATTTGTGGTTCGCGAAGCAACTGGTCAAGGAAGGCGTTCTCGATAGCCCGGCGCTGGTGCAGCTGTGCATGGGCGTGCCATGGGGGGCGCCTGATGACCTGAACACCTTCATGGCGATGGTGAACAACGTGCCGGAAGACTGGACCTTCAGTGCCTTCGGTCTGGGGCGGAACCAGATGGCTTATGTCGCGGCGTCCGTGCTGGCGGGGGGCAACGTCCGCGTCGGACTGGAAGACAACCTCTGGCTGGAGAAGGGCGTGCTGGCCACCAACGCTCAACTGGTGGCGAAGGCCGTCGGCATCATCGAGGGTATGGGCGCACGGGTGATCGGCCCGACCGAGGTGCGCGAAAAGCTGGGCCTCGTGAAGCGCGCGCCCAGATAAAAGGGGCGTGGCGCGGGAAGGGGCCATCTGTGCGGCGCGACCGATGGATCAAAACCGCCCCCGGACCTTTCCGTGCCACCCGCGGGCAAACGCGCGCGGTTCCCGGCCCTCCCGCACCGATACTGTTCGCAATTGCCGTAGCGACATTCTCGGCCAGATTCGTACCTTTGCCATGGAACCATCCGATTGGGGTGGCAAAGCAAGGAGACAGACATGTCAGAGACCTACGAGATTGCCATCATCGTCGGCAGCCTGCGCAACGAGTCATGGAACCGCAAGCTGATCGAAGCCATGGCGGCGCTTGCCCCCAAGACGCTGTCGTTCAGGTTCATCGAGATCGGCGACCTGCCGTTCTACAATCAGGACCTCGAAACAGACACACCGCCGACCGCGTGGACGCGTTTTCGCGACGAAATGAAGGGTGTCGACGGCGTGCTGTTCGCGACACCGGAATACAACCGGACGGTTCCAGCCGTGCTGAAGAACGCGATCGACGTGGGCTCGCGCCCCTACGGTGCAAGCGTGTGGAGTGGCAAGCCGGCGGGGATCGTGACCGCCTCCATGGGAGCCACCGGCGGCTTCGGTGCCAACCATCACCTGCGCCAAAGCCTCGTTTTCCTCGACATGCCGACGCTGCAGCAGCCCGAGGCCTACATCGGCAAGGTGCAGGACGTCGTGACCGAAGATGGCGTTGTGGACAGCAGCCGGGATTTCCTGGCGGGTTTCATGTCGGCCTTTGCCAAGCTGGTGGAGATCCACAAGAGCTGACCCTGCGGGCAGCAAAAAGCCCGGCTGGCGCGTGGCCGACCGGGCTGTTTCGATCTTGGCAATGTGCGTTTGGGATCAGGCGACTTCTTCGAGCTTGATCTCAGGCGTCACGCCGAGGGCGAAGCAGACGTCGCGGGTCAGTTCCGGGCGGTTCAGCGTGTAGAAGTGCAGCTTGTCCACGCCGCCACGGATCAGGTCGTCGCACAGTTCGGTGCAAATGGCGGTGGCCAGAAGATCGGTGCGGTTGTCACGCTCGGCCTTCTCGAAGGCGTCGATGACCCAGGCGGGGATCTTGGTGCCACAGGCTTCGGCGAAGCGGCGGGCTCCCTTCCAGTTCTCGATCGGCAGGATGCCCGGGGTGACGTACTTGTCGATGCCAGCCTTGGCGCAGGCGTCGCGGAAGCGGAAGAAGGTGTCCGCCTCGAAGAAGAACTGCGTCAGGGCCTCGGACGCACCGGCATCCAGCTTGCGCTTCAACCAGTCGATGTCTGCCTGGCCGCTCGCGGCCTCGGGGTGGATGTCGGGATAGGCACCGACACGGATGGTGAAGTCGCCCTCGTCGGCCAGCGCCTCGATCAGTTCGACGGAGTTGGCGAAGCCTTCGGGGTGCGGTTCGAACCCGGCGGAGCCCTTCGGCGGATCGCCCCGCAGCGCCACGATGTCGCTGACGCCGACCTTGGCAAAGTCGCGGGCCACCTGCAGCGTCTCTTCCCTGGTGGCGTCCACGCAGGTCAGGTGCGCCGCGGTGCGCAGGCCGGAATGCTTGTGGATGGTGGCCACGACGTCGCGGGTCAGATCGCGGGTGGTGCCACCGGCACCATAGGTCACCGACACGAAGCGCGGCTTGAGCGGGGCCAGCACCTGAACGGAGTCCCAAAGGCGGAAGGTGCCTTCGATATTCTTGGGCGGGAAGAATTCGAGGCTGATGTCGGGGCGGGTCATGGTAACTGTCTCTCTCGATTTCGGGCGCGGGTCGTTTGCGACGCATCGCGTTGTGTTTCCGTCTTGCCCTTTACATGGCATGCGAACCATGGTGAGGCAAACTCATAAATCTCATCTACAACATGAGGCGCACATGCATATCGAGTTTCGCCACCTCCGGACGATCCGGGCCATCCACGAGGCGGGCGGCGTCGCGAAGGCGGCGGATCAGCTCAACATCACCCAGTCGGCGCTCAGCCATCAGATCAAGGGTCTGGAGGACCAGGCAGGGGTGGAGCTGTTCGTGCGCCGGTCGAAACCCATGCGCTTGTCGGCGGCGGGGCTGCGGCTGCTCAGGCTGGCCGAACAGGTCCTGCCCCAGGTCGAGGCGCTGCAAGAGGAGTTCGCCGGACTGCGCGCGGGCAAGACCGGCCGGATGCACATCGCCATCGAATGTCACGCCTGTTTCGAATGGCTGTTCCCGGTGCTCGAAGGCTTTCGCAAGAAGTTCGGCGACGTCGACGTGGACATTCGCCCCGGGCTGGCCTTCGACGCCTTGCCCGCGCTGATGAAGCAGGACGTGGACGTGGTGATTTCATCCGATCCGGAGGATCTGCCTGGTGTCGAATTCGTGCCGCTGTTCGATTATGCGCCGGTCTTCGTTGCATCGGCCTCGCATCCCTTGGCGGTGAAGCCCTACGTGGAGGCGGAGGACTTCCGGGGCCAGACGCTGATCACCTATCCTGTCGACCGGGCGCGGCTGGACATCTTCAGCCAACTCCTGACACCGGCCAAAGTCGAACCGGCGGCGATTCGGCAGGTGGAACTGACGGCGGTGATCCTGCTGCTGGTCGCATCGAACCGCGGTGTTTCGGTGCTGCCGGATTGGGTGGTGCGCGAGGTGAAGTACTCCTCCGACTACGTGACGCGCCCGCTGACGGAGAAGGGGCTGACGCGCCGGCTGTTTGCGGCGGTGCGCAGCGAGGATCTGGAAAAGCCGTTCATGAAGGAACTGATATCGCTCGCGGGCCGGGAAGCGCGACGCCTCCAGGAAGCATAGCGTTCAAGGCCCCGGAAAGTCAGGTACAGGCGTCCCTGGCCTGGCCGACCGCGAGTTCCCAGTCGTCGGCATAATGCCAGCCCGAGACACGCGGGTTGCGGTTGGCCAGGACCTGGTGCGCCTTTCCCGCGAAGCAGGCGCAGTCCACACCGCTCAACGTTTCGCGGCAGTAGGCACCGGGATCGACGAGCCGCCTTTTGCCCTTGGCATCCCTTGCCTCGATGAAGGGGGTGTCGTGATCGAGCGGTCTGTACTGCTGGAATTCGGGAAAGGTGGCCGCGTCGGGTTGGGTCAGGGGCGGTATGAACTGCGCACCCACGACAAGCGCGCCGGTGGCAACGACCGTGATAGCGATGGCGATGGCGTTGGTTCCAATGACGGACATGGTGTACGCTCCTCAGCCGGACAAGCGTAGCTCTCATGCCCGGACAGGACAAAACCTATCGGTCATCGTGGTTTGCGTAGTGTAAATCCCGTCAGGCCAACCGATAGGCCCGTCGGCGGCTGTGCGGCGTTCAGATGACCTTGAGATCGGACGCCATCGTGCGTCCGTCGCGGCCTTCCCGAAGCTCGTAGCTGACTTTCTGGTTGTCGGCGAGGCCGGTCAGACCCGACCGCTCGACGGCTGAAATATGTACGAAAACGTCCTTGCCGCCTTCTTCGGGTGCAATAAACCCGTAACCTTTGGTCGTATTGAACCATTTCACGGTGCCATTCGGCATTGTTCCCGTGCTCCTTATCATCGTCCATAGTATGGCCCGCGCACTGGCGAAGCCGCCCCTTGCGCAGCTGCCGCCTTTGTCCGTTTCTGGGCACGAACGGTGATCTGTCCCGGCAAAGGTACATGCTGCGACACCATTTTAGGATAGCGCCGTTTGCAAAAATGCAAGGGAAACGGGCTCGTGTTTCATGGGCGCGGCGGTTATTTGAACTTTGCTAACGAAATGTGGGCAACTGCGACAAAAGGAGGCGACATGCGCATCTACGGTCTGAAGAACTGCGACACGTGCCGGGCGGCACGGAAGGCGCTTCCCGATGCGGAGTTCGTGGATGTCCGGGAAACCGGTGTGCTGCCCGACGTGATGGAGGCGGCGCTTGCGCAGTTCGGGGACAAGCTCGTGAACACCCGCTCGACCACGTGGCGCGGCCTGTCGGAGGAGGAACGCGCGGAAGCTCCACTGGATCTTCTGGCCGCGCATCCCGCGTTGATGAAGCGTCCGTTGATCGTAAACGAGGACAGTATGTGGCTCGGCTGGGATGCGAAGACGCGCAGCGCCTTGGGGCTTTGAAGGCGATCAGGCCGGGTAGCCTGTTGGATGGGCGGCCTGGGGCGCTTCCAGCCCGGAGAGGCGGTCTAGCGACAGGTCCCCGGCGCCGCGCAACACCAGCAGGGCAAACAGCATGATCCACAACGTGCGCTCGTCGATCAGGTCGTAGCGCGCGTCGAACAGGCGCCCCGGATCGGCGCCGTGACCCAGCACGTCGGTCGCGGTCTGGACGATCACGAAGCCGATCATGCCGAGGGCAGAGAGCCGGGTCAGCAGCCCCACGACGATCAGCAGAGGCAGGATGAACTCGGCCAATGTGCCCGCGTAGGCGATGAGGTCGTGCAGCACCGAGAGTTTCGACGGATCGTAACCCGCCGCTTCGAACTGCTTTGGGAACATCTGGGCATAAACGCCCGATTCCAACGTCAGTACATCGAAGATCCCTTCTGCGCCTTGTCGGTCGAACACCTTCGTTCCGGCGGATTTCCAGAAATAGCCCAGCAACGTGGCCGCGAAGACCGCGCGCAGCAACAGCGGTATCAAAGGACCGGACAGGCGGTCGAGGCGGCGGGAAAGACCTGCATGAGCGGTGGTAAAACGGTTTAGAAGGGGCATGGGACGGCGTCCTCGCAGCTAAGATCGGTGACCGCGCCTTCGGTCAGAAGCAGTGTCAACGTGGCTGGAAGGTCGAAGGCGTCACCCGCTGCCTCCATCGCCGCGCCGAAAGGCTGTCCTTGCATCAGCGCGCTGACAAAGGCGCCGCCTCCGGGTGGCAAGGCGTGGATCCGGGGGGTGAAGCCTGGGCGGACGATAAGCGCGTCCTGGGCGATTGGACTGGGCTTTGGTTGACCACGTGACATGGTGAAATCGTAGACCTGAACCACCGGCCAGCGTGACCGGATCAGACGTACGGAGGGGGCAAGCGTCAGATGGGAGCCGAAAAGCGTCGTTTCCTGCATGTTCTGCAGGTCGGACGGGTCGATTGGTGTATGATCGGCGGCGTGGTAGCTTTGCCGCAGCGCCAGTTCCAGCCGCGCCACATCCGGCAAGTAACCTAGGTGGGACAGTGGCTTGAAGGCCGCCAGAAACCCGGCGAACGCCCCTCCATAAGTCATCATCATGGGCGATGCGGGCGGATGGGCACGCAGATACACCCCGGCGACATGCGCGAAGTTCTCTTCGCCGATCAGGCGGGCGCATGCGGGAAAACCCGTCGCCAGGGCCTCGCGCAGCGAGACGGCGATGTTATTCCGGTAGACGTCGTAGCGCCGTCCGGCCGGGCGACCAAGCCCGTCGGTCAGTCCTTCCGGTCTGGGGAGGCCAGGGTCGAGCAAAGGGGCTTGAAAGGCGGTTTGGGTCATACCGCCACCTGCTCGATGGCTTGGTTGACGCGTGCTGCCTCCGCCGCCAGCACGGGCCAGTCGGGGATGTCGGTGTCCCATTCGACCAGCACGGGCCTCGGGCCGGATCGCTGCAACGTCACGTCCAACAGAGCCCAGACCGGATCGGCGACCGGTGTGCCGTGGCTGTCGATCAGCAGAACCGCGCCGTGGTCGTCCGTGTCGCTGTCGTGTCCCGCGACATGGATCTCGCCCACCGCCTCAAGGGGGAAGCGCGCGATGTAGTCCTGCGGCGCATAGCCGAGATTGGTTGCCGACACGAAGACGTTGTTCACGTCCAGCAGCAGCTGGCACCCGGTGCGACGGGCGATTTCACCGAGAAAGGCGGGTTCTTCCCATGTGCTTTCGCGGAAAGCGAGATAGGAGGACGGATTTTCCAGCAGCATCTGCCGCCCGAGCGTCTCCTGCACCTCGTCGATGTGACGGCACACGCGGGCCAGCGTTGCATCGGTGTAGGGCAGGGGCAGCAGATCGTTCAGGAAAGCGCCGTCGTGGGTCGACCAGGCAAGATGTTCGGAGAAACTGGCGGGGTCGAGCCAGCTTAGCAGATGCTTCAGGCGCGCAAGGTGGTCTCGGTTCAGCGGGCCCTCGCTGCCGATGGACAGTCCGACGCCATGTACCGAAATAGGGAAACGTTCGGCCAGGACGCGCAGCTGCGCCAACGGCCGTCCGCCGTCCCCCATGTAATTTTCGGCGTGGATTTCCAGCCAGCCAACGGGCGCGGGATCGGCGAGAAGGTCGGCGTAGTGCTGCGGCTTGTAGCCGACACCGGGCCGGGCGGGCAGGGAGCGGGGCGTATCGAACATGGCGGCTTTCCGGGATTGGGGCGGGCCGGGATTGGGGCGGGCCGGGGGGCAAGTCCCGGCCCGCGGGACAGGATCAGGCCTCGGGGAGGTCCCGCTCCAGCGGTTCGAGCGAGCCCATGCGCGCCATCCCGTCCATGCCTGCCGGCAGGTCGATGTCCATGCAGGTGCCCGCCTCGACCAGCGTCCAAGCGTTGCCCTGGTAATCGACCTTGGAGGTGCCGGCGCAGGTCGTGCCGGGGCCTGCCGCGCAGTCGTTTTCGCCGGCGAGGGACACGCCGTAGCATTTTTCCTGCTCCTGTGCGGCCACGCCGGTGGCGGCGAGTGAAGCAGCGATGGCACCCACAATGGCTGCGGTCTTCAGGGTGGTGGACATGTCGTTTCCTTTCGTCAGACAGTGATCGGTTGTTTGCTTGACCGTGTTCCGGCTGTCCTGCCGGTCGGTGTCTCAAACCTGACGCGACGGCTCGACCGGGACCATTCACGCAGCCGTGCTTCACGCCCGTGTCAGCTTGCGTCATGGCCGTGTGACCCTTTGCGACCGCAGAAACCGAATGAAATCAGGGAAACTAAAAAGGGCCCCGAAACAATCGGAGCCCTTTACGTTTTCAGTTCGTTGGTAATGTTACAGCTGATCGGGCGGCGTTGCGCTGCGCGAGAGTTCGCTCACGATATCCGTCAGCGATGTTACAGAGGTTTGCTTCTCGCCAAGGCGGCGAACAGTGACCGTCCGCTCCTCGACCTCGCGGTGGCCGATGGCGAGGATGACCGGAACCTTGCCCACAGAATGTTCGCGGACCTTGTAGTTGATCTTTTCGTTCCGGATGTCGGCCTCGGCGCGCACGCCCGCCTTGCGCAGCAGTTCCGTCACTTCCTGCACGTAGTCGTCCGCCTCAGAGGTGATGGAGGCTACGACAACCTGGCGTGGGGCCAGCCAGAACGGCAGCTTGCCCGCGTGTTCCTCGATCAGGATGCCGACGAAGCGTTCGAAAGAGCCAAGCGTCGCCCGGTGCAGCATGAAGGGCCGCGTCTTGTCGCCGTTGGGCGCGATGTAGGAGGCCCCCAGCCGCTCTGGCAGGTTGGGATCGACCTGGAAGGTGCCGCATTGCCAGACCCGGCCGATCGCGTCGGTCAGGTAGAAGTCCAGCTTCGGTCCATAAAAGGCGCCGTCGCCGGGTTCCAGCGTGTAGGTGCGCCCCGTTTTCCGGATCGCCTCTTCCAGAGCGTTTTCGACGTAGTCCCAGGATTCCTCGGTGCCGACGCGCTTTTCGGGGCGGGTGGCGAACTTGATCTCGAAGGTCGGGAAACCCAGCTCGCGGTAGATGTCGGCCAGGAACTCGATGAAGCGCGCGCACTCCGCCTCGATCTGGTCCTCGGTGCAGAAGATATGCGCATCGTCCTGGGTGAAGCCGCGCACCCGCATGATCCCGTGAAGCGCACCCGACGGTTCGTACCGCGCGCAGGACCCGAACTCCGCCAGACGCAGCGGCAGGTCGCGGTAGGACTTGAGGCCCTGGTTGAACACCTGCACGTGACACGGGCAGTTCATCGGCTTCAGCGCGTTGATGCGCGTCTGTTCCTTGTTCTTCGCCGTGGCGTCGTCATGCTCGCCGTCGCGGCTCTCGTCGACCTCGACGATGAACATGTGGTGCTGGTATTTTTCCCAGTGGCCGGAGGCTTCCCACAGTTTGCGGTCGACCACCTGCGGGGTGTTGATCTCTTGATACCCACCGGCGCGCTGCTTGCGTCGCATGTATTCCTGCAGCGTGGTGTAGATCGTCCAGCCGTTCGGATGCCAGAAGACCTGGCCCGGCGCCTCTTCCTGCATGTGGAACAGGTCCATCTCGCGGCCCAGCTTGCGGTGGTCGCGCTTGGCGGCCTCCTCCAGCATGTTGAGGTGCTTCTTCAGGTCGTCGCGGTTCTTGAAGGCCACACCGTAGATCCGCTGGAGCATCTGCCGCTTGCTGTCGCCGCGCCAGTAGGCGCCGGCCACGCTCATCAACTTGAACGCGTCGCCGGGAACCTGCCCGGTGTTCTGGAGGTGCGGCCCGCGGCAGAGATCCTGCCAGTCGCCGTGCCAGTACATGCGGATCGGCTGGCCGTCGTCGGGGATCGCGTTGACCAGCTCGACCTTGTAGTTCTCGCCGGTCTTCTCGTAATGGGCGATGGCATCGGCGCGCGACCAGACCTCCGTCCGGACGGGATCGCGGGCGTTGATGATCTCCTTCATCTTCTTCTCGATGAGGCCGAGATCTTCGGGCGTGAAGGGTTCTGCGCGGTCGAAGTCGTAGTACCAGCCATGTTCGATGACGGGGCCGATGGTGACCTTAACGTCGGGCCAGATCTCCTGCACGGCGCGCGCCATGATATGCGCGAGGTCGTGGCGGATCAGTTCGAGCGCGGGACCGTCGTCGGCCAGCGTGTTGATCGCGATGGCGGCGTCGGTCTCGATTGGCCACTGCAGATCGTAGTGCGCGCCGTCCACCTGAGCGGAGATCGCTTTCTTGCCAAGGGATTTGGAAATGGAGGCTGCCACTTCGGCTGGCGTCACGCCCTTGTCGAAGCTACGTTGCGTGCCATCTGGGAAAGTCAGGGAAATCTGGGCCATCGGCCATGTCTCCTCGTCGGTTTGGCGCCCACGGAACGCCCGGTTGCGGGTTATGTCGTGCGCACTCCTTGCCGCTGGCGGAGAGGGCTGTCAACCGCAGACGCGTACCCAAGAAGGACGGAAGGCACATGAGCCACAGCACAACCGGGGTGTACAAGAGGTTGACAGGCGCCAAGGACGCGCCCGACAGCGAAAGCCGCAACGGGCTGAGGCACATGTTCAGCCTCAGCATGACGAAGATCGCGGACGGCCTGATCGACCCGAAACTGGTGCTGAGCTGGCTGGCGGGAAGTCTCGGGGTTCCGGCGGCGATCACTGGAGCCTTCGTCCCGATCCGCGAGGCCGGTGCGCTTTTGCCGCAGATCGTCATGGCGGGCCGGGTGGAGGCGATGCACCACCGAAAATGGGCCTGGGTCGCCGGATCGGTCGGGCAGGGCGCCATGGCGGCAGCGATTGCGCTGGCGGCGCTGTTTTTGGACGGCATGGCGGCCGGCCTGGCAATCGCGGGGGCGCTGGTGGTGTTGGCGGTCAGCCGGGCCCTTTGTTCGGTCAGCTACAAGGACATCCTCGGCAAGACCGTCCCCAAGACCCGCCGCGGTGCCGTGACGGGCGTTGCGGGTTCTGCGGCCTCGCTGGCGGTATTGACCTTCGCGGCACTCCTGATCTTCGGCGTGGGACAGCAGGCGACGCCGGTGATTATCGCCATCGCGCTGGCCGCCGTGCTTTGGCTCGGGGCGGCGGCGTTGTTTTCGTCGCTGGAGGAAAAGCCGTCGGAGGAAACCGGGCCGGGCCGGGCCATCAACCTTGCGCCGCTGAAGGAAGATCCGCAGTTCCGCCGCTTCATCGCGACGCGGGGCGCCTTGACGGTGACGGCCTTGGCACCGCCGTATTTCGTACTGCTGGGCGGCGGGCAGGAGGCCTTGCACGGCTTGGGCGCGCTGCTTCTGGCGTCTTCCGCCGCATCGTTTGTGTCCAGCTACGTCTGGGGGCGGCTTGCGGACCGGTCATCGCGATGGGTGCTGGCGCTGTCGGGCTTCGTCGCGGCGGTCTTCATGGCGCTGGCTGTTGGCGCGGAATTTGCGGGCCTGACGAAGACCGTCTGGGTCGTGCCACTGGTGTTGTTCGGGCTGATGGTCGCCTATCATGGCGTGCGGCAGGGGCGATCAACTTACCTTGTCGACATGGCGCCCGAGGACGCACGGTCGTCCTATTCGGCGCTGGCCAACACGCTGATCGGGACGCTCTTGCTGATCGTCGGCGCGCTTGGCGGGGCGCTGGCCGCGCTCGGGCCGCAGGTGGCGCTGGCGGGCTTTGCACTGCTGTCGTTTTGTGGCGGTATGCTGGCGCTGGGACTTGACGAGGTAGAGCGCACCTGAGTTTCCTGTTCCGGTCGTTCGGCGGGGGTTCCATGCGCACATTCGAGGACATTCTGGATATCGCGGCAGAGCGGAAGGGCGGGCGCGAAGCCGTCCTCGCCGATATGCCGGAGGTGAAATCGGCCGATGCGCTGGCGGCGACCCCGGATGACCGCTGGCTTGCGCGCATGGCGCAGGGCATCTTCAGCGCCGGGCTGAACTGGAAGGTGGTCGAGAACAAATGGCCCGGCATCGAGGACGCGTTTCACGGCTTCGACACCGCCCGCGTGGCCCACATGTCCGAGGACTGGTTCGACGAACTGATTGCAGACACCCGCATCGTGCGCAGCCCGCCCAAGGTCCGCGCCATCCAGCAGAACGCGGTGATGATCCGCGAGATCGCCGAACGTCACGGCTCTTTCGGGCGGTTCGTGGGCGACTGGCCAACGGAGGATTTCGCCGGCCTCCTGCAGTGGTTGAAGAAGGACGGATCGCGGCTGGGCGGTTCGGGCGGCGCCTATATGCTGCGGATGATGGGGCGCGACAGCTACATCCTGTCCAGCTCGGTCGTGGCACGGCTGCGTGCCGAGGGCGTTGTCGACAAGGCGCCGTCCTCGAAAAAGGCGTGGGCCGCGGTGCAGGAGGCCTTCAACACATGGCGGCAGGACAGCGGTGAAAGTCTGACCGTCATCTCGCGCGTGCTGGCGCAGAGCATCGACGGCTGACCGCCGCTTCGTGGAGCGGGCCGGGAAGAGAGACGGGCTTGGCTCCGGCCGTGGGATTGCTAGAGTCCGCGGCAACGCAGAGGAGGCAGTATTGGCAGAGATTTCCCACGTCACGGGGCCGCGCGGCGACGCGCTGGCCTATGCGAAGACCGAAGGCACGGGGCCGTGCATCGTGTTCCTGTCGGGCTACCGGTCGGACATGGAAGGCACGAAGGCCATACATCTCGAAACCTGGGCGAAGGCGCGGGGAAGGGCCTTCCTGCGGTTGGACTACGCGGGCCATGGTGCGTCGGGCGGAGTGTTCGAGGACGGCTGTATCGGCGATTGGGCGGCGGACGCCGAAGCGGTGATCCGGCACGCAGCACCGGGGCCGGTTCTGCTGGTGGGCTCGTCGATGGGCGGCTGGATCGGTTGTCTGCTCACCCAGCGACTGCCTGAGGTCGCCGGGTTTGTCGGTATCGCCGCCGCGCCGGATTTCACCGAGGACGGCTTTTGGGCCGGCTTTTCGGAGGACGAGCGGCGGCAGGTGATGGAGGAGGGGCAACTCCTGATGCCGTCCGCCTACGAGGACCCGTACATCGTGACGAAAAAGCTGATCGAGGACGGGCGGCGCAACCTCGTTCTGCGCGCGCCGCTGCCGATGCCCTGGCCTGTGCGGCTGCTGCAGGGAACGGAAGACGAGGCGGTCCCGCGCCAATCGGCTTTGTCCCTGCTCGACCACATCGAGAGCGACGACCTGCGGCTGACCTTCGTGAAAGGCGCCGACCATCGCTTTTCCTCTCCCGCCTGCATTGCGCTGATCGAGGCGGCCATCACCGAGGTCGGACATTGAGGCGGCTCTATTGCATCACCCATGCCGACGTGGTGATCGACCCGGATGTGCCGGTGCCCGACTGGCGATTGTCCGCGCGCGGCAAGGCGCGGCACGAGGACTTTGCCCGTCGCTGCCCGCCCGTGTCATCCGTTTTCAGTTCGATGGAGCGCAAGGCCCGCGAAGGGGCCGCGATCCTTGCTGAAGATCGTGGGCTGGTGCACCGCGAGGTGCTGAGCCTGGCCGAGAATGACCGGTCCGCCACCGGCTACCTGCCGGGACCGGAGTTCGAGACGATGGCCGATGCCTTTTTTGCCAATCCGAGAGACAGCGTTCGCGGTTGGGAACGGGCGATCGACGCGCAGTACCGTATTGTGGCGACCCTGAAGCGGGTGGTGTCCGAGGCACCCGATGGGGACATCGCCGTGGTCGCCCACGGCGGGATTGGCGCGCTACTCCGGGCACATCTTACGGGGAGCGAAATCGACCGCTCCCACGATCAGCCGCGCGGCGCCGGCGGGCATGTGCTGGTCGTCGGGCTGCCTGCCTCTGGTGACGCGGACGGCGGCGCGTGGCGGCTTTTGGATGGCTGGATCTCCATCGACAGTTTCGCCGTGGGGGCCGACGCATGATCTGGGCTTTGCTGGCAGTGGCGGCGGGGATGGGGCTTTGGCTCGCATTGCGGCCACCGCGTGTGCCGGAGGCTGCTTTCGATCCGGCCCGTCTGGAGGGCGGCGTCGACGCCTACCTTGCGGCCCGGGAGGCGCAGTTTCCGGACATCCGTCCGGGCTTGCAGAAACAGGTGATCTGGGCGGGTGAACCCGGTGTGCAAACCGACTGGGCGGTGGTCTACGTGCACGGTTTCTCGGCTTCGCTGGGGGAGATCCGCCCGGTGCCGGAGCGTGTGGCCGCCGACCTGGGCGCGAACCTCGTCCTGACCCGTCTCGAAGGCCACGGAAGGAGCGGCGCCGCCATGGGCGAGGCGACGTTGGCGGGATGGACGGAGGACGTGGCTGAGGCGCTGGTCATCGCGCGGGCGGTGGGGCGGCGGACGCTGGTGATCTCCACCTCGACCGGCTGCACGCTGACCGCGCTGGCACTGTACGGGCGCGCGGCAAACGGCGTCGCCGGCACGATCTTCGTCGCGCCGAATTTCCGGCTGCGCGGTCGGAAGACGGGCGTGGTGACGTGGCCCGGCGCGCGGGTATGGCTGCCGCTTCTGATTGGGCGGGAGCGTGGGTTCACCCCGGCAAACGCGGACCACGCACATTTCTGGACCAGCAGGTATCCGTCCGTGGCGCTTCTGCCGATGGGCAAGGCCGTCCGTGCCCTGGCGGCCCGCGACCCCGGCCTTCTGAAGACGCCCGCGCTTTTTGTCTTCGACGACCGCGATGCGCTGGTCGATCATGCCCGCACGCGGGAGGTGGCGGACCGGTGGGGCGGTCCGAGCGAGATCTTCGCGGTCGAGACCGGCCCCAACGACGATCCCGGGCACCACGTCATCGCAGGCGACACGATGTCGCCGGGTATGACGGAAACCGTGGCCGCCAAGATGATCGCCTGGGCGCGCGGGCTGGATGTGACCTCCTGACGCAAACTGTCAGCACCTTCGGGTTACGTCTGTGCGATGACCAGAAGGAGGCGGCGCATAGCCCCGCCCTACGAACCGTCTATGAAGGAGGATATGAATGGAGCAGCGCATCAGTCTGGTGACCCTTGGGTGCCGGGACGTGGAGCGGCTGACGGCGTTTTACGAGACGCTCGGCTGGCAAAGGGCGGACAGCCCGGACGCGATCGTGGTGTTCGACCTGATCGGCCAGTCCATCGGACTGTATCCGTTGGCCGACCTGGCAAGGGACATGGGCGTGCCGGAGGAGCGGCTCGGGTCCGGCGCGGCGACCTACGCCTATAATGTAAGGGAGAAAAGCGAGGTGGCAGAGGTCATCGACGCGGCCCGCGCCGCCGGGGCGGAGATCCTGAAAGAGGCGCACGACGTGTTTTGGGGCGGTCACATCGGCTACTTCGCCGATCCGGAAGGGCACGTCTGGGAAGTGGCCTGGAACCCGGGCGCACCTCTGGGACCGGACGGGGCTTTCCGCTGGGCGGGCTATTGAAGGTGCCGGTGCGTCTGCCCCCGCCGGATATGGGCGGGCAGGGCCCTGGCAGGGCATGAGATCGCCCCGCAGCATGTGGTCGTTGGAGACGCTGGGGCGGGAACCCCTGTCGGCGCATTTCTGGATGCGCGAGTTTCTCTATTCGGAGATCGGCAATTTCCACGCGGTGCCGAACATCCCCGACAATCCTGACCTGGCCCTTGAACGGGGCCGGGCCTTTGCCACGGCCCTGCTCGACCCCCTGGAAGAGACGTTCGGGCGCATCTTCGTCCGGTCCGGTTTCCGGTCTGCCGCGCTCAATGGCTACGGGAACGCCAACAAGCTGAACTGCGCGCGCAACGACAATCCGCTGGAGTGCCACATCTGGGACCTCCCGGATGTCGCCGTCTCGGGTGCCACCGTCGTGATCCCGTGGTTTGCACGGCGCTACGAGGCCGGGCGCGACTGGCGGGATCTGGCGTGGTGGCTGCACGACCATCTGCCCTATTCGGAGATCTGGTTCTTTCCCAAGCTCTGCGCCTTCAACCTGGTGTGGCGTCCGGACCCTGTGAGGCGGATCGACAGCTACATCGCACCGAAGGGGACGCTTCTGAAGGCAGGAGCGGAGCCGGGGGAGGATTTGGAAACCCGGGCTGCACGCTACGAGGACTTCCCGCCGTTCAGGGGTATCGCCTTGCCCGTCTGAGACTCGGCGGCGGGCCGATCCCCAAAGGCGGTTTACCAAAGCTTTAGGACGAATCTGCGAGACCTGTCGGTTGAAGATCCGTGCAGAGAGAACTTCGACATGATGGGATTCGATCCCCGGTTCCGTGACTTCCCCGACTACCTGCGTGCGGCGGGCCGCGAGATCTGGGAAGGCCGCACGCTTGGAGCGGGGCTCGCGACCTTCTACCATCCGGCGATCGTCCAGCGTGACGCGCGCGGTGTCCTGCAGGGGACCGACGCGCTGTGGGCGTCCGGTCTGGCGGAACTCCACGCCATGCCCGACCGGCGCCTGCTGACCGAGGACGTGATCTGTAGCGGTTCGGACAAGCGTGGGATGCTGGGCTCGACGCGGATGGTCGCAATGGGCAGGCACATCGGCGATGGACCGTGGGGGCCTGCAAGCGGTGCCCGGTTGCGCTATCGAGTCATGGCCGATCATTTCGCCAAGGCCGGGCGCATCAGCGACGAATGGCAGGTGGTCGACACCGCGGCTTTGCTGTCGCAGGCCGGACAGGACGTGAAGACCTGGGCACGCGACCGGCTGGACCGCGCCGACACGCCAGAGCCGGTCTTTTGTCCGGAGGTCGATGTTCAAGGGCCCTACACGGGTCGCGGCAACGACGACAGCTGGGGTTTGGCACTGGAGAACGTGCTGGAGCGGTTGATGGCCGGGCACCTGTCCGTCGTTCCGGATCAATACGATCCCGCCTGCGGCCTGTCCTATCCCGGCGGGCAGGAACTGCGGGGGCACGTCGCGGCAGAGCGGTTCTGGCTGGGGCTGCGGCAGGCGTTTCCGTCGGCCGCCTTCGCGGTGCACCATCGCATCGGGGAGGAGACGCCGATGCTGCCGCCGCGCGCCGCGCTGCGCTGGTCGCTGACCGGGCGGCACGACGGTTGGGGCGCGTTCGGACCGCCGACCGGCGCGACAGTCCATGTCATGGGCATCAGCCACGCGGAATTCGGACCGGAAGGGTTGCGCCGCGAATGGACGCTGTACGACAGCGCGGCGATCTGGATGCAGATCCTCGCCGCGGAAGGCTAAGCGGGTCTAGGGTGGGGTCGGGCCAGGCGGTCGATCTGAAGCATCAGGGCACGGCGACAGGTAGGTCGATCGTTTCGGTATCAGACTTGGCAGGCACCAAGAAAAACACGCTAAGGGTATGCAATTTATCTATTTAATCTCCTTCTGATTGTGCTCCCGCAGCCGCGCGTTTGTCACTTAGCGGACCCGTTGCCAGCGGCCCCAGCGAAACCTTGGCTGCCTTCGCCTGAGTCATGCGCCTATTGATTCTGTGGATAAGCGTTGCGCGACGCTGGGCCATGGATTGATGGGGTTTGGGAAGTGCTTGATACATATGGGTAACACCACATTCCTTTGATGAATTGTTGACCGGTACTACTACATGCGCGCATTTTTGCCGCAGCAACAGTGGGGGACGGTTGGAATGATCAGGTGCACAAGCGCGTGGGCGGCGGCGGTCGCATTGTCGGGGGCGGTCGTCAGCGGGGCCGCCATGGCGCAGGAAACCTGCGGCGGGCTCTATACCGTGCAGCGGGGCGATTCCCTGTCGCTGATCGCCGACCGGCTCTACAAGGACGTGGGGCAGTGGAGCGCGATCTACCGCACCAACATCGAGATCATCGCGAGCCCGGATGCGATCCGCGTGGGTCAGACCTACCGGATGCCCTGCATCAACGGCCTGCCCGCGGGTCTCGATGGGGGAATGCCGGTCGCGCAGGCGGCCATGGCCGAACCGCAGCCCGCGCGGTCCGCCGTCGAGGTGCAGGCGCACCGCCAGCGCAAAGCGGACGAAAGCCGCAAGGGTGTGGACGTCAAGCTGCTGGCCGGCGACGATTTCAAGCCGTTCACCAATCGTCTGCAGATGTCGTCCGGCATGATCACCGATATCGTCAACCGGGCCTTCGTCGCAAACGACGACACCGGCGCGCACAAGTTCTATTGGGTCAACGACCGCTCCGTGCATCTCGACCCGATGCTGTCCGAAGGTATGGTCGACCTGGCCTTCCCGTGGCGCAAACCGGACTGCGGCGGCGATGCGAGCTCTGCCCTGTGCGCCGACTATGTCTATTCCGAACCGATGTTCGAGATGCTGGTCGTGCTCTTTACCGCCAAGGGTTCGGGCGTGACGTACCAGCAGGAGGCCGACCTCGACGGTCTGCGTGTCTGTGCGCCGCTGGGACACGCCAGTGCATCGCGGCAAGGGCAAAGCGCGGGCTATCTTGCCCGCGTCGGTGCGCGCCTGCAGCAGCCCGCCAGCGCCGGGGATTGTTTCATGCGTCTGGTGTCCGGCTCTGCCGATGCGGTTGCGATGAACGAGTTCACCGGCCGCGTCGTCCTGAAGGACATGGGACTGGGCGATGCGGTGGAGCTTCAGCTGTCGCGTCCGCTGGCCATCGAAGGTCTGCATGTGGTTGCCCACCGCTCCAACCCACGGGCCGAGGCGCTGATCGCCGCCTTCAACGACGGGTTGGACAAGATGCGTGACAGCGGAGAATACCTGAAGGTCATCGACAAGCACATGTCGTCGATCTGGGCGGGTCTCTGATGATCCTGGGGAGGAGCATCGCAGCACTCCTCATGCTGAGCGCGTCCGCCGTGGCGGCCCAGACCTGCGTGCCGGAGGCATACACCGTACAGGCCGGCGACACGGTCTTCACCATCGCCGAGACCCGTTATGGCGACCCGGAGAAGTGGACGCTGATCTACTACGCCAACGAGGCGGCCCTGCAGCAGTCGGTCTTCCAGGTCGCGCCCGGCGACGTGCTGAAGCTGCCCTGCGCGCCCGGAACGGAGGCCGCGGATGCCACGCCGCTGCGTCGGGACGACGCGGAACTGAAGCTGCTGACCGGGGGCAACTTCGCGCCGTTCACCGATCAGGACTGGCCGGGGCAGGGCATGATCACGGAGATCGTCAATGCCGCGATGGAGGCGACCCCGGCCCCGGTGACCTATTCGATCACCTGGGAAGACGACTGGTCGGAACACCTGTTCCCCGATCTGGCGGAGAAGAAGTACGACATGGGTTTCCCATGGTACAAGCCCGACTGCGCCGCCACTCCCGACAACGAGCGTTGCGCCAGCTTCCATTTCTCCGATCCGCTGGTCGATATCCTCGTCCTGCTGTTCGTGCGCGAAGGGGACGGCTTCACCTACGAGAGCGACGCGGATGTGGTGGGCAAGCGGCTTTGCCGGCCCAAGGGGTATTTCACCCACGACCTCGACCGGCCGGGGCGGGAATGGATATCGAAGGGGTTGATCGACCTCGTGCAGGCCGACAGCCCGCAGGCCTGTTTCACGGCGCTGATGGCGGGCGACGTCGATGCGGTGACGGTCAATGTCTTCCTGGGCGCGCAGACTATCGAAGAGATGGGGTTGAGAGGCCAGGCGGTGCCCCTGGACAAGCCGATCGCCACCGAGGGGCTGCATGTCATCATCTCGAAGACGCACTGGCGCGGAACGACGTTCCTCTACCGCTTCAATGCCGGCCTCGCGGCGCTGAAGGAAAGCGACCGCTACAGCCAGATCGTGTCCCGGCACCTCGGCGTCTTCTGGGACCAGATCAAGACGCAATGAGGCGGAATGCGTTCCGCGATGGGACGCACGGATCGTCTGCACGGCACATCCGCAGTCGTGGCCATCAAACACGCTGCCGAAGCTGCCGGTTCTGCCTGCGCTCCGTGCGGGCTCTGTGCGGGCGCTTTGCCATGCTCTGCGGTGGTGAGGGAACAGGCGTGTCGTTACGGTGCGGCGGGACGAGGGATGCGCACCGCGCGCCCGCCCATCTTTCGGCACCGGATCGCTCTTGGTTACTGCATCGGATGCCCCCTCCGTCTGGCTTGGCGGCCCCTCTTTTCCTTGCGACCGGGTCTGATAGGGTTGCGGCGACTGGGGGTGGCTTCGTGGGTGCAAGCGTGACGACAACAGGCGGCGGACCGGAGTGCGGGGACGTACATGCGTGAGTCCGTCGTGTTCTTGCCGGATATCCTGTGCGACGCCCGACTGTTCGGACCGCACCTGGCCGACCTGTCGCGCAGCCGCGCCGTCATGACCGCAGCTCTGACAGAAGGCGAGCGGATCGAGGAGATCGCCTCGGCGCTGCTGGACGTCATCCCCAAGCGATGCGCGCTGGCGGGGCAGGGACTGGGCGGTATCGTTGCGATGGAGATCGTCCGCCGGGCGCCGGACCGCGTGACCCGCCTATGCCTTATGGACACAACGCCGTTGGCCGATACGCCGCAGCAGGCCGCCGAGCGCGACCCGCTGATCGTCCGTGCCCGCGCCGGCAAGAGCGGCTCGGTCTTTGCCGAGGCCCTGCGCCTTGCAGACCTCGCGCCCGGACCTTGGCGGGCCGAGATTTCCGCGCTGCTGCAAGAGATGGCCGCGGGCCTTGGGGTCGAGGTCATGACCCGCCAGATCCGCGCGCTCCAGCGCCGTCGCGACCAGCAAAGCACCCTGCGCAAGATTGCCGTGCCGACGATGGTGCTGTGCGGGGCATCCAATCGTCAGCTTCCTGTCAAACGGCACGAGTTCATGGCGGAACTGATCCCGGGCGCGGCCTTGCGGGTAATCGAGGGGGCCGCGCACATGTCTGTGCTGGAACAGCCCGACGCAGCAGCCGACGCTCTGGCAGAATGGCTGTCCATGCCGCTCGTCCTGCGCTGACCGGAGATAGGTCGGCACGCGCGGGATTGCCAAGCTCTTCCGCCCCGCCTATGTCGGGCGCGCGTGGAGGGCCGGACGGCCGCCTTGGGGAAACCCCGGGAGGAAAGTCCGGACTCGCCAAAGCACCGGTGCCGGGTAACGCCCGGGCAGGGCAACCTGACGGAAAGCGCCACAGAAAACAGACCGCCTGTCGCCTGTCGGCAGGTAAGGGTGAAACGGTGGGGTAAGAGCCCACCGGGGGGATGGCAACATCGCCCGCTTGGCAAGCCCCACCGGGAGCAATGCCGTGTAGGGACCTCGCGTCCGACTGATCCCGCTTGCGGGATATCGGGACAGGGCGGCTTTGGCCCGAGAGGTCCGGGTTGGCAGCTAGAGCCGCGCGGCAACGTGCGGCCCAGAGGAATGGTCGTCTGAGGGGGCAACCCCGACAACAGAATCCGGCTTACAGGCCCTCCGCGCATCACTGCTCCGGGCGACCGGCCCGGCCGCCGGACCACGCCGGCCCACAAACTGTCACGAGACGGTTGACTCGGGCCGCGCAGTAAGTAAAAGGCGGGCTTCATACGAATTTCACGCGCGGCGCCCCGCGTGTTGCAGGAGACGACCAATGGCGAAGCCGACCACGATCAAGATCCGCCTGAACTCGACCGCAGGCACCGGCCACTTCTACGTGACCAAGAAGAACGCGCGTACCATGACCGAAAAAATGACCATCCGGAAGTTCGACCCGGTTGCGCGCAAGCACGTCGAATACAAAGAAGGCAAGATCAAGTAATCCTGCCCTTTTTCGGAACGAGCCACAAAGGCCGCGACGGTGCTTCCGCGCGGCTTTTTTCTTGTTTCTGACGGTTTTTCTGCAGTCGCAAGCCTATCTTGACCGGTTCGGTCTACCGTTGCATACTGTTAACATATTGATTTCAAGTCATAACGGTCTTGCCCATTCTGCATTGGTCCTTCGGTCTGCCTTCTGTCATGCTGCGGTGCAGAATGTTGGCGCTTGGCATCCGGCCACGCGCTACGCAGAAAACTGGAGAAATCGATATGTTCCGCACGTTTGCACTTGCCGCCTTTGTTTTGCTTCCCCTTGCCGCCGCAGCTGAAACCGTCACCCTCGACACGCCGATGGCCGGTGCCACGCTGCACCAGTCGACGACCGACATGTCTGTCTACTGGACCAAGGCAGGCGACACCTTCGAAGTCGTGGGCTACTACGCAGCCCGCAACGACGCTGACGATCAAGGGCGCATTATCATGGCCCTGGCGGATGGCGACTCCGTTACCTTCGGCCTGCCTGGCCATATTGGCCAGCTCTACAGCTTCACCCGCGAGGGCGATGCGGTGACCTTATCGACCCGCAACACCATGGTTCAGGAACTGGCGCTGAATTAAGAGCGACAGACCGGCGCCACCAACGGGCGTCGGTTGTGATTTGCCTGACCGGCCAAATCCCGGAATACTCCCGCATCGGAGGTACGGATTTGGCCGAGCAGATCACCATACGCCCTGCGACTCGGCATGACATCTCTCTGCTGGACGACCTCTATCGCCGCAGCTACGCCCGTTTGCTTGCAGCGGACTATCCGCCGTCTGCGCTAGTCTTTGGCTTACCCGAATTCGCGCGCGCCCAGCCCGAATTGATCGACTCGGGCTTGTACTTTGTCGCGGAAAGCGGAACGGCCCTGCTAGGCGCTGGCGGCTGGTCGCTGGCCATGCCCGGTGGTACGGGGCGTGCGCCGGGCGTGGGATACGTCCGCCACCTAGCCACGGACCCTGACGCCGTCCGCAGGGGCGTCGGCACGCGACTCATGACACATGTCATCCAGGACGCGCGGGACAAGGGCATCCGTGTGCTGCACTGCAAGAGCACCCTGACGGCCACACCGTTCTACAAGTCGCTGGGCTTCCGCAGCATCGGGCAGAGCGCCATGACATTCGGAGGCGGTGTGGCGTTCCCGGTCAACCTGCTGTCGTATCCCTTGTAGGCCACGTGCAAGGCACATGGTCCCTCAGCTGACGACCAGCACGTCGCCTTCAAAAAAGTCGGCTGGCGCGCGACTGACAAACGTAACCTCGCTCTCAGGAAAGGGCTGTGCGTATAATCGGGCGGCATCTTCAGCATCCCCGTTGTAGCAGTGACAGACGGCGTTATTGGGTGGCTTCATGGTCAGCTCACCCGGAGATGATACTTAGTTGACACGAACCCAAACGGCGCCGAATTCGAAATGGGAAGTTCGGCCGGGCAACGAAAAAGGGCCGGTCTTTGGACCGGCCCTTCGTTAGATTGCGTGGATCTGCGATCAGTCGTCGCCGCCCATGAACAGATACATGATCGAGCGGAACATCGCGATGAACGAGATGTAAAGCTGAAGCGCACCGATGATCGCGGCCTTCTCAAGGAAAAGATCTGCCTCCGGACCACCGTGGGTGCGCGCCTCAAGATAGGTGTTCTTGATCTCTTGCGTCGAAGTCGCGGTGAGGACCGCGAACAGGCCGAGGATCGCCACGTTCATCCACCAGAAGGTGTTGCCTCCCATACCGCCGAACAGCATGCTGATCAGGGCGAAGGCGACGAGGCCCCAGGTCATCATCACGGCGACCTGGTGTACCGGGCCGAGGTTACGCTTCGTCAGGTAGCCTGTCAGCGAAAGGCCAAGGAACGCAACCGCGGTGTAGGCGAGGCCGGTGATGACCTGCATCATGTCGAACATGATGAAGATCGTGGCCAGCGACACGCCGGTCAGGGCCGCGTAGGCCCAGAAGAGACCGTTCAGCGCAACGACGGACAGCTTGTGGAACGCGAAGGACGCGATCATCACGAAGGCCAGCGGGCCGAAGATTACGACCCAGACCACCGGAGAGACCAGCAGAACCTGCTGAAGGGCCGGGCTGGATGCCACGAGGTAGGCCAGCGCGAACGTCATCAGCAGCGCGCCGGACATCAACGCGTAGACCTTGTTCATATGAGCGCGCAGCCCCTCGTCAATCTGGGCGCTGCGGGCACCGGATACGCCCCGTGCCCCGATCGTTTGATATTCAGCCATCAATGCCTCCGTTTGCGTACAAATCGCCCCGAAACACTATTCGGGGAACATGGCAGGAATATTGGCAGTGAGGCATGAATATTCAAGCTTTAGAGAGGTCTTGGGACATAACATACGCGTCAGATGCGCCAAAAAGTCGGTGCATCCCACCGGGCGTCATGTTCCGCACGCTCGTAGCGGTTGGCTTCGCGCAGGTCGGCGGCTATCCGGGAGGGCGGCCAGTGCCTTTCGGGGCCACGGTGCAAAAGGTCGATAAAGTAGCGTTCGGCGGCACGATACATGGCGTCGTCTTTCAAGAGCTGTGATGTTTTCGGGTGTGTCGATGTTTTCCATTGATGAATTTGGCACAGTCTGATTGATATTCGAAGTGAATGTTTTTGCTTCCTCCCATCACGGAGCGTAATGGATGAGAAATCTCGACATCACCGTCCTGAGGTCCTTCGTGGCCGTTGCAGAGGCCGGCGGCGTGACGCGTGCCGCAGGTTTCCTGAACCTGACGCAGTCGGCCGTCTCGATGCAGCTCAAACGGCTTGAGGAGATGTTGGGTCTCAGACTGCTGGAGCGCAGCGGGCGCGGCGTCAGCCTGACGCCGGCGGGCGCACAGCTTCTGTCCTATGCGCAGCGCATGGTCGAGATGAACGACGAGATCTACACCCGCCTGACCTGCCAGAGCTGGGAGGGGGAAATCGTCCTCGGCGTGCCACATGACATCGTGTACCCCGTGATCCCGCAGGTCCTGCAACGGATGGGCCGGACGCACCCCCGGGTCAAAGTCCAGCTTCTCAGCAGTTTCACGAAGGAACTGAAGGCAAAGTTTGCCCGGGGTGAGGCCGATGTCATCATGACAACCGAAGGCGGCGTCGACCAGGGCGGAGAGACGTTGATGGAAGTGCCCCTGCGCTGGATCGGTGCTCCGGACGGGCAGGCGCACAAGTCACGCCCGCTGCGGGTCGCCTTTTGCCGGTCCTGCGGATTCAGGGAATTTGCACTCGCCCGGCTGGATGCAGAGAATTTCGCCTGGGAGCTGGCGGTGGATTCCGACAGCGACATGACCGTGGACGCGACGATCAGCGCCGATCTTGCCGTGACGGCGCGGTTGCAAGGCCACGCGCCGACCTACGTGAAGTATCTGGACGAGGGGCTTCTGCCCGACCTCGGCACGCAGAACATCAACCTATATGCCGGGAACGGAAAGACCGCGATCACCGAAGTGATGGTCGACTATATCCGGCAGGGCATGCTGGCGGTGCGCGGCCTGTCCCGCGACGCCGCCTGATCTCAGACGCCCACGTCCGGGCCGTAGCACATCATCGGTTCGTCGTTCTGGCGCGCCTCGTAGAGGACAGTGGACGACGGATCGTTCTCGAACACCGCGCGTAGTTTGCTGCCCTCGCGGAAGAACGTCCAGCACTGCGGGTCGGGGCTGTCCTCGTAGACGAAACAGATCTGGGAGCCTTCAGCCTCGTACCAGTATCCTTCCTTGCACTTGCCGTCGAGGAAGGACCAGCGCACGCGGCGGTCGGGCAGGTACTCCTCGACCCCGTAGGCGTCGCCGGACATGCCGTAATACAACGTCTTGCCGTTCACGTAGCTTTCGAAGGCGTTGGCCGAAAGGGGCTCGGCGGCGAATGCGGGGGCAGCGGCTAGGGAAAGCGCCAGTGCGGCAGGAAGGAACTGTTTCATGCCTCAATCCTGCCACATTCACGGGCGGAGGCAAGATACGGGATTACCGAATGGTTAAGACTTCGGCGCGCGTCGGCGAAGGATCGCCCGGGTGCGGATCATCCGGGTTGCCAGCGGCGCACACGCTTGTCCATTACACGGCGCCAGAGGGGCGGCACAAGCGCCAGAACGGCCATCACGGGCAGGGAGTGCGGCAGGATCGGCATCGTGCCGCGGTCCAGTTCCAGCCCGGGATAATGCTGCGACGGGTGGGCATGGTGATCGGAGTGGCGCGGTGCGTTCAGCATCAATGCCGACGAAAAGCCGTGGGGCGCGTTCCAGCTATGGCCGGGCCCGACCGGTTCAAACCTGCCCGGAGCGACCTCCCTGCGGCGCAACCCGTAGTGCTGGACATAGTCCGACAGCAGCAGTTGTGCCTGCGCGTAGCCCGCGAGACCAAACAGCACCACGACGCCTGTCAGCCCAGCCACAGTAGCGGCGACCAGCACCGATAACGCCGCGCCCATGCCATAGGCGGTGTAGGGATGCGACAGACCGCGGCGGCCAAGCCGACGTTCCGCCCTGTATCCTTCCACCAGTGCGCCACGCCAGGCCCGCACGGCGAACCGCCAGTAGCCTTCCCCCATGCGCGCCGAATTGGGATCGTTTGGCGTGGCGGCGTGGACGTGGTGAACCCGCGTATGCGCGGAAGCGTGGAACCCGAACAGAACAGAGGAATAGACCGCCACGCCCAACCGCCGCATGGCGCGGGGGGAGCGATGGATCAGCTCGTGCGCGTTGGAATTCGACACCTGTCCCAGGAACAGGCCTAGTGCCGCGAACAGGCAGACCGTGTCCAAGACCGAGAGACCCCCGGCGGCGATGACCCGGACGCCGCCGTAGAGCAGCGGGAAATGAAGCAGGCCAAGCGTCACCGACAAGGCGTCGCCCGCCGGAAACTCCGCATCCGGGCGGTCAGGGGCGGCGAAGGCCGTCAGCTTGTCCAGAAAGAACGTGAAGACCGTGATGTAGAGCAGCGCAATGAAAGGGAAGGGCGCGCCGAGGGTCATGGCCAGCGCCAAGAGCACCACCATACTCAGTGTTGCGATCGTGAATCGTGCCATCGTTGCCCCCGGAGCGCCGCCCGATACCATTGGATGTCTTACCTCTAGCGGAACTTTCCGTCACCCATCAGGCAAAAGACGGGGCATTTCGCGGCGGAGCCATGCTCCAGTGCGTCGTTTTTCATCGGCGTCCGGGACGGCGTGGACGGTAGGCTGCGCCAACACGAATACGGGGAGGTGCTTCGATGGCACTCGATGAGCGCAAGGGCGTATGGAAATCGGGCAAGGGACGGGGACGCCGGACGCCGAAGGGCCGTCAGGTCGAGGACAAGGCATGGGCCGAGGTGCGCGACCTGCTGGGCGACCGTCCGCGCCGCCGCGACCTGCTGATCGAGTTCCTGCACCTGATCCAGGACGAATACCGTTGCCTCTCTGCCGCGCACCTGCGCGCGCTGGCCGAGGAAATGCGCCTGTCCATGGCCGAGGTCTACGAGGTTGCCACCTTCTACGCGCATTTCGACGTCGTGAAGGAAGGCGAGACGCCGCCGCCCGCGCTGACGATCCGCGTCTGCGATTCGCTTTCCTGCGAACTGGCCGGAGCGGAACAACTGCGTGAAGCGCTGGAAAACGGCATGGACCCTGCTCAGGTCCGCGTCATGCGCGCGCCCTGCATGGGCCGCTGTGACACCGCGCCGGTTCTGGAACTCGGCCACAATCACATCGGTCACGCCACGCCGGAGAAGGTAGAAGCGGCCATCGCCGCCGGCGAAACCCATGCCCCCGTCGAGCGGTACGAGACGCTTTCCGCTTACCTCGAAGAGGGGGGGTACAGCGAACTGAAGGCGCTGCGTGCCGAAGGTGATTGGGAGGAGGTGCAGGAGAAGATCCTGGCGTCCGGTCTGCGCGGGCTGGGCGGGGCAGGCTTCCCCTCCGGTCGCAAGTGGGGTTTCGTGCGCGCCAATCCCGGGCCGCGTTATCTGGCGGTCAACGGCGACGAGGGTGAGCCGGGAACCTTCAAGGATCGCGTTTACATCGAGGGCGAACCCCATGTTTTCCTTGAAGGAGTTCTGATCGCCGCCTGGGCGGTGGAGGCCGAGCGCTGCTTCATCTACATGCGCGACGAATACCCCGGCATCATCGACATCCTGCGCAAGGAGATCCGCGCACTCGAAGAGGCGGGGATCGTCGAGAAGGATTATATCGACCTGCGGCGGGGCGCGGGCGCGTACATCTGTGGCGAAGAAAGCGCGATGATCGAGTCGATCGAGGGCAAGCGCGGGATCCCGCGCCATCGTCCGCCCTACGTGGCTCAGGTCGGCATCTTCGACCGGCCGACGCTCGTCCACAACGTGGAGACGCTGTATTGGGTGTCCAAGATCTGCCGCGAGGGGCCGCAGATCCTGTCATCGGTGGAAAAGAACGGGCGGAAGGGGCTGCGTTCGTATTCGGTGTCGGGACGGGTGAAGTCGCCGGGCGTGCACCTGCTGCCCGCCGGATCGACGATCATGGATATTATCAAGGCGGCGGGCGGGATGCTCGACGGGCACAGGCTCAAGGCCTACCAGCCGGGCGGTCCGTCTTCGGGCTTGTTACCCGCGTCGATGAACGACATCCCGCTGGACTTCGATACGCTTCAGCCGCACGGCAGCTTCATCGGGTCGGCGGCGGTCGTCGTCTTGTCCGACCAGGACTCCGTCCGGGACGCCGCGTTGAACATGCTGCAGTTCTTCGAGGATGAAAGCTGCGGTCAGTGTACGCCGTGTCGCGTCGGTTGCGAGAAGGCGGTGAAGCTGATGATGGCGGACAAGTGGGATCAGTCGCTGCTGGAGGAGTTGTGCCAGACAATGACAGATGCGTCCATCTGCGGCTTGGGTCAGGCAGCGCCGAACCCGATCCGCCTGACCATCAAGCACTTTCCGGAAGAGATCTGACCGAGAAGGGCGGGACATGTCCCGCCCTGCCTCTTCGATCAGGACCGTCCGGTCGGAAACACCGGGCGCGTCGTGGTTGCCCGGACACGCACTTCGGCCTCACGGGCACGACGTCGCGTTTTGACCACACCCGCCAAGGTCATCAACGCCACCGTTCCAAACAGGAAGTACATCGATCAGTTCTCCTTTGCTCTGTCACATTCCTTTGTAGCCCTGCGAAGGACAGCCGCTTTGATCCTGAGCAAGTCGGACGAAAGTCGTGGTTTTGATGGGCGCCGTCGATTTATCGGAAAAAGACAAAAGTGATCGGATGAAAACGCCTGACCTGCGGAATAAAGTCGGATAAGGGAAATAGACAGCCACTTATCCACATGCCTCAATCGTTGCGATAAACCGCGCAGATGCAGCCGCTGCGTTTCAGTTTTCTGCACATGTTCCAAGCGGCATCGCGGCTGTCGCGACCGAAGCGGGCCATGTAGTAGCCGCCCCTTGGGCTCGCCCGGCTTTTCGACCAGAGGAGCAGCGGCTCTTCCGAGCCGTAGACCGACCGGCATCCGCGTGTGCTGCTGCGGAACTTGGCCAGCGCGGCCTTCTCCGACACGCCGAAAGCGACCTGCACGCCCCAGTCCGGCACCACGGGCTCCGAAGGTTCCTGTTCCGGATAGGCGGTCAATCGTCTGTTTCGGCCCAGATCGTAACACGCCTCCCGGAAGGATAAATCGTCGTCCAAGGCAAAGTCCGGCTCGACAGGCGGGGCGTCGCGCCATGTCTCGGCCTTCAGGCCGGTGATGATCTGGACGTAGTCTATGGTTTCCCGCGCAAGTCCGCCGGTCTTTGCCACCAGCCCGTCGGCGCGCCTTTCGCCACCGTTGTAAGCGACCGCGGCCAGCCCGTGATTGCCGTAGCGCCGCGTCAGTTCGCCAAGGTATTCCGCCGAGTATTCCAGCGCTTCCGCCGGGTTGTAGGGATCGCGCAAACCGCGCAGCTCTGCGGTGGAGGCGATGAACTGCGCGATGCCCATCGCGTCGGCGTGTGAAAGGGCGTTGGGGTCGAAGCGGCTTTCCTGCCAGATCAACCGGGCGAAGAAGTGCGGGTCGATACCGGCATCGTTGGCGAAGGCTTCCAGCGCCTGGCAGGTGTCGTACACGAAATGCGACGGGCGGATACACTGCACCTGTCCGAACGCTCCGGAGGAGCACAGGCTGCCCGGCTCGTCGGGTTGGGCGTCAACCGACGCGGGGATCAGGAAAAGCAGGAAGAGCAACGCGCGCATGGCTGCAGTAAGGGGGGACCGGGCCGGATGGTCAACTCACACTTTCATTGAGCCGCGCGGCGTATTAGGTGTGATTGATCCAGAAGGTACGAGGCCGCGCATATGTCGTTTTTCGGAAAGCTGAAAAACCGTCTGTTCAAGACGTCTTCCAAGCTCGACGAAGGGCTCGATGCCATCGTCGAGGAGGGCAGCGATGAGACGCCCGCCGACGACACGCCCGCACCCGAAGCGCCGATTGCCGCGATGCAGCCCATGGCGCTGCCGGAAGAGACGGAGCCGCAGGGCACTCAACGGCCGGGTCTGCTTGGTCGCCTCATCGGCCAGCCGGACAGTGCGGAGCCGCGCCGCGTGCTGGACGACGACATGCTCGAAAGCCTCGAAGAGCTGCTGATCGCCTCGGACATGGGGGTGGACACGGCTTTGCGCGTGACGTCGAACATTGCCGAGGGGCGCATGGGCCGCCGTGTTTCGGCCCGCGAGATCAAGGAGTTGCTGGCGGAGGAAATCGCGCGGGTGATGGAGAGCGTGGCACGTCCCCTGCCGATTTATCCGAAGAAGCCGCAGGTCGTTCTGGTGGTCGGGGTGAACGGTTCCGGCAAGACGACGACGATCGGCAAGCTGGCCAGCCAGTTCAGGGCCGCCGGAAAGTCGGTGGTCATCGCCGCGGGCGACACCTTTCGCGCGGCGGCGGTCGAACAGTTGCAGGTCTGGGGCGAACGCGCAGGCGTACCGGTGCTGACGGCGCCCGAAGGATCCGACCCGGCAAGCCTTGCCTTCGACGCGATGGGCAAGGCCCAAGCGGAGGGCGCCGATCTGCTGATGATCGATACGGCGGGCCGGCTGCAGAACCGCGCCGACCTGATGGAAGAACTCGCCAAGATCGTCCGCGTCATCCGCAAGAAGGACCCTGACGCGCCGCACAATACGCTGCTGGTGCTGGATGCCACCACAGGTCAGAACGCGCTGATCCAAGTGGAGGCGTTCCGGCAGTTGGCCGATGTCTCCGGCCTCGTGATGACAAAGCTCGACGGTACGGCGAAGGGCGGTGTGCTGGTGGCGCTGGCCGACAAGTTCGGCTTGCCGATCCACGCCATCGGGGTGGGGGAGCAGATTGACGATCTGGCCCCCTTCGACCCGGAGGAATTCGCGGCGGCGCTCACCGGGCTTGAGCCCTGACCCGAGGCTTTGACAACTCAGGCGTCGGTCTGTGTGCCCAGCACCTTCTCCACCTGTCCCAGCACGAAAAGCACCACGACGACGATCCCGGTCGCCATCGACGCAAGCGCGATACTGCCCGCGCCGCAGCCGAGGCCAATGGCACCGCACAGCCAAAGCGAAGCGCCCGTCGTCAGGTTCTGCACCTTGCCGCCACTAGTGAAGATCACGCCCGCCGCCAGGAAGGCTACTCCGGCGGTGACCGCCTCGATCATGCGCAGGGGGTCGTGACGCTGTTCGCCGGTGTTGCCGAATTCGATGGACGACAGCTCCTGACCGACGAGCACGAAGAGACAGGCGGCGACCGCCACGAGGATATGCGTCCTGAGACCGGCGGGTTTGCCTTGCAACTCCCTTTCCAATCCGACAATGGCAGACAGGACCACCGCCACCAGCAAGCGTGTAAACGCGAGCGAGGCGGGGACGACAGAGAAGCAGGCCCCGAGCTCGCCAGCGACCTGTTCAAACATGCGGAACCTCCGGGTGTTTCTTGAACGTCTTGACCTTCAACCGCCCGGCAAGGCGTCGGGTTCCGAAAACGAGTGCCGATGAGCGACTGGCTGATTTCACTGGAAGGCACGGAAGCGGGCCATACCCTTGCGCTGTGGCTGGCCGTTCTGGCGGCCTTCCTGCACGCGGCCTTTGGTGCTCTTCAGAAGGGGCGGCACGATCCGTGGCTGTCGCGCGGTGCCATAGACGGCAGCTATGCCCTGATGGCGGCGCCCTTCGCCCTGTTCGTCGTGCCATGGCCCGAACCGCACATGTGGCCGATATTTGCCGGCGCCTTTGTCATCCACGCGGTCTACAAGGTGCTGCAGGCCCTGGCCTACACGCGCGGCGCCTACACGGTGGTCTACCCGGTGGTGCGCGGGACCGGCCCGCTTTTTGCGGTCATCGGCGCGGCGCTGGTCTTTGGCGAACACTTTGCACTGACGCAGTGGTTGGGCGTCGGGGTGCTGCTTTGCGGGATCTTCGGGCTGGCGGTCTACAACCTGATATTCCTTGAGGTCGACCGCGACACGCTGCCTGCCGCACTGGGCTTTGGCGTGGCGACCGGCCTGTTCGTCGCGCTCTACACGACTTATGACGCTTACGGCATACGGGCCACGGCGGACCCGTTCACGTTCCTTGCGTGGTTCTTCTTCATCGACGGCTGGCTCATGCCCGGCATCGCGGCGGTGCGCTGGCGCTCCATGATCGTGAAGCCTGAGTTTCCGCCGCTGATGGTCCGGGGCGTCGTCGGCGCGATCGTGGCCTTCTTCAGTTTCGGCTCCATCATGCTGGCGACGCGGCTGGACAAGGTGGGCGAAGCGGCCGTCCTGCGCGAGACCTCGACCGTCTTCGCGGCGATCATCGGCTGGCTGGTGCTGCACGAAACGGTGGGACCCCGCCGGATCGCTCTCATGGCGTTGATCGCAGCGGGCGCGGTGATCGTTGAGTTGGGCGGCTGAAGCGACTATCTGAGGACAAAAGGAGCCTCACATGACCGACCAAGCCGGGCCGCGCCCGATCAACCCGATGCTGAAGAGCGCGCTGGAGTTCGGGCCTCTGCTGGCCTTCTTCGCCGCTTACCTCGCGCTGAAGGACCGGATCTTCACCATCGGCGGGACGGAGTACGAGGGGTTCATCGTGGTCACCGCCGGCTTCATCCCGGTCTTCCTGATCGCCACCGGCCTTCTGTGGAAGCTGACCAGGCATCTCAGCAGGATGCAACTGGTGACGGCGGTGTTGATCGTGATCTTCGGGGGCCTGTCCGTCTGGCTGAACGACGACCGGTTCTTCAAGATGAAGCCGACGCTGATCTACCTGCTGTTCGGCACTGCCTTGGGCATCGGGCTCTTGCGCGGCGAAAGCTGGTTGCGTGCGGTCATGGAGGGACTAATGCCGCTCAAGCAGGAAGGGTGGATGATCCTGACCCGCCGCGTGATGCTGATGTTCTTCGGACTGGCCGTGCTGAACGAGGTGATCTGGCGCACCATGTCGACGGAAACATGGGTCTATTTCAAGACCTTCGGCCTGACAGCGGCGGTCTTTGCCTTCTTCATGACGCAGAGCAGCCTGTTCAAGACCTACGCCATCGAGGACGAGGCCGAGGCAGACAAACCGGCGGAGTAGGCGCACCCTGCCGCAGGCTCACCACACCCGGCACGTCGGGTCCCCCAGCAGAACGATGGACCGCCAGTCGTCAGCGATCAGCTTCGCGGCAAGAATGTCGCCAAGCTGGCTTTCGTCGCGGTTGTCCAGAAGGCGGCGTGCGGCAATGTCACGGCTGTTGCGGAAGGATGCGCCGGTCGCGCGGACCCGGTCCAGCGCCATGCCGATGGGCTGGCCGGTGAACAGGCATGTGTGAAAGCAGTCGAGGATCGAGCTTGTCACGTACTGCCCGGTCTTCCGGTTCCTGAGCGACCAGTCGAAGGTCGGCTCCACGTGGCCGACAAAGGCGCGCAGGGGCTTCGGTGACCCAAGGAGCGCGCGGGGCAGGGGTGCCGTGGTCTCCCCGCATCCGGCCACGGCCCGCACGATCCGGTCGGCGGCGGTCCCGGCCTTCAGGACACCGTCATAGGCGGTGCGCGCAGAGCTACCGGCCGAACAGCAGGCCTGCGCAAACCAGATCGCGCCGGAGGGCGCCGCATTGCCGGTCAGTTGCGCGGGATCGAGCCGGCGCAGGTCCGCGTCGATCGGCAGGCCCAGATTGCTCCGCATCAGATCGACGTCATCGAGCGGCGCGGTGTCGCCATGGCTCGTCGAGACGATCAGGGCCGGATGCCGGGCTTCGATAGCTGCGGAAAGCGCGGCGTGGGTGGCTTGAGGCCCACGCAGGACATGTGCGCCCGCGACCAGCTCTGGCACCGGGTCGGTGGCAAAGCGGTCGTGGATCGGGTCGCCGATTGTCTTGCGCATCAGGGTGGTGATGTCTCCGCCGCCGTGATCGACCGTCCAGGACAGCGTGTTCGCCTTCATCATCGGGCTGCCTTGCCAGTCGGACAACAGGGCGTCGACGTAATGCTCCAACCCGGCGTCGTCGAGGTCGAGGCGCCCGGTGAAAAACGTCAGATGCAGGTCGTACTGCACGTCCCAGGGAATCTGCGCCGGGCTGCCCACGATCAACAGGTAACGCGGGATGTGCCCCGGCGCAGTGCCGATGCGCCCGGCATGAATGTCGATGTCCATGGCCGAGCCATCCGGCGCGTAGCGACGCAGGGTGCCGGGTTGCCAGTCCTTGCCGACCCGGAAGACCGGCGCATCGCCCCGTCGTGCCACCAAGTCCCGGATCGGTGCCGGGGCATCCATGGCCGAGGCCAGCTCCGCGCGGGTCAGTTCGCGGTTCTCGGGAAGGATCACACCCCATCCGACCTTCGGGTCCTGCCATCGGTCCTGCGGGACGGGGGCGGCCGGAAGCCTCCGGCTCTGGCCGGCGAAGGGCAGACCCAGCAGATGGCGCTTCAGGTCCGGGTCGACCGCGCCGGTGTTCTCCCCACCGGTCCATGCGTTCAATTGGAGCGTGTCGGGCAGGGTCATGGCGCGTCTCCGGTCATGCCTCGTCGAAGGCTGTGTGTTCTTCGGTCCGGGTCCGGGTGCCCAGTTGCGCCTCGAGTTCCGCGATGCGTGCGCGGACCTCGCGCACGGCCTCGTCCGGCAGCACGTCGCCCCGGCTATCCAGAATGCGGGCCAGAACCTCCCGTTCGCCGATGGCCTCTTCGCGGGCCAGAAGGGTGTCTTCGTCCACGTCGGGGGACGCGCCGCCGGGGGCGTCGCCATGGCCGATGACCTTGATCGCGAGCGGCCCGCTGCGGAGCGTCATGACCGGGAAGGTCCAGTCGCGGATGCGGGCGGCGGCCAGCATCGGGGGCAACGGCGGGTCGGCGAGAATGGCGCGGCAGGCGTCGGAGAAACAGGCCCCCAAATCGAGCTCCATGCCGCCTTGGGCGATGGCCTGTCCAACGGCCCGCAACGCCCGTTCATGGAAAGTACCGCCGAAGGCATGGGTGTATCGTGCCAGCATCGGCCCGCGCATCCCCACCACCACCGGTATCCCGGACTGGACGAGTTCCTCGCACAGGCTGGCGGTTTCGGGCGTGCCCGGCCCGGTGTCCTCCGCATCGCCCACATCCGCCAGCGAACAGGCGTTCAGCACCACGAGCCACGCCTTGGCCGAAAGCGCATGCAGCAGGTCGCCGCGCATCAGCCAGGTCGGTTTCGTGCAGCCGTAGTTGACGCCCCCGTCCTCGACCTCAAGCACGGATTCGGTGCCTGCGTAGCCGTGGCAGAACAAGTGCGCCACATGGGGACCAAAGCGCTCGATCCGTGCCACGAGGGCGCTGGTGCCATGCGGTATGGTTTCGGCGCGGATCGCAGGAACGCCGAGCGCGTTGATGTCGTCCTCGAGTTCCTGCCGGGAGGCGAGGATCAGCGCCTGAAACCTGACCGAACCGGTCAGAGACTGCAGAGCCTTCCGGATCTCGTCCCATTCTCCCTGTCCGTCATCGCCGCGTGCGCCGATCACGGCGAGAAAGCGCAGCGTGTCGGTGTTGGCAATCTGCAGGTCCGGGGCGGTTTCCGTCTCTACCTCGCGCAGGATCGGAATGCGGCGGTCGAAGCAGAGGAACCCGGCCTGCGTCTCTCGCAGGGCCTCCCATGGCAGGGCTTTTGCGTCGCCCGCGAGGTCGGAGAAGGCCAGCCGCAATGCCCCCTTCGTCGCGTCTTTGCGCAGGATCGGGCGGAACGCCTCCTTGGTGTTGCGGTGGGCCGAGAGGCAGGACCAGAGCGCATCGCCCGCCGCGCGGACCACGTCGTCCGGTCCGGCGGCATCGAAGGCGTCGAACACCGCCTTGTGGGCGTCGATCTGTAGTGGCGGGCGGGGGGCATCGCTCAGGAGGACGCCGGGCGCCTCGATGTGGAACTGGGTGTACTCGGTCATGTCGTGACCGATGGCACGCTCGAACCGGATGCGGGTGACACTCATCGGCCCGTTCCCCCGCCAAAATCGCCGCCCGTCAGCTTCGAGATGAAGTCCAGCGCGCGTAGCGCCCCCTGGTCCCGCGCCTCCTGCGTGCGCGATTTCGGCCGCGCGCTGCCGATCTGGTCAAGCGTGCGCTGAAGGTCGGCGGGAAGCGGTGGCACGGAGGTGGCAAGATCCGGCGTTTCGAAGGCTGCGCGCAAACCGTCGTCCAGCGTGCCCGACGGTGCGGGCAGCATCACATCGTCGAGCGCACTTTCCGACAGCGGCTCGCCCGGGGCGACGGTGGCGGTCCGCACCCCTCTTGTGATGGCCTGGAAGGCAGCTTTGGGTTCGGCAGCGGCCACGGCCTTCGGATGGACAGAGAACACCAGCCCGGGTGCCGGGTCGGGATAAAAGGGCTCCCCTGCCAGGGCGTGGAGGGCCGGCGCAAGCTGCCGATCCCGTTGGCGCAAGTTCAGCAGGAAGGGGCCGGGACGCCGCCACGACATCTCGTTCAGAAGCAGCCGAAGCCCGGTGGACCACCGAGGGTCGCCGAGGGCGGTCAGGGTGACAAGCTGCGCGCCGATGGTGTCGCAGAAGCGCGCGAGTTCCTGCGCCCCCACGAAGCGGGACCATTGCGAATCTCCGTCCGAGAGCGGGCTTTCCGGCAGGGCCAGCGCGCCATGGGCGTTACTGGCGTAGCCGGGACAGAGGAAGTGGACGGCATGTGCACCCTCCGGGCCAAGCGTGTCGGCCATCCACGTCAGCCAAGGATTGCTCACCTCGGCGGACTGCGGGATGGTCCGTGCGCGGTCCGGTGCATCCGCTTTCTCGGGCAGGGCTGCGCGGTGAAAGCGAAGCTGGGGAAACCTCTGGCCAAGGTGGTCGAGGTCTCGCACCTCCTCGGGCACCATGTCAGCGCCGTGGAACAGCACGACATCGCGTCTCTCGAAATGCGGAAGGCTGTCTAGCAGATCCAGCAACGGCGCTCCCCAATCTTCGCTACCCTTGGCTCTGGGCGCGGCCGCACAGATCGCGATGGGCCGGTCGGACGCCGGGGCGTAGCCCGGACGGACGAAGTTCGGCACCCGCAGGATCGCCCGGCCGCAGGTGTCGGAGAACATTTCTTCCCACGGATAGGCACCCAGGGTTTCTGCGCCGTAGGCCAGTTGAATCCAGATCGCCTCCGGTCCATCGGCCTGTTCGCCCAACCAAGCGAACATCCCGCGCAGATCGCCCGGCACCTTTGGTCTGAAACCGTTCTGCCGGTCTCGGACCGTGGCGGGAAACCCGAGGTCGGTCAGCGGCAGGCGCAGCGGTTCGGCCAGCGCTTCCTCGCCCCGATAGGGTTCGGCGGCCAGCAACGCCCCGCTCCGCGACATCTCTACCGTGCAGCGGAGCGCGAGCAGGTGTTCGGAGGCGCGGACGAGGGTCGCCATGGGGTCCTTTCAGCGCAGGTTCTGGAGCATCGCCCAGAAGGTGTAAGGGTTGGTGACGTCGGAATGCCCGGTGATGCGCCCGTCGCCGTTCAGGTCGATCACCGCGTGTCCGGAGAGGTCGGGATACGTGATGCCCCGGTCGGGAAGGGTGACCTCCAGCAGTTCGCCGGGCGCGAGTTCATGCGGCCCGTAACCGCCCATTGCCGCGAACTGACTGACGCCCGACGCGAACTGCATCTCGCCCAGGTCGCTGCGGCGGCGTACGGCCAGGTGGAAGACGTGCCTGAGCGGGATGTCGTTCTTCGACCGGGTTGTCAGTACCGGCTTGCGACACCGCTCTAGGACCTTGCGGAAGCCGCCGGGCCGCCCCTCCACATCCTGAGCGAAGGCGAGGTGGTTCACGGCGGGCTGGAGAAGCAGCACGGATTCCACGGCGCGCGGGGCCTGCACCCGGCTAAGCGCCGTCATCGTCACCTTTGCACCGTAGGAATGCCCGACGATGTGAAGGCGGGTGCCCGTCTCTCCTAGCAGGCGTTGCAACAGTTCGGCCACGCCGTTGGCGCCCACGACACCGCCGCGGTCCTTCATCTTTAGGACCGTCGCCATCCTGAGCACCTTTCGCAGGCCGAAGACACCGGAGAAAGGCCCCCCGGCGGCCTGCACGCCATCGGTTGGCGCGTCGTCGATCGTACCGCCGCTGTCGAAGCCGCCATCGTCATCCTCTGGCCCTTCCGCCAGGATATCCGCGGAACGGAAAGTGTGTTCGAGGTCGCGCGCGGTGAACTGCGCCGAGGCTTCCGTCTCGTCCTCGTCGGGATGGGCGAACTGCGGAGCGAGCAATTCCGACAGTTGCGACAGCTCGGCCCCGGTGATGGTGTCCTTCCCCGCGAGGAAAGCGGTCAGCGCCTCTGCCTCGTCGGGGTCCATGTCCTCGCGCAGAAGCTCCGCATCGGCGCTTTCTACGACCGGTTCGGGTGTGCCGGCGGCCAGATCGGGTGTCTCTTCCCACGGCCAGAGCAGGGCGGCACTGGGCCAGGACACGCCAAGAAACAGGGGCTTCAAACCGCCTGGCAGGACGTCACCGCGCTGGTCTGCCATAGCGCAGACGCCTTCCATGAACGCGCGGTAGAGGCGCATGGCATCGTCCCAGTCGTTGTTCCAGCCATGGCTGAACAGGATCGTGTCGGAGTGACCGCCATCGCGGATCAGGCGCAGGACCGCGTCGCGTGTCGCCGGAGAGGTGCAGACCCCGTTCTTGTCGTAGGTGATGGCGTGAAACGGGACCGTTTGACCGAGAAAACCCTGATGGGTGAAAATCGGCGCTTCGGGCGAACCGGGCATGCGCGCGCTCCTCAATATTCGTTAAAAAATACACGATCATCGTATGCGATGTCGCAATTCTGTCAATCACGTCTCAATCGCGGCGGGCATTGTCCCGGGCATCTTCGTGCGCTCAGCGCCCGACCCGGTCGATCTTGGTCGAGAGGTGGATCAGGCTTTCCGAACTGCGCACACCCTTCGCCTCGACGATCTTGTCGAGGCTGATGTCCAGCGCCTCGGTCGTGCCGGCGGTCAGGCTGACAAGGAAATCGAAGCGGCCCGATGTGGTGTGCACCGTCTCGACCTCCGGCATGGCCTTCAGGCGCGACAGAACGGCGGCGGCCTCGTTCGGTTCCAGGGAAATCAGCACGGTGGCGCGCAGGGGCGGGCGCAGGCCGGGACCGCGCCTGAGGGTGAAACCTGCAATGGCACCGCTGGCGAGAAGTCGGTCGATGCGCGCCTGCACCGTCGTCCGGGCAAGGTCCAGCCTGCGGGCCAGTTCCGCCACGGGGGCGCGGGCGTTCTCGGCCAGCGCGGCGATCAGTTTGCGGTCGGTTTCGTCGATCTGCATGTCATCCTCGTCGATCTGACGAGAAGAATGGCACATTCTGTCCGTCCTGCCCATATGAATCGCAGGGCGTGGGTGCATTTTCGGGGAACGCGAGCAGGAGACACGAACACATGGTTGTACAGGACACCTTCTACAGTGACCCGGCGAAGTGGATGGCCCGGGAATTGCCGGACGAGCCGGTCTTTTTCTACGATCCGGAGCGGCTGACGCGCATGGCGCGCCGCTTCATCGACGGTTTCCCCGGAGAGGTGACCTATGCCGTGAAGGCGAACCCCGACCCGGTGGTGATCGAGGCGCTGTCGCGTGCCGGTCTGCAGGCGTTCGACGTTGCCTCGCCCGAGGAAATGGCGCTGGTGCGCGATGTGGACCCCAAGGCACGGCTGCACTACCACAACCCCGTCCGTTCGAAGGCAGAGGTTGCTGCAGCGCGCGCCTTCGGCGTCGTGTCGTGGTCTGTGGACCGTATGAGCGAGCTGGAGAAGCTGGGCGACATCGAGGGCGCCGAGATTGCCGTGCGCCTGAAGCTGCCGGTGGCGGGGGCCGTCTATGACTTCGGGACGAAGTTCGGCGCGGCACCTGAGAAGGCCGTGGCGCTCCTGCGGGCGGTGAAGGATAGGGGCGGCGTGCCGTCGATCACCTTCCACCCCGGCACCCAATGCCGCGACGCGCAAGCCTGGGTGGCCTATATCGCGGCATCGGCGAGGATTGCGGCAGAGGCGGGCGTGACCCTGCACCGTCTGAACGTCGGCGGTGGTTTCCCCGCGCATCGCAACGACCCGGAACCTGACCTGGAGGTGATCTTTGACGCGATCCGGGACGCCGTGCGCGCATCTTTCGGTGACGATGCCCCCGCTCTGGTCTGCGAGCCGGGCCGCGCGATGGTGGCCGAGGCCTTCGAACTGGCGCTTCAGGTCAAGGCGATTTGCGACGGCGCGGTCTTCCTGAACGACGGCATTTACGGCGGCCTGTCCGAATGGCGCGACCTGTCCCCGTCGCAGCGGCTGACGGCCTATGCGCAGGACGGCACGCGGCGCGACGGCGAAACCGTGGCGAACACCGTCTTCGGCCCGACCTGCGACAGCCTCGACCGGCTGTCCGACCAGGTGTCCCTGCCAGAGGATCTGGCCGAAGGCGACTATCTGCTGTTCCATGCCTGCGGTGCCTATTCCACCGCCCTCGTGACCCGTTTCAACGGCTACGGCGCACGGAAAATCGTCACGCTCATGCGCTGACCGGCCTGCTCTGGACACTTCGCCCGCAAAGGCTAAGGTCCGGGGCAAACCGGCAAGCGCAAGGGAGTGTGTCCATGGAAAAGTTCGGCAAGAGCCAGTCGGTCAGGCGGGTCGAGGACACACGGTTCCTGACCGGTCAGGGACGCTACGTCGATGACATCGTGCCGGAGGGCGCGCTCAGGGCCTACTTCCTGCGCTCGCCCGTAGCTCATGCGGTGCTGAAGGGGATCGACGTGTCTGCCGCGCTGGAGGCCCCGGGCGTGCATGCCGTCATCACCCAGGCGGACTTGGAAGAGGCGGGTCTGGACGCGCGGATGACCTACACCTGCGCGCCCAACCGTGATGGCACGAAGGGGGCCGCGCCGAAACGCCCGCTTCTGGCGGAGGGTCGGCTGCGCTTCGTCGGAGAGGCGGTGGCGATGATCGTCGCCGACACGCTGGAACAGGCGAAGGATGCCGCCGAACTGGTCGAGATCGACTACGACGACCTGCCTGCCCACATGGAGATCGGCGCAGGCGGAGAGGCCATCCACCCGGAGGCGCCCGACAACCGCGCCTATGACTACGGCATGGGCGACGAGGCGGCCACCGACGCGGCTTTCAAGGCGGCGGCAAAGGTCGTGTCGCTGGAAGTCGGGGACAACCGGATCATCGTGAATTCCATGGAGCCGCGTGGCGCCTTCGCCGAATGGGACGGCGACCGGATGCATCTGGCGTTCGGCGGGCAGGGTGTCTGGGGGATGAAGAAGGAGCTTGCGCGCGCCTACAAGGTCGAGGCGGAGAAGGTCCGCACCACCAATCCCGACGTCGGCGGCGGCTTCGGCATGAAGGGCATGGCCTACCCGGAGTACTTTGTTCTTCCCCATGCCGCGAAGGTGCTGGGCCGACCGGTGCACTGGATGTCCGACCGGACCGAGGCGATGCTGTCCGACAACGCGGGCCGGGACCTCGTGACGCTGGCAGAGCTTGCCTTCGACGCCGACAACCGCATCGTGGCCTACCGGTCCCACACCCGGTCGAACCTTGGCGCGTACAACTCCCAGTTCGGGCAGATGATCCAGTCGTTCCTGTTTTCTCGCGTCCTGACAGGGGTTTACGATATCCAGACGGTCTATCAGCGGGCGGAAGGGTTCTATACGAACACCACGCAGGTGGATGCCTATCGCGGCGCTGGCCGCCCGGAGGCGATTTATGTGCTGGAGCGGGTGATGGACCGGGCCGCGCGCGAACTGGGCGTCGATCCGATGGAACTGCGCCGCATCAACTTCATCAAGCCGGAGCAGTTTCCCTACACCACGGTGGCCGGGGAATCGTACGACGTGGGCGCGTTCGCTCGCGTGCTTGGCCGGGCCGAGACATCGGCGGATGTGGCGGGCTTTGCCGCCCGGCGTGAGGCCAGTGCTGCCGAGGGCAAGCTTCGCGGGTTGGGGGTTTGTTATTACATCGAGTCTATCCTCGGGCAGCCGCATGAGGACGTTAAGGTGGAATTTGTTGGTGACGGTGCGCTGATCTACGTCGGGACCCAGTCGAACGGGCAGGGGCACGAAACGGTGTTCCGCCAGTTCCTTGCCGACCAGACCGGCATTCCGGCGGAAAAGATCGAGGTGGTGCAGGGCGATAGCGACCGCATCGCTTCGGGCGGGGGCACCGGCGGATCGCGATCGGTGACGACGCAGACAAACGTGACGTTGCAGGCTGTGGCAGAGATGGTCGGCGGCTTCTCGGCGTTCCTTGCCAGCGAGATGGGCGTCGCGGCGGATGAAGTGACCTTCGACGACGAACGTTTCCGCGCCGAGGGATCGAACCTGACGCCCACGATGCTGGAGGTGGCGCAGATGGCACGCGACGTCGGCCGCGAGGACCTGCTTGTCTGGCAGGCCACGGCCAAGCTGCCGGGGCGGTCCTACCCCAACGGATGCCACGTCGCAGAGGTGGAGATCGACCCGGAAACCGGCCATGTCGCCTGCGACCGTTACACGGTGGTTGACGATTTCGGCAACCTGATCAACCCGATGCTGGCCGAGGGGCAAGTGCACGGCGGGGTGGCGCAGGGGCTGGGGCAGGCTCTGACCGAACACGTCGTCTATGATGGCAACGGGCAACTGCTCACGGCAACGTTCATGGACTACGGGATGCCGAGGGCCGATCTCATACCCAAGATCGGTTTCGAGACGGAGCCGGTGCCTTCGACGGCGAACCCGATGGGAATGAAGGGCTGCGGCGAGGCCGGAACGGTCGGCGCGCTGGCGGCAGTGTCGAACGCGGTGCAGGATGCGTTGTGGGAACGGGGAATCAGACAAGTGGACATGCCATTCACGCCGATGCGTGTCTGGTCGATGCTGGAGAATGATCGGATCGCGGCTGAATGACGAAACGGGCGTACAGGGTGGGCCTTTGGCCTTTGCCCTGTTGCCGCGCGTCTGGCGGGATCCCTGGGCCGGGGGCCGGAGATGATCGGCACACAGATCGCCAACACCGTCCTTGGCTGGGTCCGCAAGCGCTTTGCAACCGGCTACACCCCGTATGAGCCGCGGCGCGGGCCGCGCGATCACATCATCATCCTGGACGGCACGGCTTCCACCCTCGAACCGGGGATGGAGAGCAACGCGGGCCTGACCTACAAGCTCTTGAAAGAAGTCGGGCGGACCTCGCTTTACTACGAGGCGGGCATACAGTGGGAAGCCTGGATGTCGACCTGGGACGTGGTGTCGGGCCGGGGGATCAACCGGCAGATCCGTCGCGCCTACGGCTACCTCGCATCGCGCTACCGGGTGGGAGACCGCATTTTCCTTCTGGGCTTTTCGCGCGGCGCCTATGCCGCACGGTCGTTGGCGGGGATCATCGACCGCGTGGGGCTGCTGCGGCCAGAGTTCGCCACGGAACGGAACATCACGCAAGCGTACCGGCTGTACCAATACGCGCCCGACAGCGAGACGGCGGACGACTTCGCACGGCTGCATTGCCACGATGTGACGCTGGTGGAGATGGTGGGCGTATGGGACACGGTGAAGGCGCTGGGGCTGCAACTGCCGCTGCTCTGGCGGGTGACGGAGCCGAGCCACGCCTTTCACAACCACGCGCTTGGCAATTCGGTGCGGCACGGGTTCCACGCGCTGGCGCTGGACGAGACGCGGGTGACCTTCACGCCGGTGATGTGGGAGCGCCCGCCGGACTGGAGGGGCGTGATGGAGCAGGTCTGGTTCCGCGGCACACATGGCGACGTCGGTGGGCAGATCGGCAGTTTCCAGGCGGCGCGCCCCCTGGCGAACATACCGCTGGTCTGGATGCTGGAACGGCTGGAAGCCTGCGCCGTGGCGCTGCCGCCGGGCTGGCGGGACAGGTTTCCCTGCGATGTGGATGCGCCTTCGGTCGGCACGTGGCAGGGCTTTGGCAAGCTGTTCCTGAACCGGCGCCGCAGGGTCCTGGGGCAGGACCCGTCGGAACGTCTGCACGAAAGCATTGACGTTCCCTTACCGGCGGGAGCGCCGGCGGAGTAGGCTTTTTGCCAAGGTCAAGCGAAAAGGCTCACATTTTATTTACTACCCTTTAACCTGTGTCTTTTGCGCCTATCTCTTTATCAGGATCGCGGGACCGGAACTCCCGCGAGACCTTCACTGTCCCTCGTTCCGTGACTTGCGCCCGGGAAACTATCCCGGGCGCTTTTTCTTTGCCTGAAGGCTGCGTACGGTGGCGGTCATGAGATACGACGACTCATTCCTCAAGGACGTGTTGACCCGCACCAGGACGGTGGCGGTGGTCGGCGTGTCGATGAACCCGGTCCGGCCCAGCTACTACGTGGCGCGCTACCTGTCGCTGAAGGGATACAAGGTGATCCCCGTCAACCCGGGTCACGCCGGGAAAAAGCTGTTCGGTCAGGAGGTTAGGGCCACCCTTTCAGACTGCCCGAAAGAAGTGGACATGATCGACGCCTTCCGACGGTCGGAGCATGTACCGCCCATCGTCGAGGAGGCGCTGGAGGTCTTTCCCGCGCTGAAGACAGTGTGGATGCAGATCGGCGTGGAAAGCCCGGAGGCGGCGGAGATGGCGCAGGCGAGGGGCGTGGACGTGGTGATGAACCTCTGTCCCAAGATCGAATACCAGCGCCTTTTCGGGGAGTTGCGCATGGGTGGCTTCAACACCGGGATCATTTCTTCGAAGCTATAGGGACGGGACCGGCGCTGTTTGCGCAGGCGCAAAAGCGCCCCGCCCACCGTCCCGTCAACGCCGCGTTCGACCCGCGTGCGTGGTGGTTGAGCATGCGGGCGATGGCCAGATGATGTGGCGTTCGGCCCGTCCGCGGGCCGTCGTTTGCCGTTTCTTCACAAAGGTTGACGCGCTGTAAGGGGTGAACCGGCCGGTTCGACCCCTCGAACCGGCCGGTTGGTAACCTTTTGCCCGGGAGGGGCAGGAAACGTGGTTAACGGGCGGCTATGTCGCAGTGGGCCGGTCGTCGTCGGGGGTGGGGTGCGTGTCGGAGGTGGCTGTCAGGGCCTGCGGCAGGGACACCGGGCAGGGACGCGGGCCAGGTTCACCCGCGCGCGGCTTTTTCCGCCAGACCCGATTGCGACTGGCGGGCGGCCAGTACGTCCATCACCTGTGCCACCGTGACCCCGCGGGCGTGCAGCATGACGAGCAGGTGAAACAGGACATCCGCCGCCTCCGACGCCAGTTTCTGGGGATCGTTCTTGACCGCTTCGATGATCGCTTCGACCGCTTCTTCGCCGAACTTCTCGGCGCATTTCTCCGGACCCTTGGCCAGCAGCTTGGCGGTCCACGACTCGTCGGGCGAGGCCTTGGCGCGGGCGGCGACGATGGTTTCGAGCTCTTCGAGGGTCATGGGAAGTCCTTTCGGAGGCGGCCGGACGAGCGGCCAAGGGGGCGGTCAGAGGCGGCTGTCGTGCTTCAGGATCAGTTCGACAAGGGTCCAGAACTGCGGCTCCATCGGGGTGCCTTCGATCTGGCTGCGGTTGAGGGGCGTGAAGACCGGGCGGGCTTCCGCATCCTCTGCCTCGGACCAGTCGAGCAGGAGCGGCCCGTCTGTGGTGATGCCGATGCGCACGCCCCAGCGTTCGCGGGGACCGGCGGACTGCGACCAGTCGCCGATGTAGAGCCGGCAGAGCGGGCGGTGGTTCGGCGCATCCAGCGTCACGCCGACGGAGTACCACCCCACCGACCGCGCACCCACGTCGAGGTAACCGGTCACGACGGTTGTCGGCTTGCCGCAGCAGTTGCAGGCGGTGTGCTCGGTCTCGCCCTCGCGGAGCGTGACGTCCGAGCCGTCGGAGATCATAGGCGCACGGGGATCCCGGCGGCGGCCATGTGGGCCTTGGCCTCCTGGATCGTGTAGGTGCCGAAATGGAAGATCGAGGCGGCGAGCACGGCGGATGCATGACCCTCGGTCACGCCCTCGACGAGATGGTCGAGCGTGCCGACGCCGCCGGAGGCGATCACCGGGATGTCCACGGCATCGGCGATGGCGCGGGTCATCGGCAGGTTGAACCCGGCCTTCGTGCCATCGCGGTCCATGGAGGTCAGCAGGATTTCCCCGGCACCCTTCGCGGCGATCATGGTGGCGAATTCCACCGCGTCGATGCCCGTGGGCTTGCGACCGCCGTGGGTGAACAGTTCCCATTTGCCGGGGGCGACGGTCTTGGCGTCGATGGCGCAGACGATGCACTGGCTGCCGAACTGATCGGCGGCCTCTGCCACGACGTCGGGATTGGCGACGGCGGCGGAGTTGAAGCTCACCTTGTCCGCGCCCGCGAGCAGGAGGGCGCGGACGTCACCGACGGTACGAACGCCGCCGCCGACGGTGAGGGGGATGAAGCACTGTTCCGCCGTGCGTGTCACGACTTCGAACATGGTGCCCCGGTTCTCATGGGTTGCATGAATGTCGAGGAAACAGATCTCGTCCGCGCCGGCAGCATCGTAGGCACGGGCGCTTTCCACCGGGTCGCCCGCATCGACGAGGTCGACGAAGTTGACGCCTTTGACAACGCGGCCGTCGGCCACGTCGAGGCAGGGAATGATACGCGTCTTCAACATGCTTCGGGGGTTAGCGCGAAAAGCTCATGTTGGGAAGAGGCTGCAAAGATCGTCGTGAACAGCCGGCGGCGGGCGCGGTTTTTCTGCCAGATCGCGTGCGGCGGACAGGCGAGATCCGAAACGCAAAAAGCGCCGCCTCCGGGGGGAGGCGGCGCGTCGAAGGCGTCAGGCTGTCATGCCTTGGGGGAAGCGGCGTCAGCCCTCGCCTTCGGTGTCCTGCGCGTCGGCTGCGCGGATCTCTTCCATCAGCGCGGCGACGCGCTCGCCGACCTGCTTGTCGGTCTGCAGGGCCTCGCCGATCTCGTTGTAGGTTTCCACATCGAGGTTGTCGGTCTCGGTGATCGCGGCCTGCATTTCGGTCATCGCCTCGCGCTGCAGGTCGGTGATGGCGTCCTCGCCTTCGGCGGCCTGGATCTGCGCGGTGTAGTCCTGGCGGATCTCGACGATGGCCATGGCGGCGGTGACGAAGCTTTCAAGCTGTGCGTCGGTGAAGCTTGCGGTCTGGGTCGCCGGTGCCTCCTGCGTCATCGGCGCGTCCGTGGGGGCTGTGTTCGCCTCCTGGGCGAAAGCCGGGGCCAGCGGAGCGGCTGCCATGCCGAGGATGGCTGCGGTGCCGAGGATCGATTTGCGGATGGTCATGTTGGGTCTCCGTCGTATTGGTCTGCGAGTGCGCCGGCCGGACCGGCGCTGCGATGGGGCTAACCTGTGGGCCATGGCGGCGGGACGCAACCGGGGGCGACAGGACCGGCGCGGGCTCGCCGAAATGGGGGTGCAGACTGCGCGGTGCTCCGCAGGCCGGGACCGCCTGAGGTTGAATTCGTGCCATGGCATCATAAGGCCCGGAGCGGCGGAACCGGGATGGCAGAAGCGGTGTTGATCTGGTGGAGCTGACCAGGGAGATCCCACATGAGACTTTTGATGGCCACGGCGATGGCATTGCTGCCGTTGTGCGCGACAGCCGACGAGAACCTGAACTGGGTCAAGGCGAAGGGCACCGTGCCCGAAGCGATGGACCGGCTGGAGGCGGCGGTGGAGGAGGCCGGCGGCACGGTCTTTGCCCGCATCGACCACGCCGCCGCTGCCAAGGATCTGGGCGTGGAACTGACGGATGCGCAACTGCTGATCTTCGGCAACCCCAAGTTGGGCACGCCCGTCATGAGGGAAAACATGCGCGCGGGGCTGGTGCTGCCCCTGCGGGTCCTGGCGTTCAAGGACGATGGCAGCACGTGGTTCCTGTATCAGGAAGTCGTGCCGATGCTCGATTCCGTCAACGTGGACGACGATGTGGAGGGTATCCAGCCAATTGTCGACGCGTTGAAAGCGTTGACGGAGAAGGCGTCGGACATGCCGGCCGAGTGACATCCGGGCTAAGGTCCGTTTCGAACCGAAAAAGGGACGTCAGTGGGCGATCCGCCAGTGCCGTGTTTCGTGCGGGCAACGCATGTGTGTCGCGGGTCGTTTGACGGGAACGGGCCGCTTCACACGACGCTCAGGTGCGCAGGACCTTCAGCGCTTCCTTGAGGTCGATGGCCCCGTCATAGAGCGCGCGGCCCGAGATCGCGCCGTTCAGTTTGGCGCCGCAGTCGCGCAGCGCGCGGAGATCCTTGATCGAGGAGACGCCGCCGGAGGCGATGACCGGGATCTGCACGGCACGGGCGAGGGCGGCTGTCGCCTCCACGTTCGGGCCCTGCATCGCGCCGTCGCGGTTGATGTCGGTGTAGACGATGGCCGCGACGCCCGCGTCCTCGTAGCTGCGCGCAAGCTCCGTTGCGTCCACGTCTGTCGTTTCGGCCCAGCCCTTCGTGGCGACCTTGCCGTCGCGGGCGTCGATGCCCACGGCGATCTGACCGGGGAAGGCGCGGGCCGCCTCGCGCACCAGCGCGGGATTTTCCACGGCCACCGTCCCCAGGATCACGCGGGCGAGGCCCTTGGACAGCCATGCCTCGATCGTGGCCATGTCACGGATGCCGCCGCCCAGTTGCGCGGGGGTGCCGGTCTGGGACAGGATCGCCTCGACCGCGGCACCGTTGACCGGCTGGCCCGCGAAGGCGCCGTTCAGGTCGACGAGGTGCAGCCATTCGCAGCCCTTGGCCACGAATTCCAAGGCTTGCGCGGCGGGGTCTTCGTTGAAGACCGTCGCCTTGTCCATGTCGCCGCGCAGGAGCCGCACGGCCTTTCCGTCCTTCAGGTCGATCGCCGGATACAGGATCATCGACTGCCCTTCTCAATCTTGCCGGTGGGACAAGGCCCGCTGGTCCAGGGGTCTTGTGGACCCGCTTGTTATGACGTCACGCCACTAAAATAAGGCGTACCCAACGTCATCCTTGTTCGAAAGCCGCCATACGCGTCAAGTCGAATGGAGCAAGAGGGAGGACAAGACAATGAGATTGTTGGCATATGTTGCCGCACTGGGGCTATTCGCCGCGGCTGCGCAGGCGGACCCGGTCGAAGGTGTCTGGCAGACGCAGCCGGACGAGGGATCGTATGCCCATGTGACGATGGCGCCCTGCGGCGCAAAGTTCTGCGGTGTCATCAGCCGGACGTTCAACGCGTCGGGCGAATACAAGTCGCCGAACATCAGCCGCAAGCTGGTCATCGACATGGCCCCGCAGGGCGGTGGCAAGTACAAGGGGCAGGTGTGGCAACCGTCGAAGGACCGCATCTTCATGGGCAAGATGGACCTTGCGGGCGACCGTCTGCAGCTTGCGGGCTGCGTCGCGGGCGGCCTGATCTGCAAGAAGCAGACCTGGGCGCGGGTGAAGTAGTGGAAACATGTAGGCAGGTCCTTGCTGGCACGGCGGCTGTCTGACTTCTCCTGACGGTTGAAGAACCCATATGTAACGGGCAAAGCCGTTCCAGTCAGAGAGGGAGAGTTCACCATGATCCGACCCGCGATGTATGCCGCCATGGCCTGTGTGCTGGCCGCTCCGGCACTGGCCGACCCGATGGAGGGGATGTGGCGCACCGAACCGGACCGCAAGAACCTGACCAGCTATATCGACGTCACCCGCTGCGGCAGTGCGCTGTGCGGCACGGTCGCGAAGGCCTTCGACGCGTCCGGGCAGGAGGTGACGACCCCCAACGTGGGCAAACGGCTGTTCTGGGATCTGAAACCCGAGGGCGGCGGCGCCTACGAGGACGGCACGGTCTGGGTGCCCCTTCTGGACGTGACCGCACGGGCAAGCGCGCGCCTGAGCGGCAACACGCTTGAGGTCACCGGCTGCAAGGGGCCGGTCTGCGACGGGCAGGTCTGGACGCGGGTCAACTGAGACGCCCGGGGGCGTGACTACGGGCGCCAGTTCAGAAAGTTGGCGATCATGCGCAGCCCGGCGCCCGCGCTTTTCTCCGGGTGGAACTGCAGCCCGACCTTGGTGCCGTCCGCCACGATGGCGGTGACGTCGCCGCCGTAATCGACATGCGCGACGCGTTGGCCGGGGGCCAGCATCCGCATCTGGTAGGAGTGGACGAAATACGCGTGTTCGCCGGTCTCGATCCCGTCGAGCAGCGGGTGAGGCGTGTCGATCAACAGATCGTTCCAGCCCATGTGCGGCACCTTCAGCGCCGGGTCGGACGGGGCGATGTGCTCGACCGAGCCGTCGATCCAGCCCAGCCCCTTCGTCGCCTCGTACTCATGCCCCTCCTGCGCCATGAGCTGCATACCCACGCAGATGCCAAGGAACGGGCGGCCGCGGTTTTCGACGGCGTCCACCATCGCCTCGAAACATCCCGATGCGCGCAGGGCCGCCGCGCAGGCGGGGAAGGCGCCGTCGCCGGGCAGGACGATGTGGTCGGCCACCGCGACGGTTTCCGGATCGGAGGTCACCACGACCGAACCCGCGCCGGTTTCGGCGGCCATCTTCTGGAAGGCCTTTTCGGCGGAGTGCAGGTTGCCGCTTTCGTAGTCGATGATGGCGGTGAGCATGGGCGGTCCTTTCCTGTGCGCGCCCCGGAGGTCGCGCGAAACGGCGCAGGCGTCAAGAGGGCTGGGGATCGCGGCCGACGTGGTCGAGCAGCGCGAGGATCGCGGCGTCGTCGGGCAGGGCGTCGCCGAAGCGGCCCGTCATCTGCAGCAGGACAAAGCCGTGGCACAGCGACCAGACCTGCGTTTCGATCACCAGCGGGTCGGTGCCGGGAGGGACGAGCGGCCCGCAGGTGTCGCGCAGGACGCGGTAGGCGGCAGAGGCACCTCGGTCGGTCTCGGTAAAGGGGCCTGCATCGCGGAAGCTGAAGATCAGGTCATAGAGCGCCGGCTCGGACCGGGCGAAGGCGAGGTAGCCGCGCGCGATGCCGCGCAGCCGGTCGCGCGGCGTCTGCGGCCCGGCGTCTGCGTGTGCAAGCATGGCCTTCTCGAACCGGGCAAAGCCTTCGTCGGCGATGGCATGCCGCAGCCCGTCCGCATTGCCGAAGTGATGGGCGGGCGCGGCGTGGGACACACCGGCGCGCGCGGCGCATTTCCTGAGGCTCAGCGCGTCCAGCCCGCCTTCCTTCAGGAGTGCGATCCCGGCCTCTACCAGCGCCGGTTTCAGGTTGCCGTGGTGGTGGCGGGTCTTGTCGTTGGTGTTCATGCCGGCGGCGTATCCGGATGACTTGACAGTGTCAAGTTTTGGGTCATATCGTGATTCATCTTGACAGTGTAAAGTTCATCGGGGGAAAGATGATGACGAAGGCACGGACGATCCTGATCGCGGTCCTGTCGCTGGCGGTGGCGCTGGCGTCTTGGCGGTTCCTGGCATTTGGCGTGCCGCAGGCGATGCCCTTCATGGCGCATCACCTGGACGGAGGGGCGGTGGCACTTTACGCGCATATCCTTCTGGCACCGGTGGCGCTGGCGGTCATGCCGTTCCAGTTCTGGCCAAGTCTGCGGGCGCGGCGTCCTGCGCTGCACCGATGGACGGGGCGGGTCTACGCCCTGTCGGTCCTGCTGGCGGGGCTGGGCGGGCTGTGGCTGGCGCCAGGGAGTTCCGCCGGACCGGTGGCGTCCTGGGGCTTTGGCTTGCTGGCCGTGATGTGGCTGGGCAGCACGGCGCGGGCGGTCTGGCTGGCCCGCGCGGGCCGGATCGCCGAACACCGGGTCTGGATGCTGCGTTCCGCGGCGATGACCTTTGGCGCGGTGTCCTTGCGCCTGCAACTCGGGCTGTTCGTGCCGCTCGTGGGGTTCGAGACGATCTACGTCATCACGGCGTGGTCGTCCTGGATGCCCAACGTGATCCTGATGGAATGGTGGCTACGGCGGGACCGTGCCCGCCGCCTGCCCGCCGTCGCCTGATCAGAGCGCGCCCTTGGTCGAGGGGATCGCGTCGCCCTTGCGCGGATCGGGTTCCACCGCTTCGCGCAGGGCACGGGCAACGGCCTTGAAGGCCGCTTCGGCGATGTGGTGGCTGTTCAGGCCGTGCAGCTTGTCGACGTGCAGCGTGATGCCGCCATGCGTGCTGAGCGCCTGAAAGAACTCGCGCACCAGTTCTGTGTCGAAGGTGCCGATCTTGGCACTGGGCAGATCGACGTTCCATACGAGGAAAGGCCGTGCGGACAGGTCGAGCGCGGCGCGCACGAGGCTGTCGTCCATCGGCAGCAGGCAGGCGCCATAACGGCGAATGCCACGCTTGTCGCCAAGCGCCTTGACCAGCGCCTGGCCGATGGCGATGCCGGTATCCTCGACCGTGTGGTGGTCGTCGATGTGCAGGTCGCCCTCGGCCCGGATCGTCATGTCGATCAGCGAGTGCCGAGAGAGCTGGTCCAGCATGTGATCGAAGAAACCGACGCCGGTCTGGTTGTCGTAGGTGCCGCTGCCGTCGAGGTTCAGTTCGACGGAAATGCTGGTCTCGGCGGTCTTGCGGGTCACGGTGGCGCGGCGCATCGGTCGTCCTCTTGCTGGTCGGCGCCTTATAGGCGGGCAGGGGACGCGCGGAAAGAGGGCGCACGCGGAAAGCGCGGCGGGTGTCGCCGTTGCGTTGCGTGCTGCGGTGCTTAAAGATCGACGACTGGAGCGGGCGAGGCGATTCGAACGCCCGACCCTAACCTTGGCAAGGTTATGCTCTACCCCTGAGCTACGCCCGCGAACCAGTCTGTCATCTGGACCCCGACGTGCGCCATGGCGCTGATCCGGTGTCCGGCCACTTGGAGCGGGCGAGGCGATTCGAACGCCCGACCCTAACCTTGGCAAGGTTATGCTCTACCCCTGAGCTACGCCCGCGTGCCAAATGGTAGGGGGGCGTTTAAGGCTTCCGCGGGAGGGGCGCAAGCGGAAAAATCGGGGCCTGCCGAAAATTGTGAAGGGGGCGGCGCGAAGCCCCGCCCTACGCCAGGTCGCGCCCGGGCGGTGCAGGTCATTCCGCCGCTTCGGGGGCGCATTGGCGGGGCGGGAACGCCTTTGTTCCGGTCGGGCCGTCGCCGGTGCAGACGAAGACGGTCAGGTCGTCGCCATGCGCCTTGAGCAGGGGATCGGGAACCAGACCGATGCGGGCGGCGAGCCCCGCGAGGTCGGCCCGGTTCTGCGCGCCGGTCTTGGCCTGTACCGACGCGAGCCTTTGGCGGACCGCCGAAAACGATACCCCCAGCTTGTGCGCGATCTGCTTGTCCATCATCCCGTGGCCGATGAGGCACAGAAGCTCTTTCTGCTTTGCGGTCAGTTGGTTGCGCTCGATGAATTCAGTCTTGAAAAGCTCCGCGTAGCGCGCGTGCCCGGCCAGCGCGGCGGTGTGCAGGGTCCAGCCGTGCCGGGCCAGCAGCGCATCGAAGGCCTCTGCGCTGTGGTCGCCGCCGAAGGTGATAAGCGCGGCGTGACCCGGGTCTCCCATGCGCAACGGAAAGGCGACCCCGGCGTTCAGACCATGTTCCGCCGCCAAAAGAACGTGGCGCCGCTTGTCAGCGGAAATCTCGCCCATCGACGGAAGGTAGGCGGCGCCGATCTTCAGCGGCGTCAGATAGCGGCAACCATGAGTCCGGAAGTCCGAGGTATCGCGGATGTGGGGATAGGCGCGCACACGGTCGAGCCAGTCCGAGGTGAAGGTCGTTCGGATGAATTGCGCCTGCTCCCAGTTTCGGAAGTCGGCGGAGTAGACGTACTCGACGACATTCAGGTCCAGCCCGTGGGCAAGATCGAGAAACAGCTCCCAGACCGCGTCAGTGGTGCGGGTCGCTTCGAGCCTCAACAGAAAGTCCAGGAGCCGGGCGGGTACGAATGTCTCCGTCGCCGCAACGGCCATGCCATCAAAGTGTTCCATTCCGGTATTGTCGCGCGGGACGGAGCACGTGGGCAGTCAGGTTTTCCCTCACCTGACAGAATTGACAGGTGGTCAGGCTGCGGGCGGCGTCGGCTCGATCAGGTCCCAGCGGTTGCCCCAGGGGTCGCGGAAAACGGCGACGGTGCCATAGGGTTCGTGGCGCGGCGCTTCTTCGAAGACCACGCCCTTCGCGGTGAAGGCCTTGTGATCCCGGGCGAAATCGTCGGTGCGCAGGAACAGCCAGACGCGCCCGCCGCCCTGCTGGCCGATGGCGTCGCGCTGGTCGCCCACCGCCCGGGCGAGCAGGATCTCGGTCGTGTGGCCCGGACGCCCGACCCGGACCCAGCGTTTGCCGCCGCCCATGTCGGTGTCTTCCTTCAGCTCGAACCCGAGGACGTCACGAAAAAAGGCAATGCCCGCGTCGTATTCCGGCACGAGGACGGCGAAGGCAGCCAGTGTCAGCCCCATCAGCTGTCGGTCTCTACCGGCCCGCCCTGCTTCACCCAGTCGGAGAAGCCGTCGCGCAGGTGCGCGGCGTCGAATCCCATGTCCAGCAAGGTCGCGACGGTCAGCGCGGAACGCAGGCCGTGGGCACAGTGGAAGATGTACTGCTTGCCCTCCTGCGCGAAGACCGGCTTGTGATATGGGCTTTCGGGATCGACCCAGAATTCGATCATGCCGCGCGGCGCGTGTACGGCGCCGGGGATATGGCCCAGTTTTTGGCGTTCCCGGATATCGCGGATATCGACGAAGACGACGTCGGGATCCTTGTGCATCTCGATCGCCTCGGCCGTGCCGATTTCAGGGATTCTATCGCGGGCGGCGGCGACCATGCGGGCCGCTGTTACGGTGAGTTTCTCCATGGTGTCGCAAGCTGTCCGTTTATAAGCGCTGCGGTCAAGGTAGAAGCTGGCGCTGCAGAAGGCGAGGCCGTAAATCTGGCGCGAGATGCCTTGGCCTCGGGCGTTTCCTGCAGGAAACACCGTGAATCTTGCAGGAAACCCCTTTGCCTAGCGCCAGGCTTCGGGGATGGGATCGGGGGAGAGAAGGTCACCGACCTGTTCCGCCTCACTGCGTGACAAGTGCGGAAGCATCACGCGGGTGGTGTAGTGCCCATACATCCGCCCGTCAGTCGACAACACCGACCAATCGGCGATCTGGTCGCGTTCGAAGCTGACGGTGTCGCCCAGCGACAGGCCGGGAAGGTAGGCGGGATCGTTGGCCAGCTTGCCGGTAAATCTGCCGTCTTCGGACAGGGCGACGTGTTCGACCCATATGACTTCGTCATCGACGTCGAAGTGATCCACCGGCAGCCGCGCCTTGAGGTTCAGCGCCGGGTGCAGCCCGCCGTCGTCAGTTGTCAGCCGGGCCAGCACGAAATCGAGATGGCTGCGCGCCTCTTCGATGGCGGCGGACATCTCCGCGTCTTCGGGCGAGAAGTTGACCACCGGATCCTGCGCGGCCAAGGGGCCGGACGAGAGGCATAGGGCCAGCGCGGCGGCGATCCGGAGCGGTGTCTTGCAGAGCACGGGACTTCCCTGAACGTAAGCGATGACAACGGGATAGCACGCTGCGCGACGCTTGCGAACAGGCGGCGCGCGGGGTGCGCGGATTTCGGCCCCCGGGCGCCCCGGGTCTGTGCGGCAACGCTGCGGATTGGCGTCAGGTCAGAACGGAACGTCGTCGGCGGCGCAGAGAAAACGGGCCACGACCTTCTTCGTCCCGGCCTTCTCGAACGCGATTTCGAGCTTGTCGCCCTCGATCCCGTCGACAGTGCCGTAGCCGAACTTCTGGTGGAACACGCGTTCGCCGATGGTGAAGGCCGAAACCGCCTGCATGTCGATCACCTGGGTCTTCGATTCTCGCGGCTGGCTGATCGGGCGGTCGCCCGACCGCGCCTGCAGCCGTTTCCAGCCGGGCGAATTGTAGACATTCGCCTCTGACGCGCGGGTTTCCAGCGTCGAGGAAGTGTCGCCGAAGCCGCCTTGCGCCGCGCCGAAACCGCCCCCGCCGTAAAGGCCCGGCGGCGTCAGGACTTCCACGTGCTCTTCGGGGAGTTCGTCGACAAAGCGCGAAGGCATCTGCGACTGCCACTGGCCAAAGACACGACGGTTGCCCGCGAAGCTGATGGTGCAGCACTCCTCGGCCCGGGTGATGCCGACGTAGGCGAGCCGCCGCTCTTCCTCCAGCCCCTTCACGCCGCTTTCGTCCATGGAGCGTTGCGAGGGGAAGAGGCCGTCCTCCCAGCCCGGCAGGAAGACGGCGGGGAACTCCAGCCCCTTGGCGGCGTGCAGCGTCATGATCGAGACCTTGGCGCCGGATTCGTCGGTATCGTTGTCCATGACAAGGCTGACGTGTTCGAGGAAACCTTGCAGGTTCTCGAAGCTTTCCAGCGCCTTGACCAGTTCTTTGAGGTTCTCCAGCCGGCCGCCAGCCTCTGCATCCTTCAATTTTCGCTGTTCATTTGGATCATCCGGATCTTTTTTCGGTAGGTAGTAGCTGTCGATGTAGCCAGACTCTTCCAAGATCTCTTGGGCGAGTTCGATGTGCGATATCTCCGGCTTTCCATATTCAATCCGAAAAATTTGCTCGGCCTCGCCCGCAGCAGCCATCTTGCCCACTTCTTCAGTAATCTCCCGGACAGGGCCGCGCATCTTTTGGCCCCAGCGCGCGAGGTCGGTAACCAGTTGGCCGAGCGCCTTTGCACCCTTTCCCTTGATCGCACCCTGTTCGATGGCCAGCGCGGCGCCGTCCACAAGGGGTACGCCGTTCTCGCGCGCGATGCGCTGGATGGTCTGCTGCGCCTTGTCGCCAAGGCCGCGCTTCGGCGTGTTCACGATCCGCTCGAACGCGAGGTCGTCCGTGGGCGAAATCACCAGCCGGAAGTAGGCCATGGCATCGCGGATCTCCATCCGTTCGTAGAAGCGCGGGCCGCCGATGACGCGGTAGGGCAGGCCTATGGTCAGGAAGCGGTCCTCGAAGGCGCGCATCTGGTGTGAGGCGCGGACAAGGATCGCCATCTCGTCGAGGCTGAACGGCCGCATCCGGCGCGTGCCGTTCTGCATCGATTCGATTTCCTCGCCGACCCAGCGGGCCTCCTCCTCGCCGTCCCAGTGACCGATCAGGCGGACCTTCCAGCCCTCTTCCCGATCGGTCCAGAGCTCTTTGCCGAGCCGGTTCGAATTGCCCCGGATCACGCCGGAGGCGGCGGCGAGGATATGCGGGGTGGAGCGGTAGTTCTGTTCCAGGCGCACCACGTGCGCGCCGGGAAAGTCCTTTTCGAACCGCAGGATGTTGCCCACCTCTGCGCCGCGCCAGCCGTAGATCGACTGGTCGTCGTCGCCCACGCAGCAGATGTTCTTGTGCGCCGACGCGAGGAGACGCAGCCAGAGGTACTGCGCGACGTTGGTGTCCTGGTATTCGTCCACGAGGATGTAGCGGAACCAGCGCTGGTATTGTTCCAGCACGTCCGGGTGGGTCTGGAAGATCGTCACCATATGCAGGAGCAGGTCGCCGAAGTCGGTGGCGTTCAGCTCCTTCAGGCGGTCCTGGTATTCCGCGTAGAGGCGCGGTCCCTTGTGGTTGTAGGCACCGGCGTCCGCGGCGGGCACCTTGTCGGGTGTCAGCGCGCGGTTCTTCCAGCCGTCGATGATGTTGGCAAGCTGGCGTGCGGGCCAGCGCTTGTCGTCGATGCCATGCGCCTGCACCAGTTGCTTGAGCAGCCGCAGCTGGTCGTCGGTGTCGAGGATGGTGAAGTTGGACTTCAGGCCGACGAGTTCGGCGTGGCGGCGCAGCAGCTTCACGCAGATCGAGTGGAAGGTGCCCATCCAGGGCATCCCCTCCACCACCTGGCCCAGCACCTTGCCGACGCGGGTCTTCATCTCGCGCGCGGCCTTGTTGGTGAAGGTCACGCTGAGGATCTCGTTCGGGCGGGCGCGGCCGGTGTTCAGAAGGTGCACCACCCGGGCGGTCAGCGCCTTGGTCTTGCCGGTGCCGGCGCCGGCCAGCATCAGGACCGGCCCGTCGAGATGTTCGACCGCCTCCCTCTGGGCCGGGTTCAGCTCGTCCAGATAGGGGTTCGGGCGCGCGGCCATCGCGCGGGCGGAAAGCGAAGACGCCTCGAAAGCGTCGAATTCGTCGTAGCTGCTCATTGCCCCAATCTAACGCCGGGGCGCCGGAAGGGGAAGGTGTGTTCGCCTTGTGTTCCGCGTGTTTTCTTTGTTCAGGCGGACATCAGCGCGCCGGAGGTCACGCCGAGCCTGCGCCGCGAAGTCTGGAAGACGGGGCGCGGTGTCTCTTCGGGCGCCGCTACGGGGGCCTGTGCAGGGGCATGTGCGGGGGCGGGCGTGGGGGCAGTTTGCGGCCGCAGCGGCTGAACGGCGGCGGCTGCGGTCTGGGCCCGCAGTGGCTGGATCGAGGCAAGCGCAGGCTGGGCCGCAGGTTTCGGGGCCTGTTCCTGAGGGGCTTTGTCGGCGGCGGCGGTGCGGGTCTGTGCCTCGGCGGCGCGTTGGGCCGCCAGCGCGGGATGCATGCGAATCGCGGGATACTCATTGGGCTTGAGCGCGGGGCCGACGGGGGGCGCGGTCCTTTGGAGGTCTTCAGATGGGGCTGCGGACCGCTGCGCGGATAGGGCATCGGGCCGCGGCGGCGCACTGAGGGTGGTCCGCATGGCGGCGGTCTGCTGCTTCAGGTGTGCCTCGCGCGCGGCGACCGATGGGTCATGACGGGCCTCTTGCACGGCGTGCGGCATGTCGTGCTGCGTGGTTGCGGCGGGCTGCGGCGGGACGGCGGCCTGGGGCGTCGCGACCGGAGACCTGGCGGCCTCTGCCCGGTGGCGGGCGTTCTGGTCGGCGGCGGCGCGGACCTCTGCGGCGGCCTTCTGCGCGACCTCCGAACACCGCGCGCGACCGGCAAGCGAGGCGCGGGCCATGCGGGCCACCAGCCCGGCCTCCGACACGCCTTCGAGCACGCAGTGCAGCGATGCGAAGCGGTCGGACCAGCGGTCGGTGGCGGCAGAGACGGCGTCCGACAGGAAAAGCGTGACCAGCCGGGGATTGCGCCGCTCTGCCAGTGTCACGATCTCAGGCAGGTAGGCGCCCGCCGTGTCCAGATCGACCAGCAGCACGTCGGCCACGGCCCGGCGCAGGCAGCACTCGGCGACAGAGAGGCTGCCGGAGCCGGTCACGTGGATGCCCGCTTCCAGAAACGCGATCTGGAGGCGGTCCAGGCGGGGGATGTCACTGTCCAACAGCATCGCGTGCATGGTCTACTCCGGGGTTCGGGAACGCTTGGCGGAGAGCCTCGGCTATCGCGCTTAAAAAAAACTGAACATTTTCGGAGAATGCGGCGGGGTCTGGCGGACGCGCGGATTTCGGGCGAGACATGGGACATGGAACCGCAGCAGAGATACATGACCGTCGCCGACCTGAGAGAGCGGGCCAGGCGACGCGTGCCACGTTTTGCCTGGGCTTACCTCGACACGGCGACCGGGACGGGCGCGACCCCCCGGCGCAACCGTGCGGCGCTGGACCGGATCGGCTTTGTGCCGTCGATCCTTGACGGAGAGGTGACGCCGGACCTGGCCACGGAATTGCTGGGCGTGCCGCATCCGCTGCCTTTCGGGGTGGCGCCGGTCGGGCAGTCGGGCCTGTTGTGGCCGGACGCGGAGGCGATGCTGGCCCGGGGGGCGGCGCAGGCCGGTCTGCCCTACACGCTGTCGACGGTGGCGACGGCCACGCCCGAAGAGGTGGGGCCGCTGACCGGGGGGCAGGGCTGGTTCCAGCTTTACCCGCCCCGCGCTGTCGACGTGCGCCTCGACATGCTGGCGCGCGCGCAGGACAGCGGGTTCCGCGTGCTGGTGCTGACCGTCGACGTTCCGGTGGCGTCGCGGCGGGAGGCGCAGGTGAAAGGCGGGCTGGTGCAGCCGCCGCGTCTGACGCCCCGGATCGCCGCGCAATGCGTCCTGAGACCGGCCTGGTCGCTGGCCCGGATGCGGGCGGGAATGCCGCGGATGAAGACGCTCGACCGGTACACGACCGACCTTTCCACCCGCGATCCGACGGCGCATGTGGGCTACCTGCTGCGCACCGCGCCGGACTGGGATTACGTGACCTGGATCCGGGACCACTGGGACGGGCCGCTGGTGGTCAAGGGGGTGATGCGCGCCTCCGATGCGGCGCGGCTTGAGGCGGCGGGCGTCGATGCCATCTGGGTGTCGAACCACGGCGGGCGCCAGTTCGACGCGGCCCCCGCCGTGGCCGAGGTGCTGCCGGAGGTGCGCGCCGCCACGACGCTGCCGGTGATCGCCGACAGCGGCTTCGATTCGGGGCTGGACATGCTGCGGGGCATCGCGCTTGGCGCGGATTTCATCATGATGGGGCGCGCTTGGCACTACGCGGTCTGCGCGCTTGGCGAAGATGGCCCGGCGCACCTGACCGAGATGCTGCGCCGCGACCTTGTGGCAGCCATCGGCCAGCTTGGCGTGGCGCGGCCCACGGACCTGCGTGGCCGGACGGAGACCCTCAGCGATCTGCCAGGAACGGGCTGGTGAAGGCCCAACTCTCGGCCGAGACACGGACGACGATGTGCGACACCTGCCAGTCGTCGCTGCACCGGGTCAGCCGCAGGTTGGTCCGCATGGGAGGGGCCGGAAAGAAGTCGTCGATCTTGCGTGCCGTGATGACAACGCCGTCGATGCGCTTTTCGGAAATCGCCTCTGCCTTGGTGACGACGCGGAGGGTGCGGTCGATGCCGCGGGCGTGGTCGTCGTCGGCCTGTGCCAGCATCGCGGTTTCGAGGTCCTCGACGGAACGAAGCACGATCGTCCGGTCAAGAGTCTCGATTGTGCAGGGCTTCCATGCCTTTCGGGACAGGGTGAGACAGCCGAGGGTCCTGATCTCCCGGTCGAGCTGATCGAGGTGTTGGCTGATCATCCAGTCGGGGCGCGCCATGAGGCTTTGCGCAAGCGCGCCCGCAGGCCGCTCGGATCTGTCGAACATGTTGGGCTCCTTGACCCGGGTCATTCCGCAACCGAATAATTTGTCGGCGTTAATGACGGATTAAGCCGGAGCGTTTGCAAATCTGGCCTTGCCAAAAAATTAATTTGCAAACCCCTCTTGCGCCGCGGTGCGGCAAGGCGTCAAGGTAATAATGTTGCGCAAACTGACAACAATCATGCGCGAGAGGACCAACACACATGCCCGATTTCGAGAAAATTCTCGTCGCCAACCGTGGTGAAATCGCGATCCGCATCATGCGGGCGGCGAACGAGATGGGTAAGAAGACCGTCGCGGTCTTTGCCGAAGAGGACAAGCTGGGCCTTCACCGCTTCAAGGCGGACGAGGCCTATCGAATCGGAGTAGGGCTTGGCCCGGTGCAGGCCTATCTCGCGATCGATGAGATCATTCGCGTCGCCAAGGAAAGCGGCGCGGATGCGATCCACCCGGGCTATGGCCTCCTGTCGGAGAACCCGGATTTCGTCGACGCCTGCGACGCGGCGGGGATCACCTTCATCGGGCCGCGGGCAGAGACCATGCGCGCGCTTGGCGACAAGGCCTCGGCCCGGCGGGTCGCCATCGAGGCGGGCGTCCCGGTGATCCCGGCAACCGATGTGCTGGGCAACGATTTCGACGCCATTGCCAAGGAGGCCGAGGAGATCGGCTATCCGCTTATGCTGAAGGCGTCCTGGGGGGGCGGCGGGCGCGGCATGCGCCCCATCGAAGGTCCGAAGGAGTTGAAGGACAAGGTGCTGGAAGGCCGGCGCGAGGCCGAGGCGGCCTTTGGCAACGGCGAGGGTTATCTTGAAAAGATGATCATCCGCGCCCGTCACGTCGAGGTACAGATCCTTGGCGACAAGCAGGGCAACATCTACCACCTTTATGAACGCGACTGTTCGGTCCAGCGCCGGAACCAGAAGGTCGTCGAACGCGCACCCGCACCGTACCTCAGCGAGGCGCAGCGCGAGGAGATCTGCGAGCTGGGCCGCAAGATTTGCGCCCATGTGAACTACGAATGCGCGGGCACGGTCGAATTCCTTATGGATATGGACACCGGCGCTTTCTACTTCATCGAGGTGAACCCGCGCGTGCAGGTGGAACACACCGTCACCGAGGAAGTCACCGGCATCGACATCGTGCAGGCGCAGATCCTCATCGCTGAGGGCAAGTCGCTGTCCGAGGCCACCGGCAAGGCCAGCCAGTACGACGTGCGTCTGACCGGCCACGCGTTGCAGACCCGGATCACCACGGAGGATCCGACCAACAACTTCATCCCCGACTACGGCCGCATCACCGCCTATCGCTCGGCCACGGGCATGGGCATCCGTCTGGACGGCGGCACGGCCTACGCGGGCGGGGTCATCACGCGCTTCTACGATTCGCTGCTTGTGAAGGTGACGGCCAAGGCGCCGACGCCCGAGAAAGCGATCAAGCGGATGGACCGCGCCCTGCGCGAATTCCGCATCCGGGGCGTGACCACGAACATCGAGTTCGTCATCAACTTGCTGAAGCACCCAACGTTCCTGAACAACCAGTACACCACGAAGTTCATCGACACGACGCCGGAGCTGTTCGACTTCCAGAAGCGCCGCGACCGGGGCACCAAGGTGCTGACCTACATCGCCGACATCACGGTGAACGGTCATCCGGAGGTGCAGGGCCGCGCCATGCCGCATCCGGACCTGAAGCCCGCAAAGCCGCCGATGCTGCGCGCCGACGCGCCCGCGCCGGGGACCAAGACGCTGCTGGAGGAGAAGGGGCCGAAGGCGGTCGCCGACTGGATGCTTGAGCAGAAGCAGCTTCTGATCACCGACACGACGATGCGCGACGGCCACCAGTCGCTTCTGGCCACGCGGATGCGGTCGATCGACATGATCGGCGCGGCGCCCGCCTATGCTCACAACCTGCCGCAGCTCTTCTCGATGGAGTGCTGGGGCGGGGCAACCTTCGACGTGGCCTATCGCTTCCTGCAGGAATGCCCCTGGCAACGCCTGCGGGACCTGCGTGCCCGGATGCCCAACCTGCTGACGCAGATGCTGCTGCGCGGCGCGAACGGGGTGGGCTACACCAACTATCCCGACAACGTCGTCCAGTTCTTCGTGAAGCAGGCGGCAGAGACAGGCGTCGACGTCTTCCGCGTGTTCGATTCGCTCAACTGGGTGGAGAACATGCGCGTCGCGATGGATGCAGTTCTGGAGAGCGGCAAGATCCTCGAAGGCACGGTCTGCTACACCGGCGACATGCTGGACCCGGACCGGTCCAAGTACGACCTGAAGTACTATGTCTCCATGGCCAAGGAGCTGCGGGACGCGGGCGCCCACGTGCTGGGCCTGAAGGACATGGCGGGCCTGCTGAAGGCCAATGCCGCCTACACGCTGGTGAAGACGCTGAAGGAAGAGGTCGGCCTGCCGGTCCACTTCCACACGCACGACACCTCGGGCGCGGCGATTGCCACGATCATGGAGGCCTCGCGTGCCGGCGTGGACTGTGTCGATGCCGCGATGGACGCGCTGTCGGGCAACACATCGCAGCCGACGCTGGGCTCGGTGGTCGAAGCGTTGCGCTTCACCGAGCGGGACACCGGCCTCGACATGGGGGCGATCCGCGCGATCTCCAACTACTGGGAGGCGGTGCGCGGCCAGTATGCGGCGTTCGAATCCGGGATGCAGGCCCCGGCCTCGGAGGTCTACCTCCACGAGATGCCGGGCGGTCAGTTCACCAACCTGAAGGCGCAGGCGCGGTCGCTGGGTCTGGAAGAGCGCTGGCACGAGGTCGCCCAGACCTATGCCGACGTGAACCAGATGTTCGGCGACATCGTGAAGGTGACGCCGTCCTCGAAGGTTGTGGGGGACATGGCGCTGATGATGGTCAGCCAGGGTCTGACGCGTGCCGAGGTGGAAGACCCGAAGACCGACCTCAGCTTCCCGGATTCGGTCATCGACATGATGAAGGGCAACCTCGGGCAGCCGCCGGGCGGCTGGCCGAAGAAGATCCAGAAGAAGATCCTGAAAGACGAGAAACCCTTTACCGAGCGGCCCGGCCTGAAGGCGGCGCCGGTCGACATCTCCGAGAAGCGTGCCGAGCTGGAAAAGACCATCGAAGGCGTGGAGTTCGACGACGAGGACCTGAACGGCTACCTGATGTATCCCAAGGTCTTCACCGACTACGCCGCGCGGCACGAAACCTACGGCCCGGTGCGGGTGCTGCCGACGCGGACCTTCTTCTACGGCATGGAGCCGGGCGAAGAGATCACCGCCGAGATCGACCCCGGCAAGACGCTGGAGATCCGGTTGCAGGCGGTGGGCGGCACGCAGGACGATGGCGAGGTGCGGGTGTTCTTCGAGTTGAACGGCCAGCCGCGCGCGATCCGCGTACCCGACCGCAAGGCCAAGGCGGCAAGCGGCGCGCGGCCGAAGGCGGAGGTCGGCAACCCGAACCACATCGGCGCGCCGATGCCGGGGGTGGTGTCCTCCATCGTTGTGAAGCCGGGCGACAAGGTCAAAACCGGCGACCTGCTGCTGACCATCGAGGCGATGAAGATGGAATCGGGCATGCACGCCGAACGGGACGGCACGGTGAAAGCGGTGCATGTCGCCGCTGGCGGCCAGATCGACGCCAAGGACCTGCTGGTCGAGATGGAGTGAAACCGGCCCTTCGGGGGGCGGAAAGGCAGGGCGCGGGGGGTCACCCTCGCGCCGTTTTGCTTTGCCTTCGTGGCGGTCAGTCGGCGGTGGCCAGTTCCGAACCGTCGGTGGCACGGTCCATGGGCATCCCGCGACGTGCGGCGACGGTCAAGCCGCGCACAGCTTCTCCGCGATCCTCGCGCAGGACGACCTCTGCCAGGTAGGCGACGGTCAGGCCCGCATCGGCCAGCAGCGTCTCGACATAGTCGCGCGAATGGGCGAAACGCCGGGTTTCCCGCAGCAGGACGGGCGCGTCGCCAAGTTCCACGGTGAACGAGAAAAGCCCGCCGGGCCGCAGCGCGTCGACCGCCCAGGCCACCGGCTGTTCGAGTGCACCGAGGTAGTTGAAGACATCCGCCGCGACGATCAGGTCGTAACGGCCCGGGCGCCGGTCCAACGTGGCGATGTTCTGCTTTTCGAGGAGGTCGTAAACGCCTTTCGCCTCCGCCTCGTGAAGCATGTGCTGCGACAGATCCAGCCCGTCCAGGCGTGTCACATGCGGCCGCAGCAGTTCGCCCATCAGGCCTGTGCCGCATCCGAGGTCGAGCGCGTGGTCCGCGCGGCCTAGCCCGGCGGTCTTCAGCGCGGCCAGAATCTCTTCCGGCCCGCGATAGACGAGGCGGTCGCGCAGCGCGCGTTCGAAGCGCGGCGCGTATTGGTCGAAGAGCAGTTCGACGAAGGCGGGCGGCAGGGTTTCGGTGACCGGCACCTCCCGCGCGAGGTCGCGGTTGATGCCCGCACCCAGCGGGTCCTTCGGGTCTGCCTCGACCGCGCGGGTCCAGGCGTCGGCGGCGGCGGGGATGTCGCCCGCGGCCTTCAGGTACTCGCCCAGCCGAAACCAGCCGGCGGCCCAGTCCGGGGCCAGCTCAAGCGCCTGTTCGAGGATGCAGATGGCAGCGGGCAGGTCGCCCAGGTGCGCCATGTTTTCGGCAAAGCCCGCACGGCTGTCGACCGCGGGCACGCCGGAGGAGAAGAGAGCTCCGGTCATTCCTTGTCACTTCATAGGGCCCGCTTGTTTCCCGTCTCCCTTGTCGGGGGCGGGCACGCGGCGGGCGGCACGAGTCTCACGGATCGGGTCCGTGCGTGGCGGCGATTATTGCCGGTGCGCGTTTCCGTCAATGGGGTCCGTCACTTGGGTGCCGGGCGGTGACGGAAGGTTCCATCCGTCAGCCGATGGGCAGGGGGGCGTCCGCCTTGGGTTGGTCCATGACGATCTGGCTGTGCACCCGCGAGACGACCGGATGGGCGAGCAGGACCTGATGAATCAGCGTGTTCAGCGCGGGCAGGTCGGAGCAATAGACCCGCAGGAGGTAGTCGGCCTCGCCGGTCATGGTCCAGGCCGAGGTGATCTCGGCCCGGGTGCGCAGGAGCCGGGCGAAGGCCGCGCCTTCCTCGGCGCCGTGGCGGCCAAGCTGCACTTGAACGAAGGCCTGCACATCGAGGCCCAGCCGCGCAGGGTCGAGCGTGGCGCGGTATCCACGGATCACGCCGGTTTCCTCCAGCCGCTGCCGCCGACGCCCTGCCTGGCTGGCCGAGAGGTTCAGCGCCTCGCCCAGTTCCTGTGCGGTGGCCTGTCCGCGAGTCTGGAGACGCTCCAGAAGGGCGACGTCGGTCTGATCGAGGTCGGCGCGGCTTTCGTGCATGTTTCCTCCGGTTCGTGCGAATCTTGCGCGTGGATCGTTCCCTGAGGGCGAAGAATGCGCGCAAGCCGCGTGCGGGTAAAGGCATACTGGAGGCAGGAAACCAAAACACGCACGAACAGGAGGACACCATGGGACCTTTCCCGCACGACGCACCGCAGTCCACCATCACGGAACAGAACCCGGCCGGGACCGATGGCTTCGAATTCGTGGAATTCGCCCATCCCGACCCGGAAGAGCTGCGCGCGCTGTTCCGCAGGATGGGGTATGAGCACGTCGCAACCCACAAGTCCAAGCAGGTGGAGCTTTGGCAGCAGGGCGACATCACCTACGTGCTGAACGCCGATCCCGACAGCTTTGCCGCGCGTTTCGTTGAAGAGCACGGCCCCTGCGCGCCGTCGATGGCATGGCGCGTGGTCGACGCTCAGAAGGCGTTCGAACATGCGGTCGCCAAAGGGGCGGAGCCGTACGAAGGTGCGGACAAGACCGTCGACTGGCCCGCGATCAAGGGCATTGGCGGGTCGCTGCTGTATTTCACCGACCAGTATTACGACACCTCGCCCTACAACGAGGAGTTCGACTGGATCGCGCAATCGAAGCCGAAGGGCGTGGGGTTCTACTATCTCGACCACCTGACGCACAACGTGTTCCAGGGCAACATGGACACGTGGTTCCGCTTTTATGGCGACCTGTTCAACTTCCGCGAAATCCGGTTCTTCGACATCGAGGGCAAGTACACCGGCCTTTTGAGCCGGGCTTTGACCTCTCCTTGCGGCCGTATCCGCATCCCGATCAACGAGGACCGGGGCGAGACGGGGCAGATCGTGTCCTACCTCAAGAAGTACAAGGGCGAGGGCATCCAGCATATCGCCGTGGGCGCGCGCGACATCTACGACTCGACCGACGCGATTGCCGACAACGGGCTGAAGTTCATGCCGGGACCGCCGGACACCTACTACGATCTGTCCTACGACCGCGTGCAGGGGCACGATGAACCGATGGACCGGATGAAAAAGCACGGCATCCTGATCGACGGCGAAGGCGTCGTCGACGGGGACGAGACGCGTATCCTGCTGCAGATCTTCTCGAAGACGGTGATCGGTCCGATCTTCTTCGAGTTCATCCAGCGCAAGGGCGACGACGGCTTTGGCGAGGGCAACTTCAAGGCGCTCTTCGAGTCGATCGAACGGGAGCAGATCGAGAACGGCGAAATCGCCGCGGAGTGATCTGGCCCGGGCGCGCGCGCGAGGTCGTGCGCGTCGAAGAACAACCAGGGAGGAGAAGGGGGAGGGCGCCGTGCTGCGGCGCCCTTCTTCGCGTCCGCAGGCTCAGGGCCAGAGTATCCAGAGATAGGCGGCATATCCCGCAACCAGCACGACGCCTTCGCGCCGCGCGATCCGGAGGCCGGTGGCCGCGAAGACCACCAGCAGGACGGAGACGCCGACCATGAGCGGCGCGTCGAACGCGGCGATGCCGGACGGCACCTGCGATGGCGCGATCAATGCGGTTGTGCCGCCGATCCCGAGAATGTTGTAGATGTTCGATCCCACCACGTTGCCGAAGGCCACGTCGCCCTGCCGCTTCAGCGCAGCGATCACCGAAGTGACGAGTTCGGGCATCGAGGTGCCCACCGCCACGATGGTCAGGCCGATCACCGTTTCGGACACGCCGAAGCCGCGTGCCAACGCCACCGCACCGTCGACCAGCAACGCTCCGCCCGCCACGACGATGACCAGCCCGGCCAGAGTGATGAGCAGCGGGATGGCGACGGTCCTGGCGGGATGCGGCGCGGCAAGGTCCGGGTCGGCACCGGCCAGTGCGAGGCTCTTGTCGAGCAGCGCTCCGCCCTCGGGTCCACTGCGCTCCTGCCGGATGACGAAGACGAGGTAGAGCACAAGGACCGCCAAAAGCGCCGCTCCGACGATCCGTCCCATGGCCACCAGAAGGGCGAGCGCGGCAAAGACGACCGTCGCCAGCAGCATCGCCATGGCGTCTCGGCGCAGCGCGGAATGCGCCACGATCACCGGACAGATCAGCGCCGAGACGCCCGCGATCAACAGGATATTGGCGATGTTGGATCCGACGATATTGCCATAGGCGATACCGGGCGATCCGCTTAGCCCGGCCTGCACCGAGGTGACGAGTTCCGGCATCGACGTGCCGAACCCCACCAGCGTCAGGCCGATGACAAGCGGTGAAATCCCGAACCTTTCCGCGGCCTGAACGGCGCCGCGCACCAGCAATTCTCCCCCGATCACGAGAAGCGCAAGCCCCGCGATCAAAGGCACCCAGGTATCTAACATGATGATCCTCCCGCCGCATGTCGTGCGGCACGTCGAGCGTAGGTGGGGAGGGCCGGAGAGACTTCAATGAGGCCGCAACGCAGACCTGCCGAGTATTCCGGAAAGCAGGCGGAACCCCGCTAGGGGGCGGGACAGGTGCGTCAGCTTGCGATGGGACGGCCGCTGCGGCTTGCCCGCAGCAGGGGACCGATCAGCCGCGCGGCATCTGCAGGGTCACGTTGCGCCCGCCCTTGGTGTACCGCAGCTCGGAATCGCCGATGGCGGCGACTCGCCCGCCGTCCAGCTTATCGCCGACCTTCACCTTCAGGTACTTGCCGCTGGCCAGGCGCACCAGCGCGCGGCGGTTGGCGGGGGTGCCATAGACGCCGATCAGGTTGATCCGGCTGAGGTTGATCGCGTTCCGCACCGTGGCAGACGATGCGACCGAAGCGCTCGACGGCACGGAGGGCGCCACGACACGCGGAGCCACGGCGGCGGTCTGGACCGGCTCTGTCGGTCGCTCGCGTTCGGCGCGTTCGACTATGGCGGCCATGTTGCGCGGACGGCCCACCGGTTCCAGCGAGTTGCGCACGGCAAGGTCCGTGGCGGGCGAGGAGGGTTCCTCGTCCGCGGCTTCTTCCTGCGCCGTACGCGGGCGGGCCAGCGGTCGGAACTGTTCCAGCTCTTGAAGGGAGATGCCTCCGAGCGTCGCACGTTCCTGTTGTTCCACCACATCGTCGGGGCGGGCTTCGGGACGGATGCCGGCAAGCGGATCGGTGACTGCCGGCGCGTCGGGCGCGTCGGACGTGGCGGGCGTGTCCGGTGCCGGCAGAGCGGCCAGCTCGACCGGTGGATTGCGTAGCGGCGGCACCACGGGCGGCGGGCCGGTGTAGATGCGCAGGCCGTCTGGCGTCAGCGCGCCTTCGGGTGTGGCGCGCACGACACCGCGCTCGTCGATGTCGAACGTCATGCCTGCGGGCGGCGGCAGGCCGGGATCCACGGGGAACGGTTGAGAGAGCAGATCCGGCGCCTCGGGCAGCGCCACGGCGTCGAACATCCGCACCGAGGGGTCGATGGAGGCGACGTACACGTTGTCGACGCCATCGTCCGGCGGCGTCAGAGGGGAGGCGGGGGACCGCTGCCATATGCCCGTCGCGGCATAGGTCGCGTCGGCTTCTTCGGGTGTCAGCGCGCGGGGCGCCTCGGGCAGGTTGCGCGGCGCGGGGGCGTCCGTGGTGTCGACCGGCTCCGTGTTCAGGGCGGCAACATCGACGGAGTCGGCCTGCGCGTCGGGGGCGGTTTGATCGCTGCCCGTTGCCTCCGGCGTCGCGGCGGGTGTCGAGGTCTCAGCGGGGGTCCCGGTGACCGCCGGATCGGGCAGCGCCGCGACCGCTGTCGGTTCGTCCTGCCCCCGGAAGAAGCGGGCGAGCCCGTCCTCAAGGAAAACGGAGGCCCAGGCCGCCACGCCCACGAGGAACAGCAGCAGGCCCGCCGTCAGAATCAGCCCGAGAAAGCGTGGTTTGCCGCCCACCGCCTGCTGTTCCCGCGCGCCGAAAACGGTCATGCGATCACGTTCTTCGCGCGGGCTCATCTGGCTGCGGCGGTCGCGTTCGAGCGCGGGCTTGCCGGGTGTGACCGGCGCAATGTCGGGCGCGGTGCGGGCGACGGGCTTGGCGACGGGCAGCGGCAGATCGTCGACCGGTTCGGGATCGGGCTGGATCTTCAGCGGCGACAGCGGCGCGCCGGTGGGCGCGGGGGGAATGCGGTCAGGGGTTGCGTTCAGCTTGGCCAGCTTTGCGACGCGCGCGGCGGCGGGTGGTACCGCATCGGGGGCGCGCAGAGCCGCTAGGCGGGCAAGCGGGTTGCCGCCGGAGGCCGCCATGGCGACGGCGGGCGGGGGCGTATCGACCGGCGCAGGCGCGGGCGTCTTGTCACGCCGGGTCAGGCGCAATCCCGGCTTGCGTTTCTTCGGGGCGCTCTCTGCCGGGTTTGCGCGCGGTGCTGCGGCCGCAGGGGCCGGGTTGTCCGTCGCGGTTGCAGCGCGCTTGCCCTTGCCCTTGCGGCCCAGCCGCAGCCCGGATTTCTTCGGGCGTGGTTCGCTTTCCGGCATGCCGGTCTGGCGCGGCAGGGGGGACCCGAATTTCGGTGTCTCTCCGGTCTGCGGGTTGGCGGCGCCGACGGTCGGTGCGGAGGTCCCGGCCTCCGGATGGGAGGGCACGCCAAGCGGTCGGGCCGGGCCGTCGGCCTCCGGGCGTCCCGCCGCGCCGAGCGTTGGGGCCGCAGTGCTGGCATCGGGACGGGACGGTGCGCCAAGCGCACGCGATGGCGCAGCTGACGGCCGGTCGGCCGCAGGGCCGACGGGGCGAGGCGCGGGGGGCAGCGGTGCCTGTTGCGTGCCCGGCGCGGAGGCTGCAGGGGTCGTCCCCGGCGCAGGTGCCTTGGGCAGCGGCGTGTTGCCCGCAGGCAGCGTGGTTTCGTCCGCCCGGGCAGTCAGCGGCGTGCCGGGCGCAGGGGGCGTGGCGGGTGATGCGGGCTGGATGGGCGGCGCTTCGGACGTGCGGCCCAGCGGCATGGCTGCCGGTTTCAGATCGGCCAGACCTTCGATGTGGTCGGAGGTGACTTGCGAGTCGCGGGTGCGCATGTCCGGCGTGGCGAGCGGCGTGAAGCGCGCCCGCCGCGGCGGCACCTCGGTCGATGGCACGAGGTTCGGGCGCGGCGCCGGAGGCACGCGCCCGTCGGCGCGCAGTGCGCGGGATGTGGAGAAGGCGACGGGGGCTGTCTCGGTTTGATCGGTGTCTGTCGCGGCGTCGTCCAGACGGTCCGGCGCGCCATCGGATGTCCGCGCGGTCACGGGTTCCGGGCGCTCGGGTGCGTCCATCTCCGGCAGTGCAGGCATCGCGGGCAGCGTGTCGGTGTCTGGCTCCGGTAGCGTAGCAAAGGCCGGGATCGTTTTTTCGCCAAAGCCAAGGCGCGCGGCTTCGGCGCCCGCAGAGGCGGCCTCTGCCGCCGTGTCGTCCGTTCCGGCGTCCGACGACGGCGCTGTCCGGCCTGCCTGTGCCTCGTCCTCTGCCGTCGGTGCGAAGTTGGCGGGCGCGCGGTACACTGGCGCGTCGTCGCGCAGCGGCAGCACGGGACCGTCGTCCGGTAGATTCGTGGGGGCCGGTGCCATGTTGCGCGCTTCGGGCAGTTCCGCCGCCGCATGGTCGGGCAGTTCGGCTGTGCCGAATGGTTCCGGCGCGGCGACCGGTTCGGCCCGGCGCGAGGTTGGCGCGGCGGAGGCAACCGGTGTCAGCGCCGCTTCGTTCGCCGCCACGATCTCGATGGCACGGGAGGGGCGGTCGGCCGCGCGTTTCCACGTCCGCGCCTTGCCGAAGTAGACCGCGCCGTCGAACGCGCCTTCGGGGGCCTGGGCAAGATGGCACACCGGGGTGAAGCCGTGTTCCTTTGCAAAGGTCTCGGCCTCGTCCAGCGTCTCGCGCGCGACAGCCGCGATCTGAAGGCGTCCGCCCACCAGAGCGTGATCATAGGCCAGAGCGCTCAGCGGGTAGGGCGTCGCACCGTCCAGCGCGGCGCGGATGGCGGCATCGCGGGCAGCGGTGTCCCCGCCGAAGTCCGGTATGTCCAGAAAGCGGATCTGCTCCGTCGGGATGACGATGGCGACCTCGGCCCCTTTCGGGTCGAGCTTCTCGGCACGGTCGCGCATGGCGATGACCGCGACATCCAGATCCGGATTGTCGATGGGCACTTCTTCGATGCGGGCCCATGTGGACCCGATACGACGCAGCAGGGCGATGCCTTCGAACGAAAGGGCGAGCGCAAAATTCGATACCATGGCGCGGGTCTTACCAGTCCTGCCGTGCTCGGGGGAGGGTTTATCCCTTTTTCACGAAGTATATGGCAACTCTTCGCCGAGGGGAAGAAAGACCTCGCCCGGGGGATGGACGCGGACCGCCCGATGACCGACCCTTGGGCGGAAATGTTCCCTGATTTTAGGATGTTGCGATGCGCTTCATAACGATGATTTTACTTGTGGCGATGACCGGGCCGGCCTTTGCCCAGGAAACGCCCGGACAGGCGCCTGCCCAGGCCCCCGGCCGCATGACTGTTTCGGGCGAGGCGAAAGTCGTGGCCACCCCCGACATGGCGGTTCTGAGGCTCGGTGCGCAGGGCCGTGGAGAAACCGCAGCAGAGGCGATGGATTCGACCTCGGCCGCAGTGTCGGCGATCCTGGCGCGGCTGCAGGAGCTCGGCGTTGCGGAGAACGACATCAAGACCACCTCGCTCAACCTTTCGGAAGAGCGGCGCTGGAACCGCGAGCAGGAAGTCGAGGTGTTCGAAGGCTACCTTGCGGAGAACATCGTGGAGGTGCGTGTGCGCGACCTCGACTCGCTCGGCGCGATTCTCGGCGACGTGCTGGACGAGGGGGCGAACCGGATGCAGGGTCTGCAGTTCACCCTGCAGGACCCGCGCGAGGTCGAGGACGAGGCACGCCGCCGCGCTGTTGCGGACGCGCGTGCCAAGGCGGAACTCTACGCCGAAGCCGCAGGCGTGTCGCTGGGTACGCTGGTCACGCTGACCGACAGCGCGACGCCGATCGTGCGCCCGATGGACCTGGCAGAGCCGGTGGTGATGGAAGCCCGCGCCGCCAAGGACGTGCCCGTCGCGGCGGGCGAGATCGAGATCCGCGCCGAGGTCACGATGACCTACGCGCTGGGTCAATAATAAAGCGGGGCAGGGCGGAGGCGATCCGCCCTGCCGTCACGCTGTCAGATTACGACAGCGACTTGTGCAGCGCCTGATCCAGATCGGCGATCAGGTCCTTCGCGTCTTCGATCCCGATGGAAATCCGCACCACGTCCGGCGCCGCCCCTGCGGCGACCTGCTGCTCTTCGGTGAGCTGGCGGTGGGTGGTGGAGGCGGAGTGGATCACCAGGCTGCGGGTGTCGCCGAGGTTGGCGACATGGCTGAAGATTTCCAGCGAATCCACAAACTTGACGCAGGCCTCGTAGCCGCCTTTCAGTGCGACGGTGAACAGCCCGCCCGCGCCTTTCGGGCAGATGCGTGCCACCCGGTCGTGATAGGGCGAACTGGCGAGACCGGCATAGGTCACGCCCTTCACCGCCTCGTGCTTTTCCAGCCACTCGGCGATCTGCCTGGCGTTCTCCACGTGTTTCTGCATCCGCAGGCTCAGCGTCTCGATGCCCATCAGCGTGTAATGCGCCGCTTGCGGGTTGAGCGTCATACCGAGGTCGCGCAACCCGATGGCGATGCCGTGGAAGGTGAAGGCCAGCGGGCCGAACGTCTCGTGGAACTTCAGGCCGTGGTAGGCCGGTTCCGGCGCCGAAAGAGACGGGAACTTGTCCGAGGCGGACCAGTCGAAATTGCCGGAATCGACCACGGCGCCGCCGGTGACCGTGCCGTTGCCGGTCAGGTACTTGGTCATCGAGTGCACGACCAGCGTCGCACCGTGTTCGATGGGGCGGCAGAGGTAGGGCGTGGCAGAGGTGTTGTCGACGATCAGCGGCAGCCCGGCCTTGTCTGCCACGGCCGCGATCGCGTCGAGATCGGTGATGTAGCCGCCCGGGTTGGCGATGGATTCGCAGAACACGGCGCGGGTGTCGTCGTCGATGGCCGCGGCCACGGCGTCGAGGTCGTCGAAGTCGACGAAGGTCGCGGACCAGCCGAAGCGCTTGATGGTCTGGCTGAACTGGGTGATCGAGCCGCCATAAAGCCGGGTCGACACCACGACGTTGCGCCCCGGTGCCATCAGCGGGAACAGCGCCATGATCTGCGCCGCGTGGCCGGAGGAACAGCAGACCGCGCCGACACCGCCTTCAAGCACCGCGACACGTTCCTGCAGCGCGGCGACGGTGGGGTTGGTCAGGCGGGAATAGATGTAGCCCACTTCCTGAAGGTTGAAGAGCGCGGCGGCATGTTCGGCATCGCGAAAGACGTAGGCCGTGGTCTGGTAGATCGGCACCTGCCGCGCGCCGGTGGCCGGATCGGGCCGGGCGCCCGCATGGATTTGCAGCGTGTCAAAGCCGAACTGGGGTGCGTCTGTCATATGATCCTCTCCCTCTGGACGAATTTGGCGCGACGGTATGCGAAGCGACGGGGGCCGACAAGCGCAAGCGCCCGTGCCGGGGAGCATGGTGGAGGGAACATTGCCTTTGCGTCAGGCCGGGTGGGGCGCGGTCGTAGGGTGGAGATTCTCCACCCTCCGCGCTCCGGTCAGTGCGCGGCCTCGACGCAGAGGACCGTAGGCAGATGCTGCGCCAGTTCCTGCCAGTTGTCGCCCTCGTCGAAACTGGCAAAGACCGAGCCGGAGTTCGTGCCGAACCACAGGCCCGCGCCCGGATCGGTGGCCATCGCCTGCCGCAGCACCGTGAAGTAGCAGTTTTCCTGAGGCAGACCGGTACGGCAGGCTTTCCACGTGTCGCCCCCGTCGCGCGATCGCCAGACGGCGGCGCTGGCGTCGGGCGGGTAGCGGCCGTCGCTGTCGCCGTTGAGCGGAAGGGTCCATATCGTGTCGGGCTTCTGCGGGTGAACGGCAATCGGGAAGCCGAAGGTGGAGGGCAGCCCTTCGGTGATGTCGTCCCAAGACCTCCCGCCATCCCGTGACCGGAACACACCGTGGTGGTTCTGCTGGTAAAGCAGGTCTTCCTCACCGCCCGCGCGAACGATGCTGTGGACGCAATGACCGGTCTCGCCGTCCCTCGGACCGGCCGGGTGGTGCGTGTGTCCGCAGGGGCCGAGGTTGCCCAGCCGGTTGCGCCGCTCCCAGCTTGCGCCGCCATCGTCGCTGGCGAACACGCCCGCGGCAGAGATCGCCAGCCAGATCTTGTCCGGACTCCTCGGATCGGACACGATGGTGTGCAGCACGAGCCCCGCGGCGCCGGGCTGCCAGCTGTCGGAAGAGGGGTGGTCCGTCAGGCTGTTCACCGGTTGCCAGGATAACCCATTGTCATCGCTGGAAAAGAGTGTCGCGGGTTTTGCTCCGGCGTAGATCCGGTCACCCGCCTTGGCCAGCGACCAGATCGCTTTGATCCGTCCGCTGTAGGGCGCTGGGTCGGTGGACGCGTCGATGCCGAAGATCTTCGCGGCCTCAGGGTCGGCGCGGGCCCATGTGTCCATCTCCCCGTCGGCGAGCTTGACCACGTCCCACGACACGCCTTCATCGGTGGAGCGCCAGATCCCCGCGCCCGGGAAATCGCCGCCGCCGCCAGCCAGCATCACGCCATCCGCCCCCAGCGCGTGGTTGATGGGCCATCCGCCGCAATGTGGCCCTGACAGGACCCACCCGTCGCGCCCGTTGGCAGACTTCAGCAGGAAAAGGCCCTTGGTGGTGCCGATGAAGATGGTGGTGCTTTTGCTCATTGCAAAACTCCTGTCGCTTAGAACGAGATTATCAGCTTTCCCCCGTCTTGTGCGAAAAGAGTTGATATCCACCCATTGGCGCGCGCAAGCCAGCGACGCCTTGTCCATGGATGCCGATCCGGTCCCCGGCCCGGTGGGCCGGACCCGCCTAGCGCATCCAGAAACCTTCCCGCTTCAAGGTGTTGCGGATTGCCTGTTCGCGGCGGGGCAGGTCGTCGCGGTCGAACAGCGCGCGCGCTTTCTGACCGCGCCCCTGGTAGATCATGCGCTTGAAGGGATCGTATTGCTTGAGCAGTTTCTTCAGGCGGTTGGGTTCGCTCACGCTTTCCAGCACCTCCACCGCCTTGTCCGATTCGCGCGCGTAGAGCATCGGGATGGTGCGGTAGTGACATGTGACGGAACCGTCCAGCAGGCCCGCGGGCAAGGTGTCCTTGCCGCCGCCGAAAGAATGGATCACCAGCGGCAGCGCCACCTGGTCCAACCACGGGTCGAGGGACTGACAAACCAGCGCCTCGGGCGGGGTGTCGCGGATCTCCAGCGCGTAATCGAGGAAGCGCTGCCCGAAGGTCCTCGGGCACCTGTAGAAGAAGAACCCGGCGTTGAAGTAGAGATACCGCTGCCAGTATTCGTCCGGCTGGGTCAGGTCGAGGCTCGACCCGAAATCTAGCCCGAAGCGGTCATACAGCGATTTCCAGATGCCGCCGTAGCCGGGGCCGTAAAGCTCGGGCTGCGGCCAGGTTCCCTCTCGGCGCAGCGATGCGGTGGGCCGGTCGAAGTCGAACGGCACCGATCCGAGGTCGTCCAACACCAGCGTGTCGGTGTCGAAGAACACGAAGGGTTCGCCCTCGGGCAGGGCAAACAGTGCCTCGATCTTGTTGCCGTAAGGGTATTTGTTGCCGAAGTGGCGCGCCTCGAAAGACACGAAGGTCGCGCCGAGGTCGGTGAGCGCCTCTCTGATCTCCGGGTCGCGGATCGTCGGGTCGTTGGGCCAGAGGTCGCCGGGCGCGGGTTCGGCTACGAACAGGCGGAACCCGTCCCTGGGCGAGCGTTCGGCGCGGGAAGCGGCGAACAATAGTGCCTCGTAGGCGAGGCGGTCGTTCTGGCCGACGATAAGAATATTGACGGTTTGCGCGTCGCGCTCGGGGCGTGGCATGGTGAGGCTGCTCGCATTTTTCCGGCAGTATACGCGAGGTTGCGCAGACAGAAAGCGCCGATCTGCCGAAAGGTCATGGAGAGGGAGGTTGAGATGCTGGATGTGGTTCTGGTGTTGATCGCGCTGGCGACGGGCGGCGGTGGCGCAGGCCCCGAGCGGGAGACGCTGACCCTGACGCCCGCGGAGGCCCCTGTCGCCGCTTCATCGTCCGAGGAGGCGCCGCCGCCCGTGGCCTCGTCCGAGGAGACGCCCGCAGCGCTTCCCTATGAGGCCGAACCGCAGGTGGCCACGGGCCGTTTCCTCACCGCGCTCGAGATCAAGCCGATCATGGGCGCCACCCGGGCCAACTGGGTTGCGGTGCGTGAATGGGACGGGCAGGACCTGATCTACGTGACCCATATCTGGAGCTGGCGTTGCGGGCTCGCTGCAATGAAGCTGGGCGTGAACGGCGCGGCGCCCGAGGATTGGCCCCTGCCGCCCTGTCACGAGGACACGGCCCAGCCCAATGCCATGCTGGAAAGCGACGGGCTGCCCTACAGGGCTTTCCCGCTGAAGTCGGTCGAGACCGTCACGGTGGAGTTGATCTACGACGATCTGACGACGGAGCGGTCGACCTTCAACCGTCAGGGCGTCTTGATGCCTTGACACGGGCGGCGCGCAGCCCCGCCCTACGGTCCGCAGCGACCGACCGCACCCGGTGCGATACGACCCGGGTGCGGTGCGTACTCAGACCTCTATGGGCTCAAGCACCTGCGGCTCGATCACGGTGACGCCGGGCAGGCCGGCTGCCAGCTTTTCGGCCGACTGTTCGAGCGCCGGGAACGTGCGGTAGTGGCATGGGATCACGGTCTTGAAATCGAAGTACTTTTTCGCGGCATAGGCGGCCATTTCCATGTCCATCGTGTAGTAGCCGCCCGCCGAGATGATGCCGATCGTCGGTTTGAAGTACTCCGCGATCCACGCCATGTCGGCCATCGGGCAGGTGTCGCCGGAGAGATACAGCACCGTCCCGCCGCTTTCGATGACAAAGCCCGCTTCCTGCCCCATGTAGGTTGCCACACCGTCGACCTTCATCGACGAGGAATGCGAGGCCGGGACCATGGTGACCTTCACGTCTCCGAAGCTGACGGAGCCGCCCATGTTGAACGCGTGACCTTCCTTTGCGCCCATCGCCTGCAGCGCATGGCCAAGCTCGAAGATGGCGTGCACAGGCGCGCCCGTGCGGTTGGACACGTCCACGATGTCGTCCGTGTGGTCGAAATGCCCGTGGGTGAGGAGGATCTGCGTGGCCCCCTCGATGGCGGCGTCGGTGTCTTTGCCGTCCATCATCGGGTTGCCGTCGATCCACGGATCGATCAGCAGCACCTCGCCACCCGTTTCGATGCGGAAGCCGCCGTGACCCATCCAGGTGATCTTCATGTCCATTCTCCATCTGGCCTTTGCGTGAAGGCTAGCAGGCCGCGGCCCGAAGGCCAGAGGCGAGGCAAGCAAAATCCGGCGGTCGCGTGAGAAATCGGATTTGCCGGATGGCTCGGGCCGGTCTCGGCATCTGGGGCACGCTGCGGGGCCGATCGTGCTTCGAACGCCTGAATGGCGGCGTTCGGTGTATGGTATCGGGAAAAACGTGCAGCGTCGCCGTGCATGGCATGTCCGGTGCGGCGTTGCCCCGACACATGCTTGCGGGCCGGGCGGCAGGACGGTAAAGCGGCGCTTGAACTTTCTGCGAAAGAGGCCCCCATGTCGATCGACATCGAGACCGCCGCCCGCGTCGCCAAGCTTGCGCGGATCAAGGTGGAAGAGGACGACCTGCCCGCGCTGGCAAATGCCTTCAACGACATCCTCGGGTTCATCGAGCAACTGAACGAGGTAGATGTCGACGGGGTGGAGCCCATGGTCTCCGTCACGCCGATGCGGCTGAAACGCCGCCAGGACGGGGTGACGGACGGAGGCATGCAGGACAAGGTCCTGTCGAATGCGCCGGATGCCCGGGAAGGCTTCTTTGCGGTTCCGAAGGTGGTCGAGTGATGAGCGAACTGACGAAACTGAAGATTGCCGAGGCGCGCGATGCGCTGCGTTCCGGTGACGTGACTTCTGCGGAACTGACCGATGCGTGCCTTGCGGCCATCGACAACGCGGACGCTTTGAATGCTTTCGTGCACAAAACGCCGGATATCGCGCGCGAACAGGCCGCTGCGGCAGATGCACGGCTGAAGACGGGCGATGCCCCGGACCTGTGCGGCATCCCGTTGGGCATCAAGGACCTGTTCTGCACCAAAGGCGTGGCGTCACAGGCGGCCTCGCGCATCCTCGAAGGCTTCCGGCCAGAGTACGAGTCGACCGTCACGACCAAGCTGTTCGAGGCGGGATCGGTCATGCTGGGCAAGCTCAACATGGACGAATTCGCCATGGGGTCGTCGAACGAGACCTCTGTCTACGGCAACGCCGTGAACCCGTGGCGGCGCGGCAATGACGATGCACACCTGACACCCGGGGGGTCTTCGGGCGGCTCCGCTGCGGCTGTCGCGGCGGATCTGTGCCTCGGCGCGACCGGCACCGACACCGGTGGCTCCATCCGCCAGCCTGCCGCTTTCACCGGCATCACCGGGATCAAACCGACCTACGGGCGCTGCTCGCGCTGGGGCATCGTGGCTTTCGCCTCCTCGTTGGACCAGGCCGGGCCAATGGCCAAGGATGTGCGCGACGCGGCAATCATGTTGCAGGCGATGTGCGGACATGACCCGAAGGATTCCACCTCTGCCGACCTGCCGGTTCCGGACTTCGAGTCCATGCTGACCGGTGATATCAAGGGCAAGAAAATCGGTATTCCCAAGGAATACCACATGGATGGCATGCCCGCCGAGATCGACGCCCTGTGGGCGTCCGGTCGCGACATGCTGCGGGACGCGGGTGCAGAGATCGTCGATATTTCGCTTCCGCACACGAAATACGCACTGCCCGCCTATTATGTGATCGCTCCTGCAGAGGCATCGTCCAACCTGGCACGGTATGATGGCGTGCGGTATGGCCACAGAGCGAAGCTGAGCCAGGGTGACGGCATCACGGAGATGTATGAAAACACCCGTGCCGAAGGGTTCGGCGAAGAGGTCAAGCGCCGCGTGATGGTCGGCACCTACGTGTTGTCGGCAGGCTTCTACGACGCTTACTACAATCGTGCGCGAAAGGTCCGGACCCTTATCAAGAAGGACTTCGAGGACGCGTTTCATGCAGGAATCGACGCGATTCTGACACCGGCGACCCCCTCTGCCGCCTTTGGCCTGGGCGAGATGGTCGAGGCGGATCCAGTCGCAATGTACCTCAACGACGTCTTCACCGTGACTGTCAACCTGGCCGGTCTGCCGGGGGTCTCCGTGCCCGCGGGGCTGAACGGGCAGGGCCTGCCGCTCGGGCTTCAACTGATTGGTCGCCCGTGGGAAGAGGGCGATCTGCTGAATACCGCCTATGCGCTGGAACGGGCGGCGGGTTTTGTTTCCAAACCAGTGCAATGGTGGTAAGGCGCTCGCCTAAAGAACCGGTGGGACAGGCAGGACATCTGATGCGGTATATCCTTTGTGGAGTGGCGGCACTTGCGCTGACGGCGTGCACGACTTCTGTACCCGACAGCGCGGCAGGGGTTGTCGATCCGGGACAGGGTGTCGGCTTCAACAACTACGACACCTATCGTGCGGAACGGGAGGCGCAACTGAACGGCACAACCGGCCAGTCCGGCGTGATCACGCCGCCGGCTGCCGTGCAATCCGGAACGCTCGATCCGCAGGACGCTGCCGCCGCACGGCAGGCTGCGGCTCTGAACTCCGGCCAGGCGCCCATCGATGCGTCGCCTTCCAATCCGGCGCCGCAGATCGTCGAGAATTCCGCCGGTATTTCCGGTGAGAACGACTTCAATGCCGTGTCGGCACAGCGTGACATCGCCGCCGACGCGGCGCTGATCCAGCAGAACCGAGCGCAATATCAGGTGATCCAGCCGACCGACCTGCCGACGCGCCCGGGCACCAACCGGCCGAACATCGTCGAATACGCCTTGCGCACGACGAACCCGGTGGGCACGACGCTGTACAAGCGGTCGTCCCTGCGGGCTGAGACGCGCTATCAGAATTCCTGCGGTTCTTTCGCGTCGCCGGACCTTGCGCAGGAAGAGTTCCTCGCGCTTGGCGGCCCCGAGAAGGACCGCAAAGGCATGGACCCGGACGGCGACGGCTACGCCTGCGGCTGGAATCCTGCGCCGTTCCGTGCCGCGAAGGGATGACGGAAGAGCCGGTCTGGCATCCTTCCCCAAACGTCGGTGACCGGCGCGACTGCGCCGCGCCGGATATGATCGTCCTGCACTACACCGCGATGAAGACCGCGGAGGCCGCCCGTGACCGGCTGTGCGATCCGGCTGCGCAGGTCTCGGCGCATTACGTCGTTGCCGAGGATGGGCGCACTTGGCAACTGGTGCGTGAAACGCATCGCGCCTGGCATGCCGGGGCGGGGGCGTGGGGTCCGGTCCGCGACGTGAATTCTCACAGTATCGGGATCGAGATCGCGAATACTGGTGCCGCGCCATTCCCGGAGCGGCAAATGGTGGTGGTCGAAAACCTGCTGCGTCGTGTCATGGCGCGCTGGCGGATCGCGCCTGAAAGGGTCGTCGGGCATTCCGACACGGCGCCGGGGCGCAAGATCGACCCGGGCCCCCGTTTCGACTGGCGCAGGCTGGCACTGCAGGGGGTGGCGGTTTGGCCCGACGACACCGGCGATCCGGGGCAGTTCCTGCACGATGCACGACGTTTCGGTTACGATGTGGATGCCGTTGGCGAGGATGTCGTTCTGAACGCCTTCCGCATGCGGTTTCGTCCTGGGGCCAAAGGGCCGTTGGAGGACGAAGATCGGCGTTTGATGCACGATCTTGCCAACCGATGGCCCGTCGCGCAGGTCGCGCTCGTCTAATCCAGCTTGTAGGGAAGGACGTCGCGCCGGTTCGGCGTGGTCGTCAGACGCTTTTCCAGCGGCGGAACGGAGCGTTGGTGGCAAGAGGTCCGCTCGCAGATCCGGCACGAGATCCCGATGGGCTCGAAGGCGGAAGCGCGGGTGAAATCCATGTCGTCTGCGTAGACCAGCGCGGCGGCGTGGCGCACTTCGCACCCGATGGAAATCGCATAGCGCCGCACGGGCGCCCCGAAATGTCCGCCCGTTTTCGAGACGTCGCGCGCGAGGGAAATGTAGCGCACACCGTCCGGTGTCTCGGCCAGTTGGCGCAGGAAACGCCCCGGTGTCTCGAAGGCGCGGTGCACGTTCCACAGGGGGCAGGCTCCGCCGAACCGCGCGAATTGCAGCCGCGTGGCAGAGTGTCTCTTGGTGATCGTTCCGGCCTGATCGACGCGGACGAAGAAGAACGGCACGCCCTTCGCGCCGGGGCGCTGCAGGGTCGACAGGCGGTGGGCGACCTGCTCGATGGATGCACCGAAACGGGCGGCGAGCAGTTCTAGGTCGTGACGGGTTTCCTGCGCAGCCGACAGGAAGGCCTTGTAGGGCATCATGGCGGCACCGGCGAAGTAGTTCGCCAGCCCCAGTTTGGCGATGGCGCGCGCCTCTTCGCTTTGGAACCGCGCGAGGTCGAGTGTCGCCTCCAGCAATTGGTTCTGCCGCAGAAGCGCGATCTGCACGAAAAGCTGGAAGGTCTGCGTCTCGACCGGCAAGAGCGAGGACAGGGTCAGTTCCTGCCGCTCCGTGTCGAAGGCACGCATTGGCGCGGCCTGCACGAACCGGACCTTGATGCCGCCGATTTCCAGACGCGCAACGGCGGCTGTGCGCAGGTCGCCCTCGCTGGCCAGCAGCCCGGCGAAGTGTTCGGCGGCGCGATCAACGGCGTCGATGTAGTTGTCGCAATAGTGGAAGAAATCGCGCACCTCTTCCCACGGGGACGGTTGCAACTGCGAGCCTTCGCGTCCAAGCGCCTCATCGAGGGAGGCCAACCGTTCATGGGTCTGGCGGTAGGCGCGGTGCAGGGCGAGAAAGGCGCGCGCCAGAACCGGGGCGTTCGAGGCTGTCAGGCGGAGGTCGGCCAGTTGCGGCGTGGCATCGCCGAAGATCGGGTCAGCCAGTGCCTCGCGCATGTCGGTGACCAGACGTTCCGCGTCGCCTTGCCCCAGCTCGGTGACGTCGAAACCGAATTCCTGTGCCAGCGCCAGGACAACCGTCGTCGACACCGGACGGTTGTTGTTTTCCATCTGGTTGAGGTACGGCAGCGAGATGCCCAGCTTGGCCGCGAAATCCTTCTGGGTCAGCGACAGACGACCGCGGATGTCCCGCAGCTTTGCGCCGGCATAGAGTTTCTGGGTGGCCATGGTCGTCCTGCTGTCTGCGGGTTTTGCAATTTTGCGGCTGCTCGCCCCACTTTTTGCAACTTCGCTCAGGCTGCGTCCAGCCCCCTCAGTTGCCGCTCACGCCAGATCACCAGAGAGATGGCCAGGATCGAGGCGACGGAAGAGCCAAACATCATCCACAGGAGCGGCCATGCCCCGGTTTCCGGTGTCAGCATCGTGCCGGCCATTTGCGACAGCCCTGCGCCGCCGCCCAGCATGATCGCACCGGCAAGACCCGAGGCGGTGCCGGCCAGATGCGGACGCACCGAAAGGGCGCCGGCGGTGGCGTTGGGGATGCACATGCCGTTGCCAAGGCCGACCAGCGTCATGAAGCCGAAGAAGGTCCACTGGCTGCCGAACCCCGCCGCGAAGACAAGGATCGACACCGCGAGGCCGATCGTCACGATGAAGGCCCCCCAGAGGATCATGCGATTGATCCCGAAGCGGGCGGAGAACCGTCCCGACAAGAAGTTGCCGAGGAAATAGCCCACCGCCGGAGCGCCGAAGAAATACCCGAGGTTGGCGGTGGTCAGGCCGAAGACCTCGATGCCGACAAAAGACGCGCCGCCCACGTAGGAGAAGAACGCACCGGACGAGAAGGCGCAAGCCAGCGCGTAGCCCCAGAACCGCGGCGAGCGGAGAAGCTCGGGGTACTGGCTGAACTGCTTGCCAAGGGTCAGCCCGCTTCTGGTGGCGGTTTCACCGAGGTCGGCCCAGACGAGGGCCAGCATCGCGACGCCCGCGACCAGCATCAGCCAGAAGTTGGAGTGCCAGCCGAAGGCCTCGGCCAGGGCGCCGCCGAAGATCGGTGAGATCATCGGGACCAGCGACATGCCCATCGTGACATATCCGATCATCGAGGCGGCCTTGTCCGGGGGGTAGAGGTCGCGGACCACGGCGCGGGACAGGACCATGCCGACGACCACGCTGGCCTGCATCATGCGGAAGGCGAGGAAGACCTCCACCTTTGTGGCCATGATGCAGCCGACGGTCGCCAGCACGAAGATCGCGAGCCCTCCCAGGATCACCGGCCGCCGCCCGAGGTTGTCGGCAATCGGCCCGATCAGCAGTTGGAGGACGGCGTTCATCAGCAGCGTTAGCGAGATCGCGAGCTGCATAATGTGGTACTCGGTCTCGTACCAGTCCGCCATGATCTGCAGCGCCGGAACGAAGACGTTGAGCGTCAGCGCGGTCATGCTGGCCAACAGGACAAGCGTCAGGATATGAGGGGGTGTGGTGCGGTCGAGAAACCGCTTTTGTCTGCTGGGCGTCATGCCGAAAACGGGTAGGGCGGCACGGGCGGTTTGTCCATGCGGATACATGTCCATTTCATGCATTATTCAAATTTGCAATTTGCGATAGTGCGTATTTCCAGAATTTGCAAATTTGCGAGGAAATGCTTGAGTGGACGCGTGCGCTCTGTATGTTCCCGCCAAACGGAAAGGGGCCGCCGATGAAGGACATTATCCAGGAACTGCACGACCGTCGCGAGAACGCCCGCCTGGGCGGGGGGCAGAAACGGATCGACGCCCAGCACGCCAAAGGCAAGCTGACGGCACGGGAGCGGATCGAACTGTTGCTCGACGAGGGCAGCTTCGAGGAATACGACACCTTCGTCGCCCATCGCTGCACCGACTTCGGCATGGACAAGAACCGGCCCTACGGGGACGGCGTGGTGACCGGCTGGGGGACGATCAACGGTCGCATGGCCTATGTCTTCAGTCAGGACTTCACCGTGCTGGGCGGCTCGGTCTCTGCTACACATGCGCAGAAGATCTGCAAGATCATGGACATGGCGATGCAGAACGGCGCGCCGGTCATCGGGTTGAACGACAGTGGCGGTGCTCGCATCCAGGAAGGCGTGGACGCGCTGGCGGGCTATGCCGACATCTTCCAGAAGAACATCGAGGCCTCGGGCGTCATTCCGCAGATCTCCGTCATCATGGGGCCCTGCGCAGGTGGCGCCGTTTATTCGCCCGCGATGACCGACTTCATCTTCATGGTGAAGGACACCTCCTACATGTTCGTCACCGGCCCCGATGTGGTGAAGACCGTCACCAACGAGATCGTCACCGCCGAGGAACTGGGCGGCGCGTCCACCCATACGAAGAAGTCCTCGGTCGCCGATGGCGCGTTCGAGAACGATGTGGAGGCGTTGGCCGAGGTGCGTCGGCTCGTGGACTTCCTGCCGCTCAGCAACCGTGAGAAGCCGCCGGTCCGTCCGTTCTTCGACGAGGTCGACAGGCTGGAGGCGTCGCTGGATACGCTGATCCCCGACAACCCCAACATGCCCTATGACATGAAGGAACTGATCGGCAAGGTCGCGGACGAGGGCGATTTCTACGAGATCCAGCAGGACTTTGCCGGCAACATCATCACGGGGTTCATCCGCCTCGAAGGGCAGACCGTGGGCGTCGTCGCCAACCAGCCGATGGTGCTGGCGGGGGTTCTGGACATCGACAGCAGCCGCAAGGCCGCGCGCTTCGTCCGGTTCTGCGATTGTTTCGAAATCCCGATTCTGACCTTCGTCGACGTGCCGGGCTTCCTGCCGGGGACGGCCCAGGAATACAACGGCGTGATCAAGCACGGCGCAAAGCTGCTGTTTGCCTACGGCGAGGCGACCGTGCCGATGGTCACCGTCATCACCCGCAAGGCCTACGGCGGCGCTTATGACGTCATGGCATCGAAGCACATGAAAGCTGACGTGAACTATGCCTGGCCCACGGCGCAGATCGCCGTGATGGGTGCAAAGGGCGCGGCAGAGATCATTCACCGGGCCGATCTGGGCGACGCGGACAAGATCAAGGCCCATGCCGACGCCTACGAAGAGCGGTTCGCCAACCCCTTCATCGCGGCAGAGCGCGGATTCATAGATGAGGTGATCCAGCCCCGGTCGACCCGGCGGCGCGTGGCGCGTGCCTTTGCGATGCTGCGCAACAAGCGGCAGTCGATGCCGTGGAAGAAGCACGACAACATTCCGCTGTGAGCCGAAGATGCAGGGTGAGGTCGCAATCCGTCGTCTGAAGGGCGGCTGGCTGGAGCAACGGTCTGCGGAGGGCTACGTGCTGGCGCGCGAGTGGCCGCCGCGACTCGATGTTTCCGCAACGTCAGCCTTCCCGGACCTGAGCGCCTCGCGCCTCGCTCGGCAGATCCGTCAGGACCTCTGGCGGAGCCTTAAAAATATGCGTGGTTTTTCGCCAATCGTGCAGATTCACTTTACGTTACAAGGAATGACTGTTACGGCTGGCGGGCGTGTTTACGGACGCGCGCCACGGGGAATCGCTTCGCAGATTCAATCCCTTCTGGAGAACCCCGCCAATCGCGAGCGGTGGCTCACATGGGCCCGGAGGCGCACGACATGAGCGCAATGAAACACCATGCCGCAGGTGCGCCTGCGGCAGCAGCGGCCCCGGCGGGAGGAGCGAGCGCGGCAACGCGAACGTGCCGGGGCTGCGACTTGATCACCCGATTGCCCCTTATCTTCTCACTGGTCTCCGTCCTTGCCGCGCCTGTCGCGGCAGAAGAACTGGAGTTGCCGGTGTCCGGGCTTTCGGTCGCCTTCTTCGACCTGATCGACGACACTCCGACATGGCGGATCCGCTTCACGGCGCCTGGCCTCACGTCCGGCGACGTGGACTACGCATCGGTCTCCGATGACATGGCGTGGCTGTGCCGGGAAGAGGCACTGCCGCGCCTCGAAGCTGTCGCTGCGTCACCCGAACATATCGTCGTCACACTGATGCAGGAGCCGGTCGAATTCGGGGTCGCGACACCCGGAATCCGGCAGTTTTTTGAAAGCTATACGGTCGAAGACGGCCTCTGTATCTGGGAGGCCTACTGATGAATGCACTACATCTAGCGCAAGGCGCGCCACTGCGGCGGGCGTATGCGTCTTCCGAGTCACAGATGAAATCGCTTGCTCGGACCGCGTATCTTTTCCCCAGCATCGCCGTTATTCTGACATGCGATTGCACCCAAGCAATCGACACCTCGAAAGGGGGGGCGGCAGAGTGCGGCCTCCCGTTTAATGACAGGAGCAAGAGATGTCCAAGAGCATCAAACTGCTTGCCATGCTTTCGGTTGTCGCCGGCCTCTCGGCTTGCGCGCAGCAGGAAGAAGAAGAATACGTCGTGGTCAACCCTGAGCCGATCAGCGTTGAGCCGGTGTACACGGGCAAGTACAAGTAAGAACCTATCGGGGCGGGTGGGTTCCCCGCTCGTCCCGACATTCCTATCGAGCACGGCTGATCGGGCCCCGTCGAAAGAGGGCCGGACATGCTGAAGCACCGCGGTTTTCCGGGCCGTCTGCCCGGCACAGATTTTCAGTTCACGATCCGTCGCGCCAATCCAAAGGGCGCGACGGCGATAGTCCGGCGGGACCGCTATCGCGACCGCCGCGCGCCTGACCGCAAGGCCGACTGGGTCTTCATGTCGGCGCTGTGGTACCACTTCGGCGATCAGCCCTTCGAACGCGGCAACCTCGATGCCGGGCGTCTGTCTTGGTTGTTCGGTCGCGAAGTCCTGCCTTACGACGATCCCTTCGATCCGGAGTCCTACGAGGCGCTCCTGATCATCGACGAAGCCGCCGCCCGCGCATCCTTCCCCGAGGCCTTCGACGAACAGGAGCCCTGGGAAAAATGAACGTGCGCGTGGTTTTGCCGATCCGGTCAGCTTTTGCGCGGCACAATGCCGACGGGAATCCAGCGATGGATTCACACTTTGCCGAAAGCGCCGCTTCTGCCAGCCTGAAGACAGGTCAAGGGTTCAGTCCGTCGAAGGCTGTCCGTTCCGCCCTTGCCCGTTCCCCAAAGGGGCGGCCGCACTTGTCCCCAGTATGGCCGCCCCGCCCTTGGGTGGACTTTCAGGAATGGTCGGATCGTCAGGAGCTTGTGCCATGCCACGTCATGCGGAGAAACTTCTGGAAGTTTGCACCTCTTTGGGCGATTCTGACCGCAGAGCAGAAAAAACAAAAGCCTGAGGCAGACAGATGCAAATCCTTCGTATTTCTTTCGCCATATTGGCGATGCTTGTTCTTGCGAGTTGTGGCGACACGCTTGGAGAGCAGGCAGTTGTGGGCATGGGCGCCGGTGGCGCCGCGGCCATGGTCCTTGAAAAGGACGCCCTCACCGGCGCGGCCGTCGGTGCTGCGGCCAACATCGCCTATTGCAGGACATATCCGTCGCGCTGCTGAAAAAAGGACGATACGCGCGCATGCCCGGACTTGCGTCGAAAATTTTCTAAAAAATCACGAAATCGCGGGAACCCTGTGCCTCGCGCGTGCGTATGGTCGTACGAATAATCAAAACTATCCGACCTTTTCCAAGGAGGAAATCCAATGCGCATTCTCACCCTCACCGCCGCTCTCGCTGCGACCCTCGGCCTTGCGGCCTGCGAAGGCACCGATCTGGAGCGCGGCGCTCTGGGGGCCGGCATCGGCGCGGCAACCGCGGCAGCGACCAACCGCAATGTGGCGGCCGGTGCAGCCATCGGCGGCGCAGCCGGTGTGGTCTGCGACGACGTCACGCCGCAGCTCTGCAACTGATCGCAAGCTGACATCCGGCCTGCGCCCGAACGGCGCATCCTGGCCGACAGATACCGAAACACGCCGTCCGGGGCTTTGCACCCCGGGCGGCGTTTTCGTGTGCGCACATCCCCTGCCGAGGCAGGGCGACGGACAACACGCCCGGGGCGTGACGACAACGAACACGCCCTCGGCGTGACGAACGAAGGGACGAGAGATGTTTGAAAAGATCCTGATCGCGAACCGGGGCGAGATCGCCTGCCGGGTCATCAAGACCGCGCGCAAGATGGGCATCAAGACAGTGGCCGTGTACTCGGACGCGGACAAGCACGCACTGCACGTCGAGATGGCCGATGAGGCCGTGCACATCGGCCCGCCGCCCGCAAACCAGTCCTATATCGTGATCGACAAGATCATGGATGCGATTGCGCAGACCGGTGCGCAGGCAGTGCACCCGGGCTACGGCTTCCTTTCCGAAAACCCGAAGTTCGCGCAGGCGCTGGAAACCGCGTCCGTCGCCTTCATCGGTCCCCCGGTCAAGGCGATCGAAGCCATGGGCGACAAGATCACCTCGAAGAAGATCGCGCAGGAGGCCGGGGTCAGCACCGTGCCCGGCTACATGGGTCTGATCGAGGACGCCGAAGAAGCGGTGAAGATCTCCAACGAGATCGGCTACCCCGTGATGATCAAGGCCAGCGCCGGCGGCGGCGGCAAGGGCATGCGGATCGCGTGGAACGACAGCGAGGCGCGCGAAGGCTTCCAGTCGTCCAAGAACGAGGCGGCAAACTCTTTCGGCGACGACCGCATCTTCATCGAGAAGTTCGTCACCCAGCCGCGCCACATCGAAATCCAGGTGCTCTGCGATGCCCACGGCAACGGTATCTACCTGAACGAGCGGGAATGCTCGATCCAGCGCCGCAACCAGAAGGTCGTCGAAGAAGCGCCGAGCCCCTTCCTGGATGCCGAGACCCGCAAGGCGATGGGCGAACAGTCCGTCGCGCTGGCCAAGGCGGTGGGCTATACCTCTGCCGGGACGGTCGAATTCATCGTCGATGGCGAAAAGAACTTCTACTTCCTTGAAATGAACACCCGCCTTCAGGTGGAGCACCCGGTGACCGAGCTCATCACCGGTGTCGATCTGGTCGAGCAGATGATCCGCGTTGCCAATGGCGAACCGCTGTCGATCACCCAGGACGACGTGAAGATCAACGGCTGGGCCATCGAGAACCGCCTTTACGCCGAGGACCCGTACCGGGGCTTCCTGCCCTCCATCGGGCGGCTGACCCGCTACCGTCCCCCGGCGGAGGGCGAACTGGGCGAGGGGATCGTGCGCAACGACACCGGCGTCTTCGAAGGCGGCGAGATCTCCATGTATTACGACCCGATGATTGCGAAGCTCTGCACCTGGGGCCCGACCCGGGGGGCCGCAATCGAAGTCATGCGCAACGCACTCGACAGTTTCGAGGTCGAGGGCATCGGTCACAACCTGCCGTTCGTGGCCGCCGTGATGGATCATCCGAAGTTCATCTCGGGCGACATGACCACCGCCTTCATTGCCGAGGAATATCCCGAAGGTTTCGAAGGCGTGGCGCTGAGCGAGGCGCAGCTCAAGCACGTGGCCGCTGCCGCGGCCGCGATGAACCGGGTGGCAGAGATCCGGCGCACGCGTGTGACCGGGCGCCTCGGCAACCACGAACGCCGTGTCGGGTCCGAATGGAACGTGACACTGCAGGATACCTCCTTCGACATGACCGTGGACGCCGACCAGAAAGGCGCGACCATTGCCTTTGCCGATGGCGAAACGATGCGGGTGGAAGGCGACTGGACGCCCGGCGACAGTCTTGCACGGATGACCGTGGACGGCACGCCGCTGGTCCTGAAGGTGGACAAGATCACCCAGGGCTTCCGCCTGCGCACCCGTGGCGCCGACCTGAAGGTGCATGTCCGCAGCCCGCGCCAGGCCGAACTGGCCCGGCTGATGCCGGAGAAACTCCCGCCCGACACCTCCAAGCTGCTGCTTTGCCCGATGCCCGGCCTGATCGTGAAGATCGACGTGGAGGAAGGACAAGAAGTGCAGGAGGGGCAGGCGCTCTGCACGGTCGAGGCGATGAAGATGGAGAACATCCTGCGCGCCGAGAAGAAGGGCGTCGTGTCCAGGATCAACGCGGGCCCGGGCGACAGCCTGAAGGTCGACGACGTGATCATGGAATTCGAGTGAGACCATGGCGGCAGGGGGTTTGCACGGCTGGGCAGACAGGCGTCGGACAGGTGTCCGGCGGCTGTTCCCGCGCCGGCTGCCCACTGCCGCCGGCCCTGTCGGTGCGCGCAGTGCTTTTGCACCCGTGACCTCCGGGTGTTTTCCGGTCTATTCTCTGTTCGAGACGGGAACGAGCGGGGACAAGGGCGATGATGCGACGCGTCGCAGCGATATGGCTGATGCACAGCCTGGCCTTTCTGGCCGGGCTGATCGTGTCGGGTGTTGTCGCCGTGGGTCTCTGGGCCGTCGTTCCGGGGACGGTGCCGACGTGGATGCTGTTCGGCATGGCGCTTTCGGTCTCCATCGTGGCGGTCGGCGCGGGCTACGGGCTGTACCTGACGCTGGTCGGGCTGCTTCTGGACGTGGATCTGGGCTGGGCCTACTACCTTCTGGGGCCGGTCATCGTGCTGGTGGTCATGACGCTGGTGTTCCTGGGCGTCTATTGGCACATCCTGACCGTAGGGCAGGGCAGCCTTGCGGGATACGTGGCGCTCTTCCTGATCGGCGGGGCCATCCTGACCCGTCGCGCCGCGGGAACTCTGCCGCTGACGGAGGCCGAGGAAGACGCCTGACCGGCGCGCCCCGCCTCGGCGAAACGAAGTCTCAAGACCTTGCGCTTACCCTCCCGGACCGAAGGGAACGGCCGGAGGCGGGACATCATGCGCATTGCGAAGCACGTTGTGCTTGTCCTGTCCGCGCTGCTTGTCCTGACGTCCTGCATTCCCCTCGACAAGGAGGAGGAGGTCCGCGCCGAACTTGCCGGTCTCGTCTACCTTGCGCAGACCCGGCGCTTCACGTCGAAGCCCACGTGCACGGCGGCGATCTTCGATCTGGCCTCGTCCTCGGTGCGCAGCCATCGGGTGCGGATCGTCTCGGACGTGCGGGCCGGTCTGCGGCTGGTGAAGGCCGGGCGCGTGGTGGCCTTCGACGTGCCGGGGGCCAATCCCAACGTCGTCTCCGAACAACTGATGTCCATCAGTCTGGAGGAGGGCATGGGCCTGCTGTCCAGTTTCATAGGGCCGTCGATGGCCTGTATGGACGACCAGTTCCAAGTGGATGCCTACTACGCGTTGATGTCGGACCAGAGCCTGACGATCTACGATCCGACGAACAACGCGATGATGCTGCTGCATCGGGAAGCGCGCCTGCTGTTCTTCCTGCGCGGCAACGTCTGACGACGGCTCAGAAGCCCTTCAGCTCATCCTGCCGAAGCGGCAGCTTGTCGATGGAGCGGGAGATCTCCCGTACCGACCACGGGCGCGGCTTGCGGGTGACGATGGTGCCGTCCTTTGCCATGACCACCAGCATGAACCCGCGTGGGCGCAGGGCCTTACGGACAGAGGTCATCGCCTGCGGATCGCTGTCCGCGATGATGACCACGTCGCGCTCGTCAAGCGCGGTGTACCGGTCGGTCAGCAGTTCGATCTGTTCCTGGAACCTCGGATCGGCGGCATTGTCGGCAAAGACCACGACGGGCCGCTTGATCCACAGCCAGTCCGACAGAGAGGTGTCGGCGGCGTCCAGCACGATGGGCCTGTCGGCATCGTTATCGGCGGCCCATGCCGGGGTCAGCGCGGCTGCCCCGAGGCAGAGAATGGCAGTCAGGCGAAAAATCCAGCGCATACCACAAGATATATGTCGCTCCGCGCGTCCTGCACAGGCCACATGCACCTCAGCCCGCGAAAATTTTACCTTTAACCGCATTGTCACCGGCCGGGGCGCAAGCTCTGCCGTTGCAAGAACCGTGCGCGCATCGGCTGCGTCCGGGCGCTCCGGGACCGTGACGACCATGCAGATCATTCTCCACCTCGGCGCGCACCGCGCCGCCACCACCAGCTTTCAGGCCTACCTGCGCGCCCACCGTGCCGACCTCGAGGCGCGCAGGCTGGGATTCTGGGGGCCGTGGCGCACACGCAAGGGGCTTTTGCACGGAGTGGCGGAGGCGCCGGAAAGCCCGGCACAGGCGCGCCGCGCCACCGGGCGCGTGCGCCTCGCGCTGGAAGGGGCCCGCAAGACCGGCACGGCGCGGCTTGTCGTCAGTGACGAGAACATGCTTGGTATGCCGCGCCGGTGCCTGCGCCGGGCCACCCTGTATCCCGGTGCCGGAGAACGGGTCGCCCGGCTGGCGAAGGCCTTTGGCCACGTCAACACGATCTGTCTGCAGGTGCGCGCGCTCGATGCCTGGTGGGCGTCGCTCATCGGCCACCTCATCCCGCGCGGGGCACCGGCCCCGTCGGAGGAGACGCTCGCCCGCATTGCCGCCAACCCGCGAAGCTGGCGCGAACTCGTCACCGAACTGGCCTGCGCCTGTCCGGAGGCAGAGATCCTCGTCACTCCGTTCGAAGCGTTCTGCGATCGTCCCGACCGCCTGCTGACGGTCATGAGCGGGCTGACCCATCTGCCCGTCGCCCGACCGGGCGCGTTCTGGCGCAACCGCCACCTCGACCTGAGCGGCCTGCGCACGACACTTTCGGACCGGGGCGAAGATCCCGGCCACATGCCGGAGGGAGAGGGCCGCTACATGCCCTTCACAGACGGCCAGCGCGCCTGCCTGCGCGAGGCCTACGCCGACGATCTGTTCTGGCTCGAAGCCGGGGCGGACGGGCTCGCAACATTGAAAGCCGACCCGGACCCGGGCCGCCGCAGGCTGACCCTGGCGGCGGGTCTGAAAGAGAGAGGACACACACATGACGGATCTGCCCGAAGACTGGCGCGCGACCGCTGAAAAGGAACTGCGCGGCAAGGCTGTCGACGACCTGACCTGGGACACGCTAGAAGGCATCCCTGTCAAGCCGCTCTACACCGCCGCCGACACCGAGGGCCTGCCGCACATGGGCAGCCTTCCGGGGCAGGAGCCCTTCACCCGTGGCGTGAAGGCGACGATGTACGCGGGCCGTCCCTGGACGATCCGCCAGTACGCCGGGTTCTCCACCGCCGAGGAATCGAACAACTTCTACCGCAAGGCGTTGGCCGCCGGGCAGCAGGGTGTGTCCGTCGCCTTCGACCTTGCAACGCACCGCGGCTACGACAGCGATCACCCGCGCGTGGTGGGGGATGTGGGCAAGGCAGGGGTCGCCATCGACAGCGTCGAGGACATGAAGATCCTGTTCGACGGCATTCCGCTCGACAAGGTGTCCGTGTCGATGACGATGAACGGCGCGGTGATCCCGGTTCTGGCGAACTTTATCGTCACCGGCGAAGAGCAGGGCCATGACAGGTCCGTGCTGTCCGGGACCATCCAGAACGACATCCTGAAGGAGTTCATGGTCCGCAACACGTATATCTATCCGCCCGCGCCGTCGATGCGCATCATCTCGGATATCATAGCGTATACATCGGATTACATGCCGAAGTTCAACTCGATCTCGATTTCCGGCTATCACATGCAGGAAGCGGGCGCGAACCTCGTCCAAGAGCTGGCCTTCACCCTCGCCGACGGCAAGGAGTACGTGAAGACCGCCATGGAAGCCGGTATGGACATTGACAAATTCGCCGGCCGTCTGTCCTTCTTCTTCGCCATTGGCAAGAACTTCTTCATGGAAGTGGCCAAGCTGCGCGCCGCGCGACTGCTGTGGCACCGCATCATGACGGAACTCGGGGCGCAGAACCCCCGGTCGAAGATGCTGCGCACCCATTGCCAGACCTCCGGCGTGTCGCTGGCAGAGCAGGACCCCTATAACAATGTCATTCGCACGGCTTATGAGGCGATGTCGGCGGTCCTTGGCGGCACCCAGTCGCTGCACACCAACGCACTCGACGAAGCCATTGCCTTGCCGACGGAATTCTCCGCCCGCATCGCGCGCAACACGCAGCTTGTGCTGCAGGAGGAAACCGGCGTCACAAAGGTCGTCGATCCGCTGGCGGGGTCCTACTACGTCGAGAGCCTGACCAACGAGCTGGCCGAACGGGCCTGGGCGTTGATCGAGGAAGTGGACGAGATGGGCGGCATGACCCGCGCCGTCGAATCCGGGATGCCGAAGCTCCGGATCGAAGAGACGGCGGCCCGCCGTCAGGCCGATATCGACCGCGGCACCGACGTGATCGTCGGCGTCAACAAGTACCGGCTGGAGAAGGAGGACGACCTCGACATCCTCGACATCGACAACGCCAAGGTGCGCGAGAGCCAGGTCGCCCGACTGGAGAAGATCCGTTCCACGCGCGACGAGGCGGCTTGCACCGCGGCGCTCGAAGAACTGACCCGCCGTGCGAAAGAGGGCGGCAACCTGCTTGATGCCGCGGTCGAAGCGGCCCGCGCGCGTGCCACCGTAGGAGAGATCAGCATGGCGATGGAAAAGGAATTCGGCCGGCACCGGGCAGAGGTGAAGACCCTCGCCGGTGTGTACGGCGCGGCCTACGAGGGCGACGAGGGCTTTGCCGCCATCCAGAAATCGGTGGAGCAGTTCGCCGAGGACGAAGGCCGCCGCCCGCGCATGCTGGTGGTCAAGATGGGGCAGGACGGTCACGACCGCGGCGCCAAGGTCATCGCGACGGCCTTTGCCGATATCGGGTTCGACGTCGACGTGGGACCGCTGTTCCAGACCCCGGAAGAGGCCGCTCAGGACGCCATCGACAACGATGTGCACGTGGTCGGCATCTCCAGCCAGGCCGCCGGTCACAAGACCCTGGCCCCGCAACTGGTCAAGGCGCTGCAGGCCGAAGGCGCGGGCGACATCATCGTGATCTGCGGCGGTGTCATCCCGCACCAGGACTACGAATTCCTGAAAAATGCAGGGGTGAAAGCGATCTTCGGTCCCGGCACCAACATTCCCGAAGCGGCGCAGGACATTCTGCGGCTGATCCGTCTGGCGCGCTCCGACGCGGCGGCCTGATCCCCTTCGCGCGTCCCCTGGACAGGGGGCGCGCATCGCCGGGGCCAAGGTCATACCGGCGGGTGTAGCGGTCCGCCTTGCCGGTCGTTTGCTCCGAATTCAGGCCCGCGCAAACCGGCGACTGCGCCCATCTGCCGGACGTTTCCGCTGATTTCGTACCTCATTACGGTGCTCGACAGGATGATGCGCGAAGACAATTTGGCGCCTCAAGACGTCAGCGAAACATTGGCGGTATCAAAAAAAGACGCCTGCGCGTCAGCGCAATGGCGGCTTAGGTAGCCGCCCCAATTTCGCGGAACTGGGCAGATCATGGCCCGGTCCAAGGCCGTCTGTTTGACGAAAACGTCAGATCGGGGCCGACCTGTAGCGGACGGCCCCGATCGTGATGGTTCAGGCTGCGGTCGCGTTTGACTCGCTCTCGGCCTTGCCGGCCTGATCTTCCTTGCTGGTCGACATGCGCAGAGCGATGTAGCCGATGATGCCCGAGATAAGCGATCCGCTCAGCACGCCGATGCGCACTTCGTTCATCAGCGCCGGATCGGAGAAACTCAGCGAGCCGATAAAGAGCGACATGGTAAAGCCGATCCCGGCGAGGCAGGCGATGCCGTAGATCTGCGCCCAGTTGGCGCCGTAGGGCATCCGGGCCAGACCCATCTTCACCATCAGGAAGGCCACGCCGAAGACACCCACCTGCTTGCCGATGATCAGGCCAAGCGCGATGCCAAGCGGCAGCGGAGCCAGCACCTGGTTCAGTTCCATGCCCGCCAGCACAACGCCCGCGTTGGCAAAAGCGAAGACCGGAATGATGAGGTAGAGAACATAGGGGGACAGGCCGTGCTCAAGGGAGTGCAGGGGAGACTTGCCCCACTTGTCCTTGAGCGGGATGAAGAAGGCGGTGACCACACCGGCCAGCGTCGCATGAACGCCCGACTTCAGCACCAGCACCCACAGCACCACACCCAGAAGCAGGATCGGGGCCACACGGTGCACGCGCTGGCGGTTCAGATACCACATGGCTGCCATTGGGATCAGCGCCATCAGCAGGTAGTTGACCTTCAATTCGGCGGTGTAGAACAGGGCGATGATGATGATCGCGCCCATATCGTCAAGGATCGCCAGCGTCAGCAGGAAGACCTTCAAAGAGGCCGGAACCCGGTCGCCGACCAGCGCCAGAACGCCCAGGGCAAAGGCAATGTCGGTCGCCGCCGGGATGGCCCAACCGTTGACCGTTTCAGTGTTGCCCCAGTTGAAGACGAGGTAGACGACGGCCGGAAGCACCATACCGCCCACGGCGGCCATGCCCGGAAGGACGACGTCAGACGGGTTCTTCAGCTTGCCTTCCAGAAGTTCGCGTTTCAGCTCAAGGCCGATCAGGAAGAAGAAGATCGCCATGAGCCCGTCGTTGATCCACAGGATCAGCGGCTTTTCCAGGCCTTCGCCGTTGATGGTTACGCTGAAGTAGCTGCCGAGAAAGTTGTCATACAGGATATCGAGCCCGGAATTGGCCACCACCATGGCCAGGACCGCTGAAAGTATGAGGAGGATGCCCCCCGAAGCTTCGTGACTGAAAAACTTGTCCAGAGCGCGTAGCAGCATCCTATATTTCCCTCATGTAAAGATTATAGATTCAGTCATATTTGGGGCGTTTGCCTGAGCTTTCAACGCGGAACCGGTCGTTTTTCCGCTTTGCAGCATGGATTTGCGCGTCTATCGTGCTGCGACTGCACGGAATTCACACTCAATGGTGACGCTGACCCTCGATCATATCGCCGTTCTGGGCGAAACGCTCGCCGAAGCGATCGCGCATGTCGAAGGTGCGCTCGGGCTGCCCATGTCCTCGGGCGGGGTGCATCCGCGTTTCGGCACGCACAACCAGCTCGTCGGGCTGGACCCGGAACTCTACATCGAGGCGATTGCCATTGATCCGTCCGCCTCCGCGCCGCCAGACGCGCGCTGGTTCGGCCTTGACGAGTTCGCGGGTGAGGCACGGCTGGACAAGTGGATCTGCGCCGTCTCCGACATCCACGCGGCCATCGCGGCGCTTCCCATGGCCGGGCGGGCCGTGGAACTGAGTCGCGGCAAACTGTCATGGACCATGGCGGTGCCCGAAGACGGGCGCCTGCCGTTCGACGGTCTTTTTCCGGCCCTGATCCAGTGGCATTCGGCTGTGCCGCCGGGGCGCTCGTTGCCCGCATCCGGCGCGGCGCTGACCGAACTGACGGTTACACATCCCGACGCCGCCGCCCTGAGCGACCTGCTCGCTCCGTATCTGGATGCGCCGCAAGTCCGGTTTCAGCATGGGCCTGCCGGCCTGGCTGCAGCGATCCGGCAAGCGGACGCGGACATCGTCCTGGCATGATCGTGCGGACCAAATAGCCCGCGCGCGTCGCTCGCCCTGACCGCGCGTTGATGGCGGCGACTGATCGCGCTTTATACGCGGATGGCGTGCACAGACGATGCCTCGGTAAATCGGGCGCCGATCCCGGCGGTGCTGCCAACCATGATTGCCCCGCCGCGCTCCTTTCGCAGGTGCGCCTCGGGGCCGGCGGATGGATGGATTTCGTGCTTATGCAGAAAATTCTGTATTTCCTGCCCTGACAGTTTCGCTGCATCGCGGTAAAATGCCGGCATGTCGATCTGGACCCGCATCACCCAGGCGCTTTCTGCGCTGACCTCCGGCGAAACGCTTGGCGCGCTGTTCGACCGCCTGCGCACGCCGCCTGAGCGTTCCGTGGCGTTCACCATCGCCGTGATCGCCCTGTCGGCAAAGATGGCCAAGGCCGACGGCCTCGTCACCCGCGCCGAGGTCACCGCCTTCCGCGAGGTCTTTCATATCCCGGCCGAGGAAGAGGGCAACGCCGCCCGCGTCTTCAACCTTGCCCGGCAGGATGTTGCAGGTTTCGAGGAATACGCCCGCCGCATCTCCACCATGTTCGGCGAAAACCGCGAGGCGTTGTGCGACCTGATGGAAGGGTTGTTCCATATCGCGATGGCGGACGGCCAGTATCACCCGGCAGAGGACGCCTTCCTGACCCGTGTGTCCGAGATCTTCGGCATGTCGGAAAACCGCTTCCGGTCCATGCGCGGCCGTCTTGTGCCGGACGCGGTGCCCGATCCCTACGATGTGCTGGGCGTCACGCCCGATATGGACCTGCGCGAAATCCGCAAGCATTGGCGGCAACTCGTGCGCGACAGCCACCCGGACGTGATGATCGCGCGCGGTGTGCCCGAAGAGGCGGTCAAGATCGCCGAAAAGCGCATGGCCGCGATCAACCGCGCGTGGGATGAGATCTCCGCCCGCGAAACCGCCTGACCCCGGCTTGCGCTTTGCCACCTACAACGTCGAGTGGTTCGATGCGTTGTTCGACGATCGCGGCCACCTGATTGCCGACGATGGCTGGTCAGGGCGCCGCGATGTGACACGCCGCGCGCAGGCAGAGGCACTGGGCACCGTTTTCAAAGTGCTCGACGCCGATGCGGTCATGGTGATCGAGGCACCGGACACCGGCAGCCGCCGCTCCACCACCCGCGCATTGACGGCCTTTGCGCAGGCATTCGACCTGCGCACGTCGGCCACGATCACCGGCTTCACCAACGACACGCAGCAGGAAATCGCGCTGCTCTACGACCCGGCGCGCCTGACCGTCCGGCACGACCCGAAGGCCACGCCTGGCGCGCCGGGCTTTGACACGGAGTTCCGCATCGACCTCGATGTCGACGATTTCCCCGACCCGGTGCGCTTCTCGAAACCGCCGCTGGAACTGGCCGTAACGACTGCCTCGGGCCACGCAGTGCATCTCATAGGCGCCCATCTGAAGTCCAAGGCACCGCACGGCGCGCGCAGCCGGGATGATGTCATGCGGCTGGCCATTGCCAACCGGCGCAAGCAACTGGCACAGGCGATCTGGTTGCGCGCCCGGATCGACGCGTTGCTTGCAGACGGCCAGAGCCTGATCGTGATGGGCGATCTGAACGACGGTCCCGGTCTCGACGAATTCGAAAGCCTGTTTGGCCGCAGCTCGGTCGAGATCGTTCTGGGGCAGGGCGACACCGCCCTTTACGACCCCCACGCGGCGGAGGCTCTTTCTCGGCGGATCGGTGCCCAGCCCGCCACTTCGCGCTTCTTCATCGAACCTGAAAACCGCTATCTTCAGGCGCTGCTCGACTACGTGATGGTGTCGCCGGACCTGATGGCGCGGCAGCCGGACTGGCGGATCTGGCATCCCTTCGACAATCCCCGATGCTGGCGCGACCCAGCGCTGCGGGAGGCGCTGCTGACCGCTTCGGACCACTTCCCGGTCACGCTCGACCTGGAAATCTGAGGGCGTTGCCCTTCCCGGACCGCATGGGCCGACCTATCTTCGGGGGATGAAACACATTGCCGCACCGCTGCTCGCCCTGACGCTCTTCGCCGCGCCCGTCGCCGCGCAGGAAGAGGACGACGGCGGATTCAACCTGATGGAAGAGGGCGCGCGCCTCTTCTTCCGCGGGTTGATGAGCGAGATGGAACCGGCGCTTGAAGATCTCGAAGATCTCGCCCGGGAAATGCGCCCTCAGTTACAGGCCTTCATGACCGAGATGGGGCCAGCCCTGCGCGATATCCTTGAAGAGGTGGAGGACTGGTCGGTCTACGAGCCGCCCGAAATTCTGCCCAACGGCGACATCATCATCCGACGCAAGACGCCGCCGGAAGACGAGGAGCCACTGCCGGAGAACGGCGAAATCGAACTGTGATCGAAAGGCGAGATCCACAGGCCCGGCACCGCAGGTGAAACATGCGTCTCGCATCCCCGCGAAGGCCGCTGCAGTGCCGGTTCAGCCGGAAACGACCTCGAAACTCTCCGCGCCCATGGCCTGCGCCAGCGACTTGAACCGCGCGCGCGCGACCTCTCCGTACAGGTCTGTCATGTCGGGTTCCATCCGCAGCAAGAGCCGCGTGCCGTCCGAGTCGAAGCGCGCTTTTCCGGCAGACGATTCCAGCGTCCAGAGCATGGCGCCAAAGCGCATCGCCTTGCCCAGCACCTCAGCTTCGCGCCGGTGCGGCTCGTCCAGAAGGTTATAGAGCTCTTCGAACCGCGTGCCTTCGCGTTTGTTCTTGTATCGGTGCAGCAGAGACAGGCCGAGATACACCCGTTCCCAGTGCTTCAGCCCGCCGAGGTTCGCGCGCGTGGCGTTGTCGAAACAGGTCTCGGCCCGGTAATCGGGATGCGCGCGCCAACTGACATCGTGCAGGAGACAGGCGGCGTGGATCAGGCGGCGGCGCCCCTCCGACGCGTCGGGGAACAGCGGCAGCACGAAATCGTAAAGCTGGCGGCCGAACCCTGGTAGACGCGCATCCTTCGCCTCGGCGAACCGACAGGCCTCGATCAGCGGGTCGCGGTCGCGCAGCACCTTCGGCATCTGTTCGTACAAAAGCCCCTCGCGGATGCCGTAACTCGAAATGGCGATGTCGGAGGGTTGGACGTTTGCCACGATCTGTTGCAGCACCTCCGCCGCAAAAGGCACCAGAGCCATCCGTGTGGACGACACGCCGGCCGCCTTGCGCAGCACCTCGTGATCCGGGTGCGCTTCGATGAAGGCGACGGTTTCCGCCACGGTCGAAGCATCCATGCGGTATTCATGCAGCACCCGCAACGGGTACTCTCGGCGCAGCATGTCGATGCGTGCAATGGCCCGCCAACTGCCCCCCACGAGGAACAGCCGGTCGCGCTGCGTGCCCATATAGTCCGTCAGCGCTTCGATTTCCTTGCGGATGTGCTTGTCACGCGCCTTCTTGCCGCCGTCGAGGTCCTTCAGTTTCAACGGTCCCAGCGCCGAGGTCATGCGGCGTCCGACGCGGCCCTTGCCGATCTCGGCCAGTTCCATCGACGATCCGCCAATGTCACAGACCAGGCCATAGGATCCGGGCCACCCCAGCAGCACGCCCTGAGCCGAAAGCCGCGCTTCTTCCGCGCCGTCGATGACGTGGACCGTCAGCCCGGTCTCGTTTTCGATCTGGCGGCGGAACTGCGGCCCATCCTCTGCGTCGCGCATGGCGGCGGTCGCCACAACGGTCAGACCCGACAATTCCATCCCGTCCGCCAGCAACCGGAAACGTTTCATGGCATCCAACGCGCGCACCCGGCCATCGGGGCTCAACCGGCCCGAGGTGTTCATCCCGTCGCCCAGACCGCACAGGATCTTTTCGTTGAAGTAGTAGGCCGGGCTGCGTGCCGCGCCGTCGAACACCACCATCCGGACAGAGTTCGACCCGATATCGACCACGCCCACGCGGCTCAGCGCGCGTGCCTCCGGTCCGTCGAACAGCGGATGGCCAAACGGATCCCAGTGACCGTGGCTTTCTTCGGTTTCATCCATAAAACGCGCTCCCACGGATCGTCTCGCGCGAAGTCCTAGGGGCAGGGGAAGGGGGGGTCAAGAAAGGACCGCCCCTCCCGTCACTTGGCGCGGGGTCAGCGGAACAACGACAACAGCAGCGACGGTGCCTGGTTGGCGATGGAGAGAGAGGTGACTGCAAGCTGTTGCTGGACCTGCAGCGCCTGGAATTGCGCCGCCGTCTCTTCCATGTCGGCATCGACCAGAGAACCGATTCCCGACTTCAGCGCGTTCGTCAGGCTCTTGACGAAATCCGCCTGCGTTTCGAGCCGGCCGCCCGCGCTTCCGAAAGAGGCCGCAGCGTCGATCGCCGTGTCCAGCAGCCTGTCGATGTCAGCCAATGCGGCGTCCGCGCCTTTCTGAGACGTGACGTCGACGTACATCAGCGACGACAATCCGCCGCCGATGGTGCTGGAGGAGTCTGCCGCGTATTGATCTACCCGGACAGAGAAGTCGTCCCCGACGGATCCGGCCCCGGTGAAGGTGATCGTGTTGCCGCTGGCCTCCGCCCCGATGCCGGCGGTTGCGGTCGCTCCAAGGTCCGCCTCCACGTATCGGTTGAACTGCGCGGTCAGCGCCCGGGCGACGTCGGCCATGGTGTCACCGTCGCGTGCCACATAGTTAATCTCGTTCCCGGAGGCCGTGGCCGAAGGCGCTCCGCCCGCCGAACCGCTGATCCAGATGGCGAACCCGGTGCCGACGGCCACCGACTGCGACGCGGAGGTTCCGAAGGTCGTGACGCCGGTCGGGGCCGTGGCCGCGCCGGTCAGCGCGCTGGCTGTGGCATCGCCAAAACCGGTGATTTCGTTCGCCCCCGCGGCCAGCGAGGTCAGTCCGGTTCCGATGGACGACAGCGTCAGCCCGAGGTCCTGCTTGCCCACCCGGATGTCGGATGCCCGCACGCCCGACGACGAACGGTCCAGCGAGGCCAGCACATTGATGCCGCCGCTGCCGGCATGCATGGACCGGTTGGACAGAAGATTGAGCCCGTTGAACTGAGCCGCGCCCACGACGGCTCCGATCTGGTCCCGCAAGGCGACGATATCGGCTTGGATCTTGTCGCGGTCGACGTTCTCTTCCTGCGCGGCGACGATCTTCTCCTTCATGCGGGTCAACAGGTCGGTCACCGTCTCCGCGCCTTTGCGGGCGACCGACACGCTCGACATGCCCAGGTTGAGACTGTCGGAGATCCTCGAAAAGCCCGCGACATCGGACTCCATCGTCTTGGCGATGGCCCAGACAGCGGCGTTGTCGCGCGCGCTGGCGACCCGCAGCCCTGTCGAGATCTTGCGTCGGGTCTGCGACATCTGGTCGTTGATCGACTTCAACGTGTGCAGCGCGATCATCGCGCCCCGGTTCGTTAGAATGCTGGACATCACACTCACCCAATTCTCGAATCTCTAATCCGCGTTCCGGCGTCGTCTTCTGACGTTGCGAGCCGAAGGTCGAAGGCCGCGCCACCCGGGGAGAGTGCAGGCGGACAGTACAGTGCCCGCGTTAACGGGATGTTTGGACAGCCTGTCGAACGGTTCGAACTGTTTCAAAAAAGCATGCCCCGCAAACGGGTTGCGGGACATGCTGTTGGTGTCGGACCGCGCGTCCGGCGACGCGCGGCACCTTCATCAGCGGAAGAGCGACAGCAGCGACTGAGGCGCCTGGTTGGCGATGGACATGGCCTGGATCGACAGCTGCTGCTGGACCTGGAGGGCCTGCAGCCGTGCCGAGGTTTCTTCCATGTCGGCATCTACCAGCGTGCCGATGCCGGACTTCAGCGCATCGGTCAGACCGGAAACGAAGTTCGACTGCGTCTCGATCCGCATCTGCGCGGAACCGAAGGCCGCGGCGGAGTCGATCGCGATATCGATCAACCCGTCGATGGCCGCCAGAGCCGAATCCGTGCCCGACTGCGTCGTTACGTCCACGTCGGCCAGGGCCGAGAGGCGGCCACCGATGGTCGTGCTCGCATCCGGGTCGTACTGGTTGACGGTCAGCGAGAAGTTGTCGCCCGTGCCGTCGTGACCGGTGAAGGCGATCTCGTTGCCGTTCTGAACGACCGCGTTGACGGTTGTGTCGGTTCCCAGGTCGTCCGCGGCGTAGCTGTTGAACGACTGTGCGAGACCCGCGACCACATCGGCCATCGTGTCGCCGTCCCGGGCGACGTAGGAGATGTCGTTGCGGTCGGTTGTGGCCGCAAGACCGTTGCCTGCCGTGCCGGTGATCGAGATCGAGAACGCGGTGCCCGCCGCCACGGAGTCGGTCGAAGCGCTGCCGAAGGTCGTGGTGCCGGTTGGGGCGGTGGCCGCGCCGGTCATCACAAAGGCCGCCGCGTCGCCGTCGCCGGCGATGTCGTTGTTCGCACCGGTCAGGGAGGTCAGGGAAGCACCGATGGAGGAGGCCCCGGTGCCGAGATCCTGCTTGTTCACGCGGATGTCGGTGGAGGCAACGGTCCCGTCACTCGACCGGTCGATTGAGGCCAGCACGTTGATGCCACCGGAATTCGCCGTTTGTTCGGTGTTCTCCAGCAGGTACTGCCCGTTGAACTGAGAGGCTCCGACGACGGCCGCGATCTGGTCGCGGAGGGCGTCGATATCGGTCTGGATCTTGTTGCGGTCGACGTTCTCTTCCTGAGACGCAACGACCTTTTCCTTTACCTGCGTCAGCAGGGCGGTGACGGTTTCGGCTCCCTTGCGGGCGACGTCGATGGTCGCCTGGCCGAGGCTCAGGCTGTCGGAGATGCGCTTGAAACCGGCAACATCGGATTCCATCGCCTTGGAGATGGCCCAGACAGCAGAGTTGTCCTTGGCCGTCGCCACCCGTTTGCCGGTGGAGATCATGCCCTGGGTGTCTGTCAGAGACCGATTGACCATCTTCAGGGTCTGGAGTGCGGTCATCGCGCCGGTGTTGGTAAGAATGCTCGACATGTCGAGTGCGCCTTTCATTTTGGCATGGCGTGTTTACGCCGGTTGTGCCAGCCGTTCGGCCGACTTCGGGAAAAGCGTCTTCTGACGATTGCAGGCGGCTCGGGGGCGTTCACTTGCCCGCGGCCCTGCCTTTCACACCACCCGCGTTCCGAGTGGATTCTCCCCGCGGCCCGTGGCGGGCCGGGGAAAGCGCCCCTGGGGTACTGCCCCTCCCTGCGGTCGTTTACCGAGGGAAGGGCGCGCCCCGGGGGCGCTTCGTTCCGTTAGCGGAAGAGACCCAGCAGCGACTGCGGCGCGCTGTTGGCAATGCTCATGGCCTGGATGCCCAGCTGCTGCTGGACCTGCAGGGCCTGGAGACGTGCCGAGGTTTCTTCCATGTCCGCGTCGACCAGCGTTCCGATGCCGCTCTTGAGGGCGTCGGTCAGGCCGGATACGAAGTCTTTCTGCGACTCGATGCGCATTTCCGCGGAACCGAAGGCGGCGGCGGAGTCGATCGCGGTGTCGATCAGGGCATCGATGCCGGCCAGCGCCGAGTCCACACCGGACTGGGTGGTCACGTCGATGTCGGCCAGGGCCGAGAGGCGGCCACCGATGGTCGTGCTGGCATCCGGGTCGTATTGGTTGACGGTCAGCGAGAAGTTGTCGCCCGTGCCGTCGTGACCGGTGAAGGCGATCTCGTTACCGTTCTGAACGACCGCGTTGACGGTTGTGTCGGTACCCAGGTCGTCCGCGGCGTAGCTGTTGAACGACTGTGCGAGACCCGCGACCACATCGGCCATCGTGTCGCCGTCCCGGGCGACGTAGGAGATGTCGTTGCGGTCGGTGGTGGCCGCAAGACCGTTGCCCGCCGTGCCGGTGATCGAGATCGAGAACGCGGTGCCCGCCGCCACGGAGTCGGTCGAAGCGCTGCCGAAGGTCGTGGTGCCGGTCGGGGCGGTGGCCGCGCCCGTCATGACATAGGCCGCCGCATCGCCGTCGCCGGCGATGTCGTTGTTCGCACCGGTCAGGGAGGTCAGGGAGGCCCCGATGGAGGAGGCACCGGTGCCGAGATCCTGCTTGTTCACGCGGATGTCCGAAGAGGTCACGCCGTCGAACGACCGGTCAATCGAGGCGAGTACGTTGATGCCGCCGGAGTCCGCCGTCTGGTCCGTGTTGGTCAGCATGTACTGGCCGTTGAACTGTGCGGCGCCGACGACGGCAGCCACCTGGTCGCGCAGGGCGCTGATATCCGCCTGGATCTTGTCCCGGTCGACGTTCTCTTCCTGTGCCGCGACGACCTTTTCCTTCACCTGGGTCAGGAGGTCGGTCACGGTTTCCGCGCCCTGGCGAGCGACGGAAATGGTCGCGAGGCCAAGGCTGAGGGAGTCGGAGACCTTCTTGAAGCCCGCGACATCGGATTCCATCGCCTTGGAGATCGCCCATACGGCCGCGTTGTCCCGCGCAGAGTTCACCTTCTTGCCGGTGGAAATCTGCGTCTGGACATCACCCATCTGCCGGTTGATGCCCTTCAGAGTCTGCAACGCGGCAATGGCCCCGTTGTTCGTGAGAATACTCGACATAAGTCTCGCCTTTCGGTTCGTGGCGCGTTTGGCGCCGGGATTTGCCGGTGTCCTTCTCCGGCATTCGGAACCGTCTTCTGACGCTACGGACCGCATCCTCACGATACGTCCGCGCCACCCAGGTCGAGTGCAGGGGCAACATGCGCCCCGGCAATTAATCCCCGTTTAACGATTTGCGTCCCCCGAAGGGTCATTTCAGGGCGAGGATGTGGCACGCCGCCCAAGTCCTGCCGCAGCGATGAACGCGGCATTCACCATGGCGGCGCAAGTATTTGGTATTAAAGGAATTTACCGGAGTTGCCCGAGCGGGGCGCACAGCCCCGTGACGCGGGCCAATCCAAGTGTCGAGCCGTCAGCCCACACCTGCAAACGCGCGCCCGAGCTGCCCCGTCATCCGTCCAGGGGCACCTGACTTCAAGACCGGTAAAACTTCAGTCCTCGGTATGCGTCAACTGCGGCACGTCCTTGGCACCAGCGGACCCGCGGCCAGAGAGCGAGGGGTTCTCCATGAAGAACCGGTGGCAGTTGAACGCAAATTCGCCCTCGGGCACCGGATGGCGTGCAAAGCGGCCCGACGGTTCCATCACCCAGCTCTGCGCCGTGTCCGCCAGGTTCGCCGCCATGATCTGGCTGACGATCTGCGCCTTCACCGTGGCGTTGCGGATTTCCACGCCGGTTTCGATCCGGCGGTTCAGGTTGCGGCCCATCCAGTCGGCGGAGGAAATGAACACCCGGCTCTTGCCATGCGGGAGGCCGTGGCCGTTGCCGAAACAGGCGATCCGCGAATGTTCGAGGAACCGGCCCACGATGGACTTCACCCGGATGTTCTCTGACAGGCCCTTCACGCCGGGCCGCAGCCCGCAGATGCCACGGATCACGCAGTCGACCTTCACGCCGCCCTGGCTCGCACGATAGAGCGCGTCGATCATGTCCGGTTCGATGAGCGAGTTCATCTTCAGCCAGATCGCCGCCGGGCGGCCGGCCGCCGCGTGCTCGATCTCTTTCTCGATGAGGTCGATCATTCCCGGCTTCAGCGTATGCGGCGAGATCAGCAGGTTCTCCAGCCCCTCGGGCATCGCGTAGCCGCTGAGGTAATTGAACAGCTTCGCCGCGTCGCGCCCCAGCGCCGGGTCGCAGGTGAAGAACGACAGGTCGGTGTAGATCTTTGCGGTGATCGGGTGATAGTTGCCGGTGCCCCAGTGGGTGTAGGTCACCAGCTTGTCGCCCTCGCGGCGCACCACCTGGCTGATCTTGGCGTGGGTCTTCCATTCTAGGAAACCATAGACCACATGCGCACCGGACCGCTCCAGACGCCGCGACTGCCGGATGTTGGCGGCCTCGTCGAAGCGCGCCTTCAGCTCGACCAGCGCCGTCACCGACTTGCCATCCTCCGCTGCCTCGCACAGCGCCGCCACGATGGGCGAGTTCTTGGACGTCCGGTAGAGCGTCTGCTTGATCGCCACCACATCCGGGTCGAGCGCCGCCTGGTTGAGGAAGCGCACCACCATGTCGAACGTCTCGTAGGGGTGGTGCAGCAGCATGTCCTTCTGCTTGATCGCGTCGAACATGTTGCCGTCGAAGTCCTGCACCCGCTCAGGCACGCGGGGCGTGAACGTGGGCCACAGGAGGTCGGGGCGGGAATCGAGCACCAGCTCCTTGGTGTCCGCCACGCCCAGCATCCCGTTCAGCTCGATCAGCTCATCGGGGCTGACGTGCAGCTCGCGCATGACGATGGCGCGCAGGGCTTTGGGCGCACCGGTGCTGATCGTCAGGCGCACGACCTCGCCGCGCCGGCGGCGCTTGAGCGCGACCTCGAATTCGCGCACGAGATCCTCGGCTTCTTCCTCCACCTCAAGGTCGCTGTCGCGCAGCACGCGGAATCCGAAGTGATCCTTCACCTTGTACTGCGGAAACAGAGAATCGATGTGCAGCAGGACCACGTCCTCGAGATAGATCGCCCGGTGCTGACCGGGATCGGAGGGCAGCGTCATGAACCGGTCGATCTGCGCGGGGATCGGCAGCAACGCCTGAAGCGGGCGCTTGTCGCGGTTCCGCTCAAGCTGGAGCGCAAGGCAATAGCCCATGTTGGCGATGAACGGGAAGGGGTGCGCGGGGTCGATGGCCAGAGGCGACAGCACCGGGAACACCTGTTCGAGGAAGGCCGTCCCAAGGTGCTTCACGTCGGCCTCGGTCAGGTCGTCGCGCCCGACGATGTGGATGTTCTCGTCGGCCATCTGACCTTGCAGGACCCCCAGCACGCGCTGTTGTTCGGCCATCAGGTTGCGGGCGTCCTCGTCGATGAGGACAAGCTGCTCGGCCGGGCTGAGTCCGTCGGCGGCGGGCGTGGTGTTGCCGTTGTGCGCAAGTTCGCGCAGGCCTGCGACCCGCACGGTGTAGAACTCGTCGAGGTTCGCCGCCGAAATCGACAGGAAACGCAGCCGTTCAAGCAGCGGGACGCGCGGGTTCTCGGCCTCTTCCAGCACGCGCCAGTTGAAGCCGAGCCAGCTCAGTTCCCGGTTCACGTAACGCCCCGGACCCTGCAGGTCGAGGTCGGGCAAGTCGGTGGCGGGCGACAGCGGGGATTTGAGGAAGTCGGCAATGGTCATGACGGGCTTATGCCTCTGGTTATGCAACGGAATGATGACAGTGGCGCGGTTCTGCCCGGCACGTGTTGCCCCAGTCTTGCCCACGCGCATCGGTTCCTGCAAGCGGCAGCGGCGGGGATCGCACCGGATCGCACGGCAATGGCAGGATCAGCCCCGGCCGCCGTCCCCGGCAGAGGCCATGCGCGCCAGAACGGCTGCCGCCATGGACCGCGTGACCCGCTTCTTGTCGGCCAGCGACGACTCGTCCAGCGCCGCCACCACGTCACGTGCGGCGGCATGGCTGCGCGGCATGTGCCGGGTGAGATACGACAGCACTTCCGGACCCGGCGTGATCTGGCGGTCGGCGAACTGCTTGGCCAGCAAGGCGGTCAGAAGCGCGTCGTCGGGCGCCCCCAGCCGAGCCACCTGCGCGCCCATGATCCGGCTCTTCAGGTCCGGCAGGACCAGCGGCCAGAGCGACGGCTCCCGCTCTGCCGTCATCAGAAGCTGATGCCCCTGCGCCAGCGCGAGATTGTGCAGATGAAACAGCGCTTCTTCCGCTGGACGGTCGCCTGCGATCCGCTCCACATCCTCGACGCAGAGAGGGGCGGCGGCAAGGTCCGGGATGTCGGCGCCTGCCAGAGTGTCGGCGTTCAGGATGCGGGCGCCCGACAGCTTGGCCCAGACATGGGCGAGGTGCGTCTTGCCTGAGCCGCGCGGCCCGCAGATCACCATCTTGGCGCCGGGCCATTCCGACCAGCGGTCTATCAGCGCGACCGCCATGGCGTTGGCCTCGCTGACAAAGAAATCCTCCCGCCCGAGCGCCTCACGCGCGGGAAGGGGAAGCGGCAGTTGCTTCGGACCCTTCACGGGGTATCTTGCCGCGGCCGGCTGACCGTCAGATGCGTCGTCGCCTGGACCATCTCCGGGCCGCCGACCCGCTCCGTGGCGGACACGGATTCGACCTCGTCGCCGACGAACCCCAGGTACAGCTTGGATTCGCGGTAACGGTCGCCGAGGAAACGCACGATCACCCCGATGGCCGCCGCCAGGGGCACCGCCACCAGCAGCCCGATAAAGCCGAAGAGCGCCCCGAAGACCGACAGCGCCAGCAGCAGCCACACCGGGTGCAACCCGACCGAACTGCCGACAAGACGCGGCGTCACGATGTTGCCCTCGATGAACTGGCCCGACTGGAAGATCGCCCAGACCGCCACGATCCACCACCACTCGCCCCAGAACTGGAACAGCGCAAGCCCGATGGCCAGGCCGCCGCCGACGATGGCCCCCACGTATGGGATGAAGGTCAGGAAACCGGCCACAACGCCCACGACCAGCCCGAACTGCAGGCCCACGGCCCACAGCAGCACGGCGTAATAGGTGCCGAGGATCAGCATCACCGACCCCATGCCACGGATGAACCCGGCCAGAACACTGTCCACGCTGCGCGCCAGTTCGCGGACCGTCTCGCGGTGATCCAGCGGCACGAGCGTGTCGATCTGCGCCACCATGTTGTCCCAGTCGATCAACATGTAGACCGCCACCACCGGCACGATGAGGAACAGCATCAGCACGTTCAGCAGCGATCCGACCGACGCCAGCGCCGTCTCGGCCACCGCGGCGCCCTTGGTCTTGATCGTCTCGCCCAGCGAGGCCAGCGACTGCTGCACCACGCCGCCCTCGGTCATGAGATTGGGGAACTTCTCCGTCAGGAAGGCCTGCAGGTCGCGGAAAAGCTGCGGCGCGGTCTCGAACAGGGCGGTGGCCTGACCGATCAGCAGCGGGATGATGGCCAGCGTCAGCACCACGAAGATCAGCACTCCGGCAACGGTGATCACCCCGACCGAGGCGTTGCGCGACAGGCCCGCGCGCTCAAGCCGGTCGGCCACCGGGTCCAGGCAATAGGCAATCGCGCCGCCCAGAACGAAGGGCAGCAGCACATTGCCGAGGAACCACAGGGTCACGGCAAAGATCGCCGCGGCGATCCCCCAGTACTTCAGTTGCTTTCGGACCGGCAGGGCCATGGGCGCTCCTTTTGCTGCGCCGCCACAATCGCCCGCGCAGGCGCCGGTTTCAAGGCCGCAGGCGGGTCCTGTCAAGTCCGATATGCCGACCTGACAAATTCACCGGCACAGTCTAGCAGGTCTTGCATGACAAGCCACATGCGCCCCTCGGCCGCCGGATGCGCGCCGCTTCCGGCCCTCAGCCAGTCCGAGGCACTGGGCCGCGTGGCCGCCATCGCCGAAGCGCCCGACATGGAAATCGCCTGGGCGGTTTTCGTGGCCGCCGCCCGCGCCATGGGGTTCGAGCGCATCAACTACGGCTACACGCGCTACCGCACCGGGGCGGGGATCGGCGACCCGGCGGATGCGATGTTCCTTTCGACACATGCGCTGGACCGGGTGATCGCGTTCCACACGACCGGGCTTTACCTGCAATCCGCCGACTACCGCTGGACACGGGACAACTGCGGTGCCTGTTCCTGGGGCTGGGTGCATGACGAACGTGCCGCCGGGCGCCTGTCGCCGCAGGAAATCCGCACCATGGACAAGCTGGGCCGGAGCCGCGCGGGCTATTCCGTCAGCTTCCCTGTGGGTGCGCCGCGCTCGAAAGGGGCGATGGGGCTGGCCGCGCCGCGCGAGGTCCCGCAAGAGTTGGTCGATGCCCATTGGCGGGACCACTCCGATGCCCTGTTGGCCCTGACCCACATGGCGCATTTCAAGCTCAGCCAGTTGCCGCTGCCGGTCGCCGCCGCGCGGCTCACGCCCCGCCAGCGCGAATGCCTGCAATGGGTCGCCGATGGCAAGACGCAGGCCGACATCACCCAGATCACCGGCATGGCGGCCTCGACGATCGAGCGGCACCTGTCGCGCGCCCGCGACCACCTGAGGGTGGAGACGACGGCGCAGGCCATCGCCAAGCTCGCCTTCCTCAACCAGCTCTGGGTGACGCAACTGGACGAAGCGCCGTAAGGTCAAGAGTTTGCCCGCGTCTGGGGCAGCCTTTCGAAAAGCCCATAAAAGGCAGTGTGTTAAACGACCCGTCAGACACTGGCCCGCGACAGGACCGCACCACCATCGGCGGTTTTCGGTCATCGCGCGCGGGCGTCTGGCGTCCTTCCGCGCACACACCCGCTCGTGATCCCGGGGCGCTTGGCGCATCGGGGGGCATCGTGCTTAACTCTATCCCGTTGCTGCCATTGCCTTTAGTCTCATAGGTGCCTTCTATGCCCAGACCGCCCCTGTTCGTATTCTTCGTGCTCGTTCTGTCGATGTTTATCACTGCCGTCGGTTATGCCGAAAACGACAACCGCCACGCCGGGGTCTTCGCTCCGGTTCCCAAGGTCATGAACGTGGAGGGCACATCGCCCTCGCCGCACCCCGGCAAGGCTGGCTGACGGCTGACCTGATCGCCCCGGCGCGCCCTGCCTGTCCCAAGGGACGGCGGGCGACGCTTTACCCCATGCGGGTTTTGCGCCATTCCCAGCGGATGGCGCTTTCTTTTTTCCGGGGGCAAGGGGCATGACGGATCGACGCGTGGCAGGCACGGGGCAGGGCTGAGATGCTCTTCCTGACGATATGGCCGCTTTTCGCGCTGATCTGCGCGGGGTTCCTGCTGGCCCGCAAGGGGTTCCCCGCCGAAGGGTTCTGGCCCGCTGCCGAGCGCATGAACTACTTCTTCATGTTCCCGGCGCTCCTGTTTTCCAGCCTGGCCCGCGCGCCGATCCGCGATCCGGAGGTTTTGCGCCTCGGCGTGGCGGCGGTGGCGTTGCTGCTGATCGCGGCGGCGCTTCTGGCCTTTGCGCGCTGGCTGAGACCGGCACCCGCCGCCCGTTTCGGCCCGGCGCTGCAGGGTGTGCTGCGGTTCAACACCTACCTCGGGGTCGCCGCGATCACGAGCCTTGCGGGAAGCGAGGGCCTTTCCCGCGCGGCGGTCTACCTCGCCATCGCGGTGCCGCTGGTGAACCTGCTGTCGATCCTCGCGCTCAGCGAAGGCGGCGCGTCAGGCCGTTGGCGCAGACTGGTGCGGACGATCTTCACCAACCCGCTGATCCTCGCCTGCCTTGCGGGAATCGCCGTGGCGCTGGCCGGCACCGGGTTGCCCTTCGGCTCTGCCGCGCTGTTCTCTCTGCTGGCACAGGGGAGCCTGCCGCTCGGCCTTCTGTGCGTCGGCGCGGCCCTGCAACCGCAGGCGCTGAGGCAGGACATGGCCGCGCTGGCAGGCATCGACGCGTTGCGGCTGTTCGCCATGCCGGTGCTTGCCACTGTCGTGGCTTTCGCCATGGGGCTTGAGCCCGTCTCGGCGCTGATCCTCGTGGTGTTCTCCGCCATCCCGACGGCGCCCACGGCCTACGTGCTGACGCGGCAACTTGGCGGCGACGGGCCGTTCATGGCGGGGATCATCACCTCCCAGACGCTTGCCGCCGTGCTGACCCTGCCGCTGGTCGTCTGGCTGTTCAGGCTGGTCGGCGGCAACTGACCGCCCATGAACCCGGCCGCGGACGGCCTGTCGCGCCCCGCCGATCCGCCGCCTTCCAAGCCGTGCAAACGCCGCCCGCGCACGCCGCACCGCCAGAAGGCTTGCAAACCCCCCGCGCGAGCCTCTAAACCGCGTGGAAACCCTCTTTTTGCAAGGTCCAGACCCGATGCGCCTCAGCCGCTACTTCCTGCCCGTCCTCAAGGAAACCCCGTCCGAGGCGCAGATCGTCTCGCACCGGCTCATGTTGCGGGCCGGCATGATCAAGCAGGCGCAGGCGGGCATCTATTCCTGGCTGCCGCTGGGCTACAAGGTCCTCAAGAAGATCGAGAACATCGTTCACGAGGAGCAGCAGCGCGCGGGGCATATCCCGCTTCTTATGCCGACGCTGCAATCGGCGGACCTCTGGCGCGAATCCGGTCGTTACGAGGCTTACGGCGAAGAGATGCTGCGCATCACCGACCGTCACGGCCGCGACATGCTGTATGGTCCGACGAACGAAGAACTGATCACCGACATCTTCCGCAGCTACGTCCGGTCCTACAAGGACCTGCCGCTGACGCTCTACCACATCCAGTGGAAGTTCCGCGACGAGGTGCGTCCCCGCTTCGGCGTCATGCGCGGCCGCGAGTTCCTGATGAAGGACGGCTACAACTTCGACCTCACCAAAGAGGATGCGCTGCACGCTTATAACCGCCACCTCGTCAGCTACTTGCGCACCTACGAACGCATGGGCCTGCAGGCCATCCCGATGCGCGCCGATGGCGGCCCGATCGGCGGCGATTACACGCACGAATTCCTCGTGCTGGCGGAAACGGGCGAGTCGGAGGTCTTCTACGACAGCGAAATCACCGATCTGAAGTTCGGCACCCGCGACATCGACTACGACAGCGTCGAAGAGTGCCAGTCCGTGCTGGAGGAGTTTACCTCCCGCTACGCGCGCACCGACGAGACCCACGACGAGGCTCTGTTCGGCGAAATCCCCGAAGAGCGCCGCCGCACCGCGCGCGGCATCGAGGTCGGCCAGATCTTCTACTTCGGAACGAAGTACTCCGACGCGATGAACGCCGTGGTGCAGGACCACTCCGGCGCGCAGGTGCCGGTGCACATGGGGTCCCACGGGATCGGCGTCAGCCGCCTGCTGGGTGCCATCATCGAAGCGTCGCATGACGACAAGGGCATCATCTGGCCCGAGGGCGTGACGCCGTTCCATTGCGGCATCATCAACCTCAAGCAGGGCGACGCAGAGGCCGACGCCGCTTGCGAGGCGATCTACCTCGACCTCGTTAAGTCCGGGCTGGAACCGCTTTACGACGACACCGACGAACGGGCCGGGGGCAAGTTCGCCACCATGGACCTGATCGGCCTGCCGTGGCGGATCACCGTCGGCCCGCGCGGGCTGAAGAACGGCGTGGTCGAGCTGACCTCGCGCCGCACCGGCGAAAGCGAGGAAATGCCGCCCGAACAGGCGGTGGAACGCATCCGCCAGATCTACGCCAACCACTGACCGTGAGGCGCGGGCCCGCGAGACGGGCCTGCGCTCTCCCTGCAACCCCCGTTCGCCTGTCCTGTCTGTCCCGCTTGATGCGACGCGGCAGGTGGCTTTAAGCTGGCCGGAAAAACGGCAGGAGCAGAGGCGATGATCGGGCGGGCACTGGCACTCGCGGGCGGCTTGACGGGTGCGGTGGGCGCATCGCAATTCCCGGAATTCTCTCAGCAATACATGCAGCGTCTCGGCGGCACAGTGGACGAACTGGCGCGCCAGATCGACCGTTACGAGGCCGACGCCGAAGCCGTCGACATGACGCTTGCCGAATACCTCCGCCAGTTGGGCGCCGAAGGGTCGCTGGCCCAGACGCAGGCGGGCAACATGGCCGAAGACATTGCCCGCCACGACCGCCTGGCAGACGCGCTGGCCACGCTGGAAGGCGCAGGCCCCTTCATGCGCGCGCGGCTCGCCAGCCACATGGGGGACCGGGAGATCGCGGAACGCGCCTTCGAGGTATTCAAACCGGCTGTCCCGGCGACGTTCGAGGGCGCGGTCTTTGCGGGAACGGGGTTTCTCGCGGGCTGGCTGGGGCTCAGCCTGATCTTCGGGTTCCTCGCGCGGCTCTGGGCCACGCTCAGGGCGCCGTTCCGACCGCGCCGGACGACCCGGCGCGGTTACCGCTGAGGGGCAGGGCGCCCGCCCTCGGCTCAGGCCTCCGTCCGCGCGACCGCTTCGACTTCTGCCACGATGCCGTCGACCACCGACAGCAGAAGGGCGTCGTCCTCGCATTCGGCCATGACCCGGATCAGCGGCTCCGTACCCGACTTGCGGATCAAGAGCCGACCCTTGCCTGCCAGCCGTGCCTCCGCATCTCGGATCACCGCCTTCACCTGCTCGGAGTCGAGCGGTGCCACACCGGGCCCGAAACGGACGTTCTTCAGCAATTGCGGCACCGGCGCGAAGCTGCGCGTCAGCTCCGATGCGCGGCGGCCGGTGCGCACCATCTCGGCCAGGAACTGCAGCCCCGCCATCAGACCGTCGCCCGTGGTGGCATAATCGGTCATCACGATGTGGCCCGACTGTTCGCCGCCGAGGTTGAACCCCCCCGCGCGCATCCGTTCCACCACGTAGCGGTCGCCGACAGCCGTGCGCTCAAGCCGCAGCCCGCGCCCGTCCAGAAAGCGTTCCAGCCCGAGGTTCGACATCACGGTGGCCACCAGCGCGCCGCCCTTCAGGCGGTCTTCTTCCGCCCAGCGGTCCGCCAGCAGCGCCATGATCTGGTCGCCGTCGACCACCGTCCCGGTCTCGTCGATCAGGATGATCCGGTCCGCGTCGCCATCGAGGCACAGCCCGACGTCCGCGCCGTGCGCGACGACCGCCTCGGCCGCGGCCTGCGGATGGGTGGAGCCGCATTTGTCGTTGATGTTCAGTCCATTGGGGTTCGTTCCCAGCGGCACCACGTCGGCGCCCAGCTCCCACAGAACCTCGGGCGCGGTCTTGTAGGCGGCGCCGTTGGCGCAATCCACGACCACCTTGATGCCGTCCAGCCTGAGGCCGGAGGGCAGCGTACCCTTGATCCGTTCCTGGTAGCGGAAGCGGCCGTCGTCGATCCGCTTCGCCCGGCCGATGTTCTGCGGCTGCGCGGCGTGCACGCCGCCTTCGACCAGCCCCTCGATTTCCGCCTCGACCGCGTCGGACAGCTTGAACCCGTCGGGGCCGAAGAACTTGATGCCGTTGTCGTCCGCCGGGTTGTGGCTGGCCGAGATCATGATCCCCAGATCGGCGCGCATCGAGGTCGTCAGCAGCCCCACCGCAGGGGTCGGCACCGGCCCCAGCAGCAGAACGTTCATGCCGGTCGATGTCAGGCCCGCGGTCAGCGCGTTCTCGAACATGTAGCCCGACAGGCGCGTGTCCTTGCCGATCACCACGCGGTGCACACCGCCGTGTTCGTTGCGGAAGTGGCGGCCCACCGCGGCACCAAGCGCCACGGCGAGTTCGACCGTCATCGGATAGGTGTTGGCCTTGCCTCGCACGCCATCGGTGCCGAACAACTTGCGGCTCATGTCTTGCCTCTCCCTTGTATTGCCCGCAGCATCGTCAGCGCCTGCGCCGTCTCTGCCACGTCGTGAACCCGAACGATCTGGACGCCCTGTGCCGCCACGGCCAGCGCGCAGGCAACAGAGCCGGGCATCCGGTCGGTGGCCTTCTCGGCCCCGGTAAGCTTGCCGACAAAACCTTTGCGCGACGCGCCCACGAGGATCGCACAGCCAAGACCGTGATACAGCGATACGTTGCCCAGAAGGGCAAGGTTGTGGTGCATCAGCTTGCCGAAGCCGATGCCAGGATCGACGACGATGTTCTTGCGCGGGATTCCGATGTCTTCCAGCTTGAGGATCTGCCGTTCGAGGAAGTCGTAGACGTCCAGCAGCACATCTTCGAAGGTCGGATCGTCCTGCATCGTCTCCGGTTCGCCCATCATGTGCATGACGCAGACCGGCAGATTCCGTTCGGCGCAAAAGCGCGCCAGCATCGGATCGTAGACAAAGCCCGAGATGTCGTTGACCAGCCGTGCGCCTGCATCGACCGCCGCTTCTGCCACCACCGACTTGCGGGTGTCGATGGAGACGGGGGCGGCAATCTCGGTCGCGATGGCCCGGATCACCGGCTCGACCCGTGCGATCTCGGCCTCGCGGGGGACGGCCAGCGCCCCGGGCCGCGTGCTTTCGCCGCCGACGTCGATGATATCCGCCCCGGCCTCCACCAGCGCACGCGCATGGTTCAGCGCGGCGGCGGATGACTGGAATTGCCCGCCATCCGAGAAACTGTCCGGCGTGACGTTCAGGATGCCCATGATCCGGCAACGGTCCATGGCGACGCCGGACACCGGGGCACGCGGTGCGCTGATGCGGTCGCGCCAGTCCTGCTGAACCTCTTCCAGGGAAACGGTTTCCGGCCGCTGGCCGCGTTCGTATTTCACGGCAAGGTGGAACCATCCAGGTCCGCCAGCCACCGGCAGGCTGCCGTGCTCCGGCACGGGGGCGTCGAAACGGACGAGGGGCCTGTAGTAGGATCTGCTCATGCCGCCTTCACTAACGGAAACGCGGCCCTTTGCAAGATCGGGGCCGCCCGTCAGAGCAGCGGCGCCCCGGTCTTCACCCCGCGCAGCGGCACGGGCGCGGATTCCGGCAGGCTTTCGCCGACCACAAGCAGCTCGGCGGCCTCGATTTCGCCCGCGAACCAGGCGGACAGGGCGACCGTGTCGCGGGGCGAGACCCTCGGCGGTTCGGTGGCGTCCAGAACGATCTTCGACGGGGCCCAGACGCAGGTCTGACCGTTCTTCATCGCCCAGTCCAGTTCGGTGCGGGTGGCGACCACCTTGCAGCGCAGATCCCGCGCCGCCAGACGCCAAGCGTTCTGCTCGATCGCCAGAAGATCGACCCGGCGCTGCGTCATGTGGTGGCCGGTTTCAAGCGGCGCGGCGGCCGGCAGCCCGGTGGTCAGGATCACCGGTGCCCCGTCCGCGACCAGCGCGTCGATCCAGTGCCCCAGATCGGGATGCGCGATGGCGTCGTTCGACAGGTAGACGACGCGCGGATGCGGCCGGGCCGAGGCGGCGTCCTCCGCCAGCGCATTGAGGTGGGCCGCCACGTCCTTGCGGGCGCGCACGATCTCGACACCCAGCGCGCCGGGGCCTCGGTCCAGCTTCTCGATCCGGACGAAGGCACGCAGCGCCTGAGGTTCCAGCAGGATGCGTTCGGCGATGCGCTCGGCCAGTGTCTCCAGTAGGTTCAGCCGCTCGGCGGCCAGCTCGAAGGCGATGGCCTCGGTCACGCTGTCGTAGGACAGGATGCGGTCCACGTCGTCGTCGATGGTCCCGGTGAAGGGCGCGACCTCGACCACAACGTTGAACCGCAGACGCTGCGTGATGCCGCGTTCCGCCTGAAAGGCGCCGATCTCTGCCTCGACGATGTGGTCGCGCAGGGAAATACGGTCGCGCGGTGTGTCGCCGGCGGTCGCAACGGCGCGCTCCGACGGGTGGGCAAAGGCAAGGCGGATTTCAGAGGCCATGACGACTCCCGTTTGGTGGTGGGGTCCACCTATAGGGTGCATTGCGCAGCGGTGGCAGGCCGAAAGCGGCAAACGCGGACCCATGGCGGCATCGCGCCATCGTTGGGGCAGGGTGCAAGGGCCGGTGGCGGAGGAGCGTGCCGCCGCTCAGCGCGGATTGCGGTAGAAGATGTGCTGGCCGATGTTGGCCGTCTTCATGAAGCTGCGCGACCACTTCGGACGCACGGCGTTGGTGTGGTAGTAGGTGGCCCCCTGCGTCAGCGAACGCGGTGCGCCGTTCAGCATGACCTGCGCGACCTTGCCGACCCGATCCCAGGCGGCGGGCTCGTTAATGCGTTCGGGATGACCGTCGCAGGTGTAGGTGAACTGGCAGCCGTATTTCTTGCCGGTGCCTTGCTTCACCACGCCGCAGACCGACCCGGGAAAGCGCGGCGAAGACACGCGGTTCAGGATGACCTCGGCCACAGCGAAGAGGCCCTGCACGCTTTCTCCGCGCGCCTCGAAGTATAGCGCTTCGGACAGACACTGCCATTCCGCACCGCCGGTCGAGATGATCGGCTGCCGCGACAGCCAGGCGTTGGAATAGGTGATGTCCCCCGTGCCCTGCGCGGCGGCGACCGGCGTGACCAGCTTTTCTAGGTGGCCGTTGCGCGCCCGGGCCAACGCCTTTGTCTCGAGCGAGACGAGCGTCTCGGCCTTGCGGATGGCATCGGCATGGGCCGGGGCGGAAATGGTCGAAGCAATTGCCAGGCCGATCAGGGCGGCAGCACGGAAGGCACGGATCATTGCGGCGGTCTCTTTTGACGGGAACGTGGCCCCGATCCATGCCGGGACGGCGCGGTTCGTAGCCATTTTTGCGAAATTCGTAAACACTGCGATCTGGAAGCGCGGAATACCGCCGCTGCCTGCGGTCGATTTGCGACTTGTCCACGGCTTTTGCGGCCGGCGGGCTTGCAAATCCCAACGCCGTGTCGGCAGCGGTAAACGCATTGCGCGACTCGGCTCAACCCCCGGATTCCAAAGGGCGCTTATACCAAGGGCGGTTTACGTAGCGTCCGCTCCGAGGGGCATGGCAAGCCCCTTATGGTCACATGCGCGGAGGTTTGCGCACGCCTTCGGCGGAAAGTGCGAATTGCGCCGCCGCCAGCCGGGCGACCGGCACCCGGAACGGCGAACAGCTGACGTATGTCATGCCGACGGCGCGGCAGAAGGCGATTGATTCCGGGTTGCCGCCGTGTTCGCCGCAGATCGACAGGGTGACACCGGGGTTGGATGAGCGGCCGCGCTCCACTCCGATGGCCACCAGCTCGCCCACGCCGTCGAGGTCGAGCACGTGGAAGGGGTCCTCGTTGAACACGCCCTGCTGCACGTAGTCCCCCATGAAGCGGCCCGCGTCGTCGCGCGACAGCCCGTAGGTCATCTGCGTCAGGTCGTTGGTCCCGAAAGACAGGAACTGGCAATGCGGCGCGATCTCGTCGGCGCGCAGGCAGGCGCGCGGCGTTTCCACCATCACGCCCAGGCGGTAGGTGAAGTTGCGCCCGCGTTCCGCCCGGACCGCCGCGGCTACCGCGTCGATGCGCGAGCGCAGCAGTTCCACCTCGCGGTTCGCGCTGACCAGCGGCAACATGATCTCCGGCACCACCGGTGCGCCCTCGCGCGAGGCGTCAAGCGTCGCCTCGAAGATCGCACGGGCCTGCATGTCGTAGATTTCCGGCACCGTGATCCCCAGCCGCACGCCGCGCAGGCCCAGCATGGGGTTGTATTCGCCCATGGACTCCACCCGCCGCGTCACGTCCGACACCGGCAGGTCCAGCGCTTCGGCCAGGTCGCGCAGCCCGGCCCGGTCGGTCGGCAGGAACTCGTGCAGCGGCGGATCGAACAGCCGGATGCAGACAGGCAGCCCCTCCATGATGCGGAACAGCTCGGTGAAGTCGGCGCGCTGCATCGGCAGCAGCATCGCCAGCGCCGCCTGCCGGTCTTCCGGCGCATCGGCAAAGATCATCTCGCGCATGGGGGTGATGCGGTCGGCCTCGAAAAACATGTGCTCTGTCCGGCACAGGCCGATCCCCTGCGCCATGAACCGCCGCGCCGTCGCCGCGTCGGCGGGCGTATCGGCATTGGCGCGGACGCCAATGTCGCGCGCGTCGTCGGCCCAGCCCATCAGCTTCTGGAAGGCGTCGTCGAGCGCGGCCTCCACCATCTCTGGGCTGCCTTCCAGCACCTCGCCCGCGGTGCCGTCGAGCGTGACCACATCGCCCTCGCGGAAGGTGCTGCCGTTCTCGGCAAGGATCGTCTTGCGCTGGAGGTCGATTTTCATCCGCGCGGCCCCGACCACGCAGGGCAGGCCCATGCCACGCCCGATGACGGCGGCGTGCGAGGTCATGCCGCCACGCTCGGTCAGCACGGCCACCGCGGCGTGCATGCCCCGGATGTCTTCCGGCGAGGTTTCGCGCCGAACGAGGATGCAGCTTTCCCCGCGCGAGGTGGAGGCCAGCGCCTCCGCCGACGAAAACACGATCCGCCCCGTGGCGGCCCCGGGCGAGGCCGCGATGCCACGCCCGATCACGCGCCGGTCGGCGCCCGGCGCAACCTGCCGGTGCAACAGTTCCGAGATCGCGCCCGGCTCGATACGCATCACCGCTTCCTGCGGCGAGATGATCCCGTCCTCGACCAGACGGACCGCGATCCGCACCGCCGCGCGCGAAGATCGCACGACACGCACCCCGTCGAGAATGTGCAACTGTCCGTTCTGAATGGTGAATTCGATCTGCATCTCGGCGCGCAGCTTGCGCCGCATCAGCTCGGTATGGGCCTTCAACTGTGCGAAGGCCTCCGGCGCCAGCTCCTCCAGCGAAGGCCCCCGCGGGTCCTTTTCGAGGAAAAGGCTGGTGTTGCGATGCTTCAGCGCTTCTCGGCCCTGGCTCTGGCTCAGGTAGCGGCCCGTGACCTGCGGCAGGCCGGTGTCCGAATCGACAAGCTGCAATACGCCCGAGCCGCATTCCCCCTTACCGAGACCCGGCGCCATCTCCTGCACCACGAGGCCAAGGCCCGCGTCCACTGGCGCGCCCTTGGCCTGCCGAAGCAGCCGGGCCGACGTGCCCTCCCACGCGCGCGCCATGGACCGCAGCACCTCGCGCAACTGCACCGCCGGGTCCTGAGGGAAGGCCTCTTCGGCCTCTTCCTCATAGGCGGCGAGCGCGGCGGAAAGCCCGGCCTGTCCCACGTCCTCGATCTCGTCGAAAAGGTCGGGGTCCAGTCGCGCGATATGGACCGCATAGCCCTGCACGAACCGCATGTAGAGGGAGGCAGACGCCTCGTGCCCGATGCTCTCGGTCAGTGCCACGTAGCGCGCGTCGTTCATCCCGATATTCAGAACCGCGCCGGGACCGCCCCAGTCGGGGTCCTCCGACGAGGGGCGCACGCACAGCAGCGCCTCGGGGTCGAAATGCGCCAGCAGGGCCGCCATGTCCGGCATCTGCCCGGCGGCGATGCGGTGCACCTCGGCGAAGGACAAGGCGACGGTGCGCGGCACCGGCAAGTCGAGCCGCACGAGCCGCTGCAGGCACTTCGCCCGCCCGCCATGCGTGGGCGTCGCCATCGGCGCGGTCGGCGTGATGAGCGTGACGTCAGGGTCTTCGGAGAACGCTTTCTGCACTGCAGCACCTGTTTTGGTTGCGCGCAGAATACGGAGTGACACTCATATGACAAGATGGGCTGTCGTCGCGGGCGGAAATGCGTGACGTAGCGTCGTGCGGGTTGGTGGTTTCGCCTTGCCAACGCAACGCGATCCGCCGGGGAAAGGCGCGGCCTTTCCCCTTTGCCGCTCCGGTTACCCCGTTCGAAGGGCGCGGGCGACGGAAGGGGCGGGCCTCAGCCCTCGATCTTCGTCAGGTCGGCGATCTGCAGGCAGGTCTGGCGGATGCGGCTCAAGAGGTTCAGCCGGTTGCGGCGCACCACTGAGTTTTCGGAGTTCACCTGCACCGCGTCGAAGAAGGCGTCGATCGGCGCCCTAAGGGTGGCCATGGCCTCCATCGCGGCGGTGAAATCCTCTGCCTGCATCGCCGGGGCGATCTTCTTGTCGGCGGCGTCGAGCGCTTCGAACAGCGCGCGTTCCTCGTCGGTCTCGGCGAATTTCACATCCGCGCCGAAGGAATATTCCACGCCGTCCTTTTCCTCGGCCTGCGTGAGGATGTTGTTGGCCCGCTTGAACCCCTGCACGAGGTTCCTGCCGTCCTCGGTCTGCATGACGGCAGCCAGCGCCTCGGCGCGCTTCACCAGCAGGGTGAGGTCGTCGTTGCCGTCCATCGCGAGCGAGGCGTCGATCACGTCATGGCTGACGCCTTGGTCGCGCAGGTAGACTTTGAGGCGGTCGTGGAAGAAGGCGAGGAGGTCCAGATCCTTGTCAAGTCCTGTATAGTCGTCTTCATCCTGCGGGTTCGGGCGAGCTGCACCCACGTTTTCAAGTGCTTCGGAGATGACATCGGATAAGCTTATCCGCAACCCATTCCCCAGCACCAACCGGATCACCCCTAGCGCAGCGCGGCGGAGGGCGTATGGGTCCTTAGATCCCGTGGGCTTCTCGTCGATGGCCCAGAAGCCTGTCAGCGTATCGAGCTTGTCGGCCAGTGCCACGGCGACCGAAGTGGGGGCGGTGGGCACGTCGTCGGACGGGCCCAGCGGCGAGTAGTGTTCCTGACAGGCGGCGGCAACATCGGCGGGCAGGCCCGCGGCCTCCGCGTAGTAGCGGCCCATCAGGCCCTGCAACTCGGGGAACTCGTAGACCATCTCGGACGACAGATCGGCCTTGGCCACCTCGGCGGCCTGCGCCGCGCGGTCGGTATCTGCGCCGACCTTGGGCGCCAGGTCGCGGGCCAGCGCGGCGATGCGTTCGATCCGGGCCTTCTGGCTGCCCAGCTTGTTGTGGAAGGTCACGTCCTCCAGCCGGTCGGTCCAGGCGGTCAGGCCCGCGTCCTTCGCCACGCGCAGGTCGTTTTCCCAGAAGAACTTCGCATCCGACAGGCGGGCGGCCAGCACCTTCTGGTTGCCCGCGAGGATGGTGGCGCCGTTGTCTGCCGTCTCGATGTTGGCGACGGTCACGAATTTCTCGATCCGGCCGGTCTTCGGATTGCGCACCGAAAAGAACTTCTGGTGCTCCTTCATGGAGGTCTGCAGCACCTCTGGCGGCAGGCCGAGGAAGGTGTCTTCGATGTCGCCCATCAGCACCACCGGCCATTCCACAAGGCCCGCGACCTCCGCCAGAAGGCCCTTGTCCTCGACCACGTCGAGGCCCTGCGCGAAGGCCATGTTGGTGGCGTCGTTCCAGATGTGCTCGGCGCGTTCCTCGGCCGACAGGATCACATGCGCGCGCTTCAGTTTCGCGGCGTAATCCTCGAAGGAGGTCACTTCGAACGGCGCGCCGCCCATGAAGCGGTGGCCTTCGGTGGTGCGGCCCGCGCGGATGCCGTCGATCTCCAGGTCCACGACATGCTCGCCGCCCTCGTCGCGCATCAGGCAGAGGATGCGGTGCAGGGGGCGGACCCAGCGCAGGCTGCCCGTGCCCCAGCGCATCGACTTGGGCCAAGGAAAGCCGCGCACGGTCTTTTCGAGCTGCTCGGCGACGATGGCTTCGGCCTTGCGGCCCGGGGTCGTGACGGTAGCGTAGTAGAAGGCGCCCTTCTTGTCTTCGCGCTCTTCCAGCTGGTCGCGGGTGACGCCCGCGCCGCGCATGAACCCTTCGAGCGCCTTGTCCGGGGCGCCGACCTTGGGCCCGCGGCGCTCTTCCTTCAGGGTGGGGCTTTCGGCGGTCAGGCCCTCCACCGTCAGGCAAAGACGGCGCGGCGTGTGGAAGGCGGCGGCGGACGCATAGGTCAGCCCGGCCTCGACCAGTCCGTCGGTCATCATCTTCTTCAGGTCCCCGGCGGCGCGGGCCTGCATGCGCGCGGGGATTTCCTCGGAAAAGAGTTCGATCAGAAGGTCGGGCATCGTCTCACCACAGCTTTGGCCCGCGCCTTGGCGGCACGGGCTTCGTCGTTGCTGCGGTGTCTAGCGGGCCTCGCAGGGGGTCGCAAGCGGAGACGCCGCCTGCGACCCCTTGCGGATCAGGCCGTGGCTTCGTTGAGCTTGCCCTCGGCTTTCAGCTTGGCGCGGCGGGCGAGGGTCATGACGTCCTTGCCCTCGTAGCGCGGCAAGACGCGATACCAGCCCTCGACGGCGTTTTCCACGGCGAAGGCCAGCAGACCCAGCGCCACGATGCCCAGAAGGATGCGCCCGTAGGCCATGGACCGCAGCTGGTGCAGCGCTTCGCCCACGCCTCCCGCCTCATTGGGGTTGGCGGTCATGGCGGCGAAGATGATCGAAACGCCGATCAGCGAGATCACCACGCCCTGCGCGATGCAGCCGAACTTGCACACCGGGTCGAGCTTGCGGGCGGTGGGCGTGACGCGGATGTGCTCCTTGTATTTCTCGGCCCAGCCCTTGTGCATGTAGTAGATGCCGGCGCCCAGCGTGGCGATGCCGACCACGCCCACGAGCCAGGGTCCGAACGGCATGGACATTAGTTTCTGGGTCATGGACTGCGTGCCGCCGCCTTCGCCGCCGCTGCCGCCGCCCATGGCGGTCGCCGCGACCGAGACCCCGATAGCGCCGTGGATCAGGCCGGTGATCACCAGACCGGCGCGGGCGATCATGCCCTTGGCGTCGGTGCCGTAGTCCTCGAGATCGAGCCAGGCGTCGACCAGACGCCAGGCGAGATAGGCCCAGAGCCCCACGGCGATCGCCCAGAGCGCGGCCACGCCCCAGGCCTGTCCGCGCAGGTCGGCGAGCGCGTCGGTGGTGCCCTGCGCCTGACCGCCCTTCAGCGCGGCCATGAGGGCCAGACCGCCCACGACCACGTAGACGGCGGCGCGCGCGAAGTAGCCGGTGCGCATGACGGGCGGGACCCAGGCGGGGGCTTTCTCGGACATGGTCGATCTCTCCTCTGTTGCAGGGAGAGCGCTTGGAGAGGCGATAAAGTTCCGTGGAAGTTGTGGTCGTCTGCGGTGTCGCCGCGCATCTTGCGCGGCGACAGGCCGAGGGAGGCGCTGCCTCCCCCGCACCCCCTCCGAGGTATTTGCGCCAAGATGAAGGGGGGGCGACGCGGATTGCGGGCCGGATTGCGGGGCGGGGGAGCGCCTGGCGCGCGTTGTCTATGGCGGGCTGGTCGGCGGGACAGTGCGATGTTGGCCGGTTCTACCCGGGGACGGTCCGTCGTTGGGACGGTCAGTCCTTGACCGGGCAGTCCTCGCCCAGCGGCGTGCCGTCGTAGGCCTTGTCGCCGCACTCGTTGATTTCTTCCCAGACGTAGCCGTGACCGTCCTCGGCGATCGCGACGACGCGGTCGATGCCGTATTCGATGTTGCGTTGTCCGGCGAAGACCAATGCGCGTCCGGCTTCGATGTCTTCGGCGATTGCCTCCGCATCGAAACAGGTGAACCAGGCGGGCGCGTTGCGCGGCTCGGCACCTTCGTAGGGCTCGTAGGTTTCTGTCAGCATCGCCAGCGACAGGGTCGTGGTGAAGCAGGCGCGGTAACGGATCGGTGAGCTGTCGGCGTCGATGGCCTCGAAATTGTCGTAGAGGATCGCTTCCGGAGCGTCGGTGACCATGTTGGTCAGCAGCACGTCGTCGCGCCCGGTGGCCTGCACCGGTTCGTAATAGTAGTAGACCTGCGTGTAATACACCACGGCGCCGAAGATCAGGGAGACGAGCACGATACCGATCCCGATGACCTTGCCGCTCATGCCGCCGCGCCGCTTTCGTACCCGCCGGCGGTGGTGGTGACGAAGGCATCGGCGCACATCTTCGCCAGCGCGCGGACGCGGCCGATGTAGGCCTGCCGCTCGGTGACGGAGATCACGCCACGGGCGTCGAGCAGGTTGAAGATGTGGCTGGCCTTGATGCACTGGTCGTAGGCCGGGTGGGCCATGACGATGCGCTTGCCGGTCTTGGGGTCCTCTGCATCGCGCGCGAGGATGGCGGCGCATTCGGCCTCTGCCTCCTCGAAGTGGCGCAGCAGGAGCGCGGTGTCGGCGGTGTCGAAGTTGAAGCGCGAGTATTCCTCTTCGGTCTGGCGGAAAACGTCGCCATAGGTCAGCGCGATGGGCGACTGCGGGTCGTTGAACGGCATTTCCATCACGTGATCGACGCCGAGCACGTACATCGCCAGCCGTTCGAGACCGTAGGTCAGTTCGCCGGAAACGGGGTGGCAGTCGTGGCCGCCGACCTGCTGGAAATAGGTGAACTGGCTGACTTCCATGCCATCGCACCAGACTTCCCATCCGAGGCCCCAGGCACCGAGCGTCGGGCTTTCCCAGTCGTCCTCGACGAAGCGGATGTCGTGCAGGGCCATGTCGATGCCGATGGCTTCGAGACTGCCGAGGTAGAGCGCCTGCAGGTCCGGCGGCGACGGCTTGATGATGACCTGATACTGGTAATAATGCTGCAGCCGGTTGGGGTTCTCGCCGTAGCGCCCGTCCGTGGGGCGGCGCGAGGGCTGCACATAGGCGGCCGTCCAGGGGCGGTTGCCCAAGGCGCGCAGGGTGGTCGCGGGATGGAAGGTGCCGGCGCCGACTTCCATGTCGTAAGGTTGCAGAATCGCACATCCTTTCGACGCCCAGTATGTCTGGAGTCGCAGGATGATCTCCTGGAAGGAGGCGGGTTTGTGCGGGCTCTTTTGCTGGGTCTCGGACATGGTTGGCTTCCTCGCGGCGCTTGGGCGTCTGATTAGGCGGCAACAGGCGTGGGGTCAATGCGCCGCCTCACGTCATTTTCACGTGCACGCGGCGTGCGATCTGATAAAGGTTGCCTGATTTGGGCAGCACGAAGAGGCCGACGACAGCGATGCCGAGACATTTGATTTCCCTTGCTTTTGCGCTGGTTCTTTCGGGGCAGGGCGTCCTTGCGCAACAGGAAGAGCGGTTCTTCATCCAGGTCGAGGCGCGCACGTCCTTGGCCGGGGCTCAATCGAGTGTCCGCCAGTTTTCGCAGCGTTTGAACAATGTGAACGGGTTCTCGCTGGGCGGCGGCTGGTACGGCGTGGCCGTGGGCCCCTACGGCGACCGCAACGAGGCGGAGGCCTTCCTGGGCGAGCTGATGCGCTCCGGCGCGATCCCGCCCGACAGCTATGTCGAGACGTCGCGCGTCTACGGCCGGCAGTTCTGGCCGGTGGGCGCCCAGGTCGAGCTCGACGCACCGCAGGACGGGCAGGCCGCCGCTGGCGACACGCCCCGGACCGAGGTTCAGCCGACGCAGGACGACGCCGCACCGACCGATACCGCCCAGGCGCCGGCGACCGGGGACCAGCCGCTGACCGCGGACGACCTGGCAGCGGCGCTCTCCGACGAGCAGCAAGCGGCGCCCGAACCGCAGGCCGCGCCCGAGCCACCGGTCCCCGCGGTCCCGGAAGAGACCCCGCGCGAGGCGCGTGCCTCCGAGGCGCAGCTTGACCGCGAAGCGCGCGACATGCTGCAGATCGCGCTGCAATGGGCGGGCTTTTACGAAGGCCGCATCGACGGTGCCTTCGGTCCCGGCACGCGCCGGTCCATGGCCGGATGGCAGGAGGCCAACGGCTACGAATCCACGGGCATCCTGACCTCGCGCCAGCGCGCCGCGCTTCTGGGGCAGTACAACGCCGTGCTCGACGGAATGGGCATGGCCGACCGCGTCGACGACCGCGCGGGCATCGTCATGCAGATGCCGCTGGGCGTGGTGGACTTCGACCGCTACGAGGCGCCTTTTGCGATCTACGGGTCGAAGACCGATCTGCCCGCGCAGGTTCTGCTGATCTCGCAACCCGGCGACCGCGACACGCTGAACGGCCTTTACGAGATCATGCAGACGCTGGAAATCGTCCCCGTCGAGGGCGAGCGGCGCCGCGACAACGGCGGCTTCCTGCTGACCGGGGCGAATTCGCGTATCGTCAGCCACACGGAGGTCGGCCTGCGCGACGGCGAGATCAAGGGTTTCACCCTTGTCTGGCCCGCCAACGACGAGGAGCGCCGCTCGCGCGTGCTGGCTTTGATGCAGGACAGCTATCAGCGCATTCCCGGCGTGCTCGATCCGGCGATGGTCTCGGACGACGGTCAGTCCGTCGACCTCGTTTCCGGCCTGAAGGTGCGCACGCCGAAGGGCAACGGTTCGGGGTTCTTCGTGGCATCGGGCGGCGCGGTCCTGACCTCTGCCGACGCGGTGGCAGACTGCGAACGCGTGACGATCAACGGCAGCTACCCGGCGCAGGTGATGGCGCGCGATGCGTCGCTGGGCGTGGCGCTGCTGCGTCCGCAGGACGCGCTGGCGCCGCGCCGTGTGGCGCAGTTCTCCACCGGCACGCAGCGCCTCCAGTCTGAGATCGCGGTGGCGGGCTTTTCCTTCGGTGGCGTGCTGACCGCGCCGACCCTGACCTTCGGCACGCTGGAGGACACCCGTGGCCTTTCCGGCGAACCGCAGGTCAAGCGCCTCGCGCTGTCGGCGATGCCGGGCGACGCGGGCGGACCGGTCTTCGATGCAGGCGGCTCGGTCATGGGGATGCTGCTGCCACGCGAAACCGAAGGCGGACGGCAACTGCCCGATCAGGTGAGCTTTGCCGCCAAGGGCGAGATGATCCTCGATTTCCTGCGTGCCAACGGCGTGAGCGCCAGCAGCCAGGTGACGGGCGGCATCATGGAGCCGGAGGACCTGACCGCGCTGGCCACCGACATGACCGTGCTGGTGTCGTGCTGGTGACAGGCCTTTGATCCAAGGTAGGGCGGCGCACAGCCCCGCCCTACGAATCGTGGCACGGGACCGGACGCAGGGTCCCCGTCCTGCCTGAAAACTCTTCCCTGAAGACCCTTCGCCTTCGCGGCGGCCGCCGATGTGCTGGCGCCGCGCGGATCGACGGTCAAACCCAAAACGCTCTCACGAAAATTCGCGAGGGCGTTCCTGTCTGGGTGATCTGTCACACGGGGCAGGCCGGCTTTTACCAAAGACCCGGTGGTCCGCTTGCGGATCAAGCCCGGTCTCGACGATTGCGTCCTCTTACGGCAGGCGCCCTGTGACATACTGCGCTTCACCTTGTGCGAAACTCCAGTCCTCTTCCCGGTTGGTGAAAACCGAGATCAGGAGGTCGTTCGGGTCCAGCCCGCAGGTGTGTTCGAGGTTCTCAGCCAACAGTTTGTAGACCTTCATCTTCTCGACGTGGGTGCGCGGACTGGTAAAGAACTGGATCGAGATCATTTGATCGCTGCGCGTGAACCCCAGCCCGGTGTCGAGAAAGACCATACGTCCGGGCTTGTGTTCGTGGACGATCTGGTAGCGGTCGGTCTCGGGGACGCCGAAGGCTTCGACAACGCAGGACTGGACGGTATCCAGAAGGCGTTGAAGATCCTCGTCAGAGCGTCCTTCGATCATGTCAATTCGCAGGAGCGGCATGCTTGGTTTTTTCTCTTTCGGCTGGAGGCAAGTTTGAATACGCGCACTCAACGTCCCGAGCATTGAATTGGTTGCCCTCCCGGCGTGGACCCATGGCTGGCATGCCGCCTATCGGTCGGCCTTAGCATCGGTCATGGAGGGCGCCCAGCCGTCACAAGGGCATTACTCGGACGGCCTGATCGATGCGGCATACGGCAAGCGGATCGCCAGACCGGGCAGGGCGCGCCTCACCGGGCACGCCCCCGGCCTCAGCGCAGGAACAGCCGCTTCAGCGCGCCCCATTGGCTCAGGAAAACGCCCGCGAGGATCAGCACCAGTGCCACCAGAAGGGAGGCGTGCAGCGGCTCCCCCAGCACGATCACCCCCAACGCCACCGACCACAGCGGCACCTGGTAGTTCGTCAGGCTCATGAACACCGGCCCGGCAGAGCGGATCACCAGCACCCGCAGCAGATTCGCACCCGCCGTAGGCAGCAGTCCCAGCACCGCCAGTATGGCCAGCGTCTGGCCGTGCGGCAGGGGCGGCGGACCTTCCTGCGCCCAGGCGACGGGCAGCACGAACAGCGCCCCCACCACCAGCGGGACCGCCGCCAGCCCTATGGCGTCGATCGGCGGCAGGCGCCGCATGGTGACCGAGCTGACCGCATAGCAGCAGGCCGCGCCGAGGCAGGCAAGCCGTCCCCAGGGCTCCATCGCGTTGCCGGACGCCTGCAACGCCTCCGGTCCGATCAGCACGACGACCCCGACAAAGCCCACCGCGAACCCCACCGCGCGGCGTGCCGTCATCCGTTCGCCCGGCACGAGGAAATGCGCCAGCGGCAGCACCATCAACGCCACCGCCGCCATGCTGACCCCGGCAAAGCCGGAGGTCGCGTATTGCTGGCCCCAGCCCAGCAACATGAAGGGCAGGCCGGAGGACAGGACGCCGATCAGGATCAGCGATGGCCAGTTGCGCGCCTCTGTCAGCCACAGGCCGCCGCCGCGCAGCGCCCAGACGGCCAGCGTCAGCAATGCCGCGAATCCGATGCGGTAGGCGGCCAGCCAGAACGGCGTGATGCCGTGCAGGGCAATCTCGATGAACAGGAAGGTCGCGCCCCAGACAAGGCCGAGGCTCCCGACCATTGCCCAGCTTCGGGGCGTGATCTCTGGTGTCATGCCGGCGCTATATCGGGCATGTCGTGCCGCGCCAAGGTCCCGCGCGACACGAGGCAGGGCGGAGCCTCTCCGCCCCACTCAGGGTCATGTCAGCCACGCAGCCGGTGGTGCAGGACGATCGGCACAACGAGGTCTTCCTCGTCCGTCAGGTGCCGCTCCAGGAACCCGGTCAGAGCGCTCACCGTGTCGTGCAGCGGTCCGGCCTCTTCGGTCATCTGCGCGGGATCGAGCGTTTCCAGCGCGATCACCCGGTTGGCCTGCCGCGTCAGCCGGTCCAGCGTCTCGTCCAGCGTGACGTGATCGCTTTCCAGCATCTCCAGTCCGCGGGCAAAGCGCGGATCGGCCGCTTCGAGTTCCGGGAAGAAGCTGCGATCCTCCCAGGTGTGATGCCCGTGCAGGCTGACGACCAGCCGGTGCCCGAAGAACCCCAGCCGTTCCGCATAGAGGTCGGCGGGCGTCTCCTTGTCGAGGAACCGCTCGGTCTCGGCCTTCAGGAGCGCGCCGGTATGGCGAAAGCCCAGATGAGCGCCCATCCAGTTGCGGGTCGCTTTTTTCAGGCCCGGGTGTTCCAGCCAGCCGTCGCGTGGCAGGTCCCGATAGAGGGTCCGCATTTCGGGCGGAAGCCCCTCGCGCGTGTTGATGTCGTAAGTCATGACCGGAAGATGGTGGGCGCGTTATGATGTAACAATGTCGCGACCGCGCACAGTGGCTCTGACCGGATCGCACCGTCTGTGCACGAAGCAGACGGATCGGGGTTAACGCAAAAAAATCCCTGCGCAACGGGAGATTTTGGCCGACTCGGGGGCAAAGGTTAACAACCGGCCGGGAATCGGGGTCCAATCGGCCGGTTCACCCCTTACAGGGCGTTAAGGTCGGTTAACGCTTCGTGATGTCGTTGTGCCGCGCTGAAGGGCGTACACCGCATGTGGTCCTGCAAGGACGGCGCACGCGGCGTTAAGGCCATCGCGCGGTGGTGTCACGGTTAACGTCGCAACGCAAAAGGGCGGCCCGAAGGCCGCCCCTGTCGTCCGGTCCGGAAAGGACCTCAGTTCTTGGCCTTGTCGACCATCTTGCCGGCAGAGATCCACGGCATCATGTCGCGCAGCTTCTCGCCGATCTGCTCGATCTGGTGCTCGTCGTTGATCCGGCGGGTCGCCTTGAAGAACGGCTGGCCGACAGCGTTTTCCTGCATGAAATCACGCACGAATTTGCCGGTCTGGATGTCCGTCAGGACTTCCTTCATGCGGGCCTTGGTCTCGGCGTAGGGCAGGATGCGCGGGCCAGAGACGTACTCGCCGTACTCGGCGGTGTTCGAGATCGAGTAGTTCATGTTCGCGATGCCGCCTTCGTAGATCAGGTCCACGATCAGCTTCACCTCGTGCAGGCACTCGAAGTAGGCCATTTCCGGCTCGTAACCGGCTTCGACCAGCGTCTCGAAGCCCATGCGGATCAGTTCCACAAGGCCGCCGCACAGCACGGCCTGCTCGCCGAACAGGTCGGTTTCGCATTCCTGGCGGAAGTTGGTCTCGATGATGCCCGAGCGGCCGCCACCGATGGCGGAGCAATAGGACAGGCCGATTTCCAGCGCCTTGCCGGTGGCGTCGTTATGAACGGCCACGAGGCAGGGCACGCCGCCGCCCTTGGTGTATTCGCCACGCACGGTGTGGCCCGGACCCTTGGGCGCCATCATGATGACGTCGACGCCCGGCTTCGGCTCGATCAGGCCGAAGTGCACGTTCAGACCGTGTGCGAAGGCAATGGCAGAGCCTTCCTTCAGGTGGTCGTGGACGTATTTCTTGTAGGTCTCTGCCTGAAGTTCGTCGGGCATGGTGAACATGATGACGTCGCACCATGCCGCCGCTTCCGAGATGCCCATGACCTGCAGGCCTTCGGCTTCGCACTTCTTGGCCGAGGGCGAACCCTCGCGCAACGCGATGGCAACGTTCTTGGCGCCAGAATCGCGCAGGTTCAGGGCGTGGGCGTGGCCCTGGCTGCCGTAACCCAGGATCGCGACCTTCTTGTCCTTGATAAGGTTAACGTCGCAGTCGCGGTCGTAGTAAACGCGCATGTGTCTTCTCCTCTGTGATGGCGGCACAATAGTCCCGGAGGGATGAGAGAGTTTTCGTTTTTTGGGTATTTTGGGAAGAAGACGACTTTATCATTCTCCATTACGTGATATTTCGGTGAAATCATGCTCGACGACACAGACAGACGCATCCTTCGGCACTACCAGGCCGACCCGGACTCGCCCGCCGCCGAACTGGCGGACAGGGCCGGTGTGACCCCTTCGACGCTGGCGCGGCGGCTGGAACGGCTGCGCGAAACCGGCGTGCTGAAAGGCGTGCGCGGCGTCATCGACTGGCACGCGCTGGGGTACGAGGTCGAGGTCAGCCTGCGTGTCACCCTCGACAAGACCCAGCCGCGCGCCTTCGACACCTTCATCGCCGCCGCACGCGAGGTGCCGGAGGTGCTGGAGATCCAGACCTTTCTGGGTCAGGTGGACGTGCGCCTCGCCGTGATCGCCCGCGACATGGCTCATTACCAGCGCATCTACCGCGAACGGCTGCTGGACCTGCCGCACATACAGGACATCGAGGCCTTGATGCACGTCGCCCGCCTCAAGGACGAGGAGACGCTGCCGCTGTGATCGACCTCGACGACATCGACCGCGCGCTGCTCCGGGCGCTGGCAGAGGATGCCACGGCGACTGCCGGCGCGCTCGGGCGTGAGCTTGGCCTGTCGCAACCGGCCTGCTGGCGCCGCATCAAGCGGCTGCGCGAGGCCGGGCTGTTCCGCGACACCCGGCTGGACCTCGACGCGCAGGCTTTGGGGTTCGGAGTGACGGTCTTCCTCGGCGTGAAGCTGGCGACCAAGGGCCGTGTCAGCCTGCAGGACTTCGAACGCGCGGTGTCGGCCATTCCGGAAGTGCAGACGGTGGAGCACGTTCTGGGCGCCTACGACTACCGGTTGCGCGTGGTGGCGCGCGACCTGGCGGATTTCGAGCGGGTCCTGCGGCGCCGGATCATGACGTTGCCGGGGGTGGGCAATCTGGACGCCAACGTGCTGTTGTCGGAAGAACGCAGGCCCGGACCCCTGTTCGCGATCTGACCGGGCCGGGTGCGGTCAGGCGCGCTCAGGCCGACCGCCGGAGGGCCTCCGCCTCGAAGCGTTTCAGTTCGTAACGCGACAGCGCGCCGGCGTCCGGTCGCTGCGCGAGGTCGGGAAAACGGGCGATGATCTCGTCGCGTTCCTCAGGCCCCACCGTCTTCAACGCCTGGCTGCCAAGGTGCAGGGACTCCGCCGGGCAGCCTTCTGCAAAGATGATCTGGTGCCGTTCGAACAGCAGGTGATAGTAATGCACGACCGGGCATTCTTCGATGAAGATGTCGCGCCCGTCGACAAGATGCTTTGCCGCGACCAGCACCTCGGACTGGCCGAACATCAGTTCCGCGCGTGGGCCGCCGAACAGCATCCGGTGGTTCTGCGACACGACCAGATCGCGCAGGTTTCCAAGCGCACCGGCGCGGATGCGGACCGGCGCATTCGGCCCGACCCCCGCCTGCCGGTCCGACCCGGCCCAGATCACCGGCTGCGGTCCGTCATCCTGCGTGACGACAAGGTCGCCTTCCTTCAGCGTCTCGACAAAACGCGGGCCGCCCGGTGTCTCGATCAGGGTGCCCCGGGCAAAGCAGAGCACCACGTAGATGTCGTTGCCGCCCGCGCCGCCATGGAAGATCCCGTCGGCCTGTTCGCTGCTTCCGCCGTCGATCGTGTCGTTCGCGTTGTAGTCGTTGTCCTTATACTGGTCGACAAAAAGCGGAATGCCGTCGTTGACCGCGTCGGACAGATCCGTCCCCGAGACAAGGAAAAGCTGGTTGATGTCCGGCGCGTCGGGGTCATCCGATGTCAGAACATTTGCGTTCAGTCTCAGGTAGTTGTCGCCGACACCTGAAGTGTTTCCACGGATCTCGCCAGTATGCCCGTTGTGTCCTTCGTAGACATATTTTGACGTCCCGGCAAAGTAGTCCGCCGAGGTGTCGTAGACGGTGATCCGGGTGATTTCCGACCCATGCCCGACGCCGCCATCCTCGTTGGCATTCGTCACGTCGATAAGGACGATGTCGTCGTGCTCCCACACGAACTCTGCGTCTCGGAGGAGCATGCCGCCCTCGTCGAGATTGCCCCCCGAATGCACAACCTTCAGCTTCGGGCCGCCCACAATGCTGTACGCATTGAGGAGGATCGTCGTGTCCGCCATGATACTCTGCCTCGGCGCCGGGTCTTCGTGCCCGGCCGCTCTTTGATCTGGGGGAAATGTAACAGGTTCTCGCGGTTCGTGAATCCTTTAGTTGATGCAGCAATGACACTGCGGCATATGCGACACGTCCACCGGGACCAAAGGTTGTTTTGCCAAGCGTCGCGCGCTGCGGTAGGTCCGGGATAACGACCTTTGGAGGGATATATGGCTGCTTTGCTCGACAACATCGACCCGGACGGGCTCGAGGAGTTTTCGGTGGTCTTCACCGACCGTTCGCTGAACCACATGTCCGCCGCGTTCCAGCAGGTGATGCGCGACATTTCCGGCATGCTGCGCGAGGTCTACAATGCCGAAGCGGTGGCGCTTGTCCCCGGCGGCGGCACCTACGGGATGGAGGCGGTGGCGCGCCAGTTCGGCCAGGGCACCGACGTTCTGGTGGTGCGCAACGGGTGGTTCTCGTACCGCTGGTCGCAGATTTTCGAAGCAGGCAACTTCGGCGGCCAGACGACGGTGCTGAAGGCACGCCGGCCCGGCAACGCGTCCGACGCGCCGTTCTCTCCCGCGCCGATCGAGGACGTGGAAGCGAAGATCGCCGAAACGAAGCCCGGCATCGTCTTCGCACCGCATGTAGAGACCTCGGCCGGGATGATCCTGCCCGACGACTACATCCGCCGGATGGCGGCGGCGGCGCATGACGTGGGCGCGTTGATGGTGCTGGACTGCATCGCCTCGGGCTGTGTCTGGGTGGACATGAAGGACTGCGGCGTGGACGTGCTGGTCTCGGCCCCGCAAAAGGGCTGGTCGGCAACGCCCTGCGCCGGCCTCGTGATGATGTCCGAACGCGCGGTGGCCCGGCTGGAAGAGACCACCTCCGACAGTTTCGCCGTGGATCTGAAGAAGTGGCGCCAGATCATGAAGGCCTACGAGGACGGCGGCCACGCCTATCACGCCACCATGCCGACGGACGGTCTGCGCGGGTTCCGCGATGCCATGGCCGAGACCAAGGACTACGGCTTCACCCGCCTGAAGGAGGCGCAGTGGGCGCTGGGGAACGCTGTGCGGTCCCTGTTCGCGGAAAAGGGCGTGAAATCGGTTGCGGCAGAGGGTTTCGCAGCGCCGGGCGTCGCGGTGTTCTACACCTCCGATCCGGAGGTGAAATCGGGCAAGGCCTTTGCCGCGCACGGGATGCAGATCGCTGCGGGTGTGCCGCTGGCCGTAGACGAGGGGGCGGAGTTCTCGACCTTCCGGATCGGGCTGTTCGGTCTCGACAAGCTCTATGACGTCGACGGCACTGTGGCGCGGCTGAAGCGCGTCGTGGACGCGGTGTTCTGACAACGGGCTGACGTTGCGATGCCGCGCCGGTGCGTCCAGCGCGGCATCCTCTTCATATTGTGCGCACCGAAGGCCGCTCGCCGCGCGCGGTCACGTCCGCGCGCATCGGCCCGTCAACGGGTCACGAGCGCCAGAACGTTCGGATCGGGTGCGGGCAGCACGGTGATATGCCCCGAAAGGGCGGTTCCGGGCGCAGCACATGTGCCCGCAACGCCTTCCTTCTTGTTCCCCGGACAGAATGCGTCGGTCGTGTGCAGGCCGAAGTAGGCATTGCCTGCCGCGATCTCGGACAGGACGAAATCGACATCGACGTGATCCGGCCCGACCATTGCCGGTTCCATCGTCCAGTTCGACACGCGGTAGATGAAACCGTCTTCCGTCGCCTCGATCTCTCCCGGCATCTGTTGGACGAAGAAGTCGGGACCGCCTTGCGGATAGTTGTGGATGTGGATCGGGCCAAGCACGCCACCCGGCCCGGCCGAAGCCAGCGTATCCGGCGCCACGCCGGAGATCGTCATGACCAGTTCGATGATGCGGCCTTCATCGCGATTGTAGGTCAGGGAGGCCGCCCCCCAGCCTTCGTGGGTCGATCCCCAGTTGGCAGACGTCGGGTGGCTGGCGCGCATCTCCGATACGGCGCGGGTTACGTCCGCTGCAGAAGGCAAGGGGATAGCTGCGGCGCACGCAAAGGCGGCGCCCAAAAACAGGCGAGTTATCATGGCTTTACCTCGATTTGGCGAGTTTCGTCTGATGCACTCCCATCTGCCGATATGCGCCTTAATAGAAGGTAAACCGCGGCTGTGGCGGCGACTGTGTTGCTCACTTGTTCTTGCAAAAACCATCCCCAGTTGTGGGGAGTTGCCAAAGTCGCTCAACCGTGAGTGGCCGTACGCGAACGCAGCGCCGTTGCAATGATTCGGCCCGGTGAAGACGGGATCATCCGGAGGCGCCAAGACCCAGTTTCATCAAGGACGTGCGGACCGGCTTCATGCTGTAGAGCGTGTCCAGACCCCTGGCCCGGAGGTCGCGGAGCGGTTGCGACGACATCTGCGAGATCCGGTTCAGCGCGGTGATCCCCGCGACGCGCGCACGGATGTCGGTGATCCGGCGGCGGTGGTAGGCGTCGAGCATCGCGGCATCTCCGAGCCGGTCAGGCTGGGCCATGGCGAGGTCGCGCAGCGTGACCAGATCCCGCAGGCTCATGTTCAGACCCTGGGCCCCGATGGGCGGCACGACATGCGCGGCTTCGGCAACGAGGGCGAGGCGCTGCCCGGCCAGTTGCTCGGCTTCCCGAGCGATGATCGGCCAGATCGTGCGTCGGGAGGCCAGTTCGAGCGGGCCGAACAGGTGGCAGGAGCGTTCCGACATCTCCTGTTCGAAGGCCGTCTTGTCCAGTGCCATGCGCTGTTCGGACTTCGCGCCGTCGTCCATCCAAACAATGGCGGAGGACGGGCGGCCTTCGAAGTCAGGCAGCGGCACGAGCGTGAAGGGACCGCCGGTGCGGTGCACCTCGGTCGAGACGTTGCCATGCGGGATGGGGTGTGTCACGGCAAAGGCCAGCGCCTTTTGCCCGAAGCGGGTCGTGCGCACGCCGATCCCCGCCGCCTGCCGCATGGGCGAGTTGCGACCGTCTGCGGCGATCACAAGGCGGGTGCGGATCCGGCTGCCGTCCGAAAGCGAGACGCGCGCTTCGCCCTCGCGCGTGAACAGGCCCGTGGTGCCGGTGCCGGGGCGGAAGTCGACCTGCGCCAGTTCGCCGAGCCGAGCCGCCAATTCACGGCGCAGGAGCCAGTTGGGAAGGTTCCACCCGAATGGTTTGTCCGAGATATCGCCTGCGTCGAAGTCCTTTGTCACGCGCGGTTCGGACACGGCACCACCGGCATCGACGATGCGCATGGTCTGCAGGGGCATGGCGTGATCGGCGAGCCGCGTCCAAAGACCAATGTCTTCAAGAAAGGCCTGCGCAGGCTGCAGGAAGGCGGTGGTCCGCAGGTCGGAGCCTTCGGCCTCGCGCTCTGTCACCGGAGCGGTCGGGTCGACCACAAGCGTCGAGAACCCGGCCTGCGCAAAAGCGGCGGCCGCGGTCAGTCCCGCGATGCCGCCGCCTGAAATCGTGATATCGTAATCCATGGACACTCTCCTTGCGCGGCAACCTAGGGCGCGCAACAGCGGATCGCCATGCGACGCGATGGGTTATCTGCCCATGGAGATCAGGATCAGCAGCGCATACATCACCGGCACCAGCGCCAGTGCGATCATTGCCAGTGCCGGCAGGCCCCATGTCCACGTGGCGAGCGCGGTGAGCGCCACGAATAGCACCACGCACATCAGGATCAGCGTCACGACGCTTGCGGGGGTCTTGGCGGTTTCGTGCGACAGGGTGGCGTCTTCGGTCGTCATGGGCGGGTCTCCTGAACTTGGCCGATCCGACATACAGGTCTTGCGCGAAAACGACATGTGCGAAATGCCGCATCTGACGTGTCAGGATGTCCTTTGTGCCGTGCCGCGCGCGGCGTCATGTAGCGGTTCGTTTCCGGACCGTGTCGAGGAACCCGGTCAGATCGTCGGTATGATGGTGAATGTGATCCGCCGGCGCAGGTGTGGGCGCAACGTGCACCGTCACCATTCCAAGGCCGTGCGGCACGGCGAGGTTCCTCGGGTCGTCTTCGAACATGACCGCCTGTGTGGGGTCGAGCGACTCCTTGGCAAAGACCTTCGCGAAGGCATCGGCGTGCGGTTTCGGAAGGTAGTCGGCATCTTCCACGCCATAGATCGCGTCGAAGGCGTGTTCCAGCCCGCGCGCCTTCAGGACCTGCGCCGCATAAGGCGCACTGCCGTTGGTGTAGACCACGCGCCGTCCGGGCAACTGGCCAATCAGTTCGGCCAGATGAGGGTCGGGTGTCAGCGCGTCGAACGAGATGTCGTGCACCTCTGTCAGATAGCGCTCCGGCTCGACGCCGTAATGGGTCATCAGCCCGGCCAACGTCGTGCCGTGATCCATCCAGTAGCGGTGCCGCAATTCGTCGGCGGCCTTGTGCGAGACCGACAGGGTTTCCATCACGAAGGCGGTCATCTTCGCCTCGATCTGGTCGAAAAGCCGCATCGCAGGCGGGTAAAGCGTGTTGTCGAGGTCGAAGACCCAGGTGCGCAGTCGGGAAAAACGGTCCATGACGCCAGTTTATGCCTGTTGCGGCATCGAGGCAAAGCAAGTTGCTTGTGTGTTAGCGCCCCAAAGGTCTAACTTGCCGCGAAGACTGCAAGGAACCCTCATGGCTCAACCCAAAACCGCCCAGAAGGACGCCTATTCTCTGATCCTCGATGCCATCGACTCCGGGATCTACCGACCAGGCGACCGCCTTGTAGAGAGCGAACTGGCGGACCGCTTCGGCGTGTCGCGGACACCGATCCGAGAGGCCTTGCAACGGCTTGAAACGCAAAGCCTTCTGGCTCGGGACGGTCGGTCGCTGATCGTGGCCTCGCTCGACCACAACCAGATGGCCGAGCTCTATGCGGTGCGGACGGAGCTTGAGGGGCTGGCCGCGCGGCTTGCGGCCCGGCATGCCACCGAGGAAGAAATCCAGGTCCTGACCGAGATGGTCGAGGAAGACCGCGCACTGATGAACGACCCCAAGGCGCTCAGCCGTGCGAACCGGCGGTTCCACAAGATGATCCACCTGTCGTCGCACAACCGGTATCTGGTCCAGCAGCTCGATCTCGTGCACCGGTCGATGGCGCTGATGGCCACGACCTCTCTGGCGGCGCGCGGCCGGGGCGAGATCGCCATGGCCGAACATCAGGCCATCGTCGATGCGATCTCCCGGCGGGACGAGGATGCGGCCTACAAGGCGTTGCGCGATCATATCTCGGTGGCCTTCGTGACGCGTCTGAAGCTCGACACCCAGGAGGCGCTTGGCGCCTGACGTATGTCAGAGCTCTCGGTCCGGGGGAATGTCCGCGCCCGGCGTATCGGGCGAGGAATGACCGTGCTGGGTCTTGTCCCAGAAGAACGGGTTCCGCAGCGTTTCCCACAGGGCCTTGTAGATCGCCACGGTGCCGAGCGGGAAGTAGGCGAATAGCGTCGGAACCCAGGGGAACAGCGCTCGGTGCGGGCTGCGCGCGAGGGCGGCCATGCCGACCAGCAGCGTCATTCCCTCTGCCGTGAGGAAAATGACCGTCAGCGCCAGGATCCCGCCACGTCCGATCCACGGGTCCAGCGGATGAGGCAACCCGGCGAGGATCAGCCAGAACGACCAGAGCACCGGCGCGAAGGCGAATTGCAGGATCGTGCCCATGAACAGCGCCTGCATCCCGAAGAACCGTTTCGGACCGAGGTCGTGCCACAGGCGCCTAGGGTGGCGCGAGTGCACCCACCAGGTGATGACGTATCCCTTCAGCCAGCGCGACCGCTGCTTGATCCAGGGCCAGAACCGGTTGTTCGCCTCTTCCCTTGTGACGGAGCGGATCATCTCTGTCCGCCAGCCGTAGCGGGCCAGCCGGATGCCGAGGTCCGCGTCCTCTGTCACATTGTGGGCGTCCCAGCCGCGCACCTCCTCCAGCGCCTCGCGCCGGAAGAAGACGGTGGTGCCGCCAAGCGGGACGGCGAAACCCATCCGCGCGAACCCCGGCAGCAGGATGCGGAACCAGCTTGCGTATTCGACGGCGAAACAGCGTGACAACCAGTTGGCGCGCGGGTTGTAGAAATCGAGAATGCCCTGCAGGCATCCGACCTTTGCCGGGGCGCTGTCGAAGGCGCTCACCACCTGGTCGATCTGGTCGGGGGCAGGGGCGTCCTCGGCGTCGTAGATGCCGACAATCGCGCCACGAGTGAAGCGAAACGCGTAGTTCAGGGCGCGGGGCTTTGTCCGTATGCGCCCGGGCGGCACCACGATGGTCCTGATCCATGGCGGCAGGGCGGTTCGGTCGACGGTTGTCCGCGTGACAGTGTCCTCCGCCTCCAGCACGAGCACGACGTCCAGCAAGGATTTCGGGTAGGTCAGGCGCGACAGGCGTTTGACGAGCGTTCGCGCAATTTCCTGTTCATGAAACAGCGGCACAAGGATCGAAACCACTGGCGGATGGGGAGGCAAGGTGTGTCGGGTCGATGCCAGACGACGCGGAACGGCGATGAGCGCAGCAAGCTTCATACCCTGCGACACCAGCAGCGATCCAAGGGCAAGCAAGAGCCCTATGGTGAACAGCAGTGCAGGCGCGGTCGCAAGGAGGGAGAGACAAATGAGGCTGGCAAGGATCGCAAGTGCGGTCGCCGCCGGGCTGGAGGTGTTGAGATCGCGGCAGCTGTCCTCCTCCCGGACCCAGTTTTCGGCGGCTGCGGCCATGGCATTGCCGTGTCGTTGGGCGATTTCGTCGTGGATGTCCGCTTCGGTCGCGACAGCCATGACGACAGGTCCGATGTCGGGCGGGAGCAATTCCAGAAGGTCGTCGTAGTGCTCCGGGCGAGCGGTGGCGAGGACGAGTGTATCCCCGATGCGGATCCACGGCAGGACGCCGTGAGCAAGGCAGAAATTGGCGGGCAGCAGATGTGACAACGCGGGATCGGGGGGATGGGCCGCACGGTCGAGGGCCATGGCGCCATAGTGCCGTGCCTGGGCTTCGGCAACGTCCTTTCGTGTGGCGAGCGCCTCTGCCATGACGACCGTGGAAACCGGCTGATGCAGTCGAGCGGACTCCGCCAGCGCACCAAGCATCGTGCCGGGTGCGACGGCCCCGGCCTCCATGAGGATGTGGCTGACCGGCTGACCCCTTGGCCCGCGAGCCTGCGCGAGGGTGACGTCCGTCAACAAGAGGCGGGTCTGGGTCATGGAGGGTCCGGCTTTGCCTGCCGGGAGTGTCGCGAACGGGATTTAAGATGCGTTTAACGCCGGTTTGGGTGCGGCAAATATTTCCCCGTGTGCGGCAATGCGTTAACTGCCACCCTTGATGATTGTGAACAAATGGAAAAGCCGCACCGGCGCGACAGCGCAGGCTTGCCGTCCATAGGCGCGACCGTGCCTTTGCCGTGCCCGCCAAGCCGCTGGACTAGCGGGCACAGATGGGAACGTAAAAAGCCCCGGCGCAGAGAGCGTCGGGGCCGGAGCATGCTTTGAAGTCCCTGTCGTGAGAGACCGATGGAACCGGATCAGGCGTGGGCCATGGATGCGGCGAAACGTTCGAACAGGTAGAAACTGTCCTGCGGCCCCGGGCTGGCCTCCGGGTGGTGCTGGACAGAGAACACCGGGCGGTCGGCCACGCGTATTCCGCAGTTGGAGCCGTCGAACAGCGATACGTGGGTTTCAAGCACGCCGGAGGGCAAGGTCTGGCTGTCCACCGCGAAACCGTGGTTCATGGAGGTGATTTCCACCTTGCCGGTTTCCATGTCCTTCACGGGGTGGTTGGCGCCGTGGTGACCGTGGTTCATCTTGATCGTCCGTGCCCCCAGCGCCAGCGCAAGCATCTGGTGGCCCAGGCAGATGCCGAACACCGGCAGATCGGTGTTGTCCAGCAGGCCCTTAATCATCGGCACGGCATAAGATCCGGTCGCAGCAGGGTCGCCGGGTCCGTTCGACAGGAAGACGCCGTCCGGGGCGTGCGCCATGACGTCTTCATAGGTCGCCGTGGCGGGCAGGACGGTCACCTCGCAGCCGGCAGACGCGAGACAGCGCAGGATGTTGCGCTTGGCGCCGAAATCAATGGCGACAACCTTGTGCCGGGCATCGGTCTGGCGAACGTAGCCGTCCGGCCAGGCCCACCGCATCTCGTCCCAGCGGTAGGATTGCGCGCAGGTGACGTCCTTGGCGAGGTCGAGCCCTTCCAGCCCGGAGAAACCGCGCGCCGCGGCCACCAAAGCCTCGATGTCGAAGTTGCCCTCGGGATCGTGGGCCAGTGCCACATGCGGGGCGCCGGACTGGCGGATCGCCCGAGTCAGCCGCCGGGTGTCGATGCCGCCGATGGCAATGCGGCCACGGGCCGAGAGCCAGTCCGACAGGCCCTGCACCGCGCGCCAGTTCGACGGTGCGGTCGGCATCCACTTGACGACCATGCCTGCCGCCACCGGATCGCCGGTTTCGTCATCTTCGGGATTCACACCGACGTTGCCCACGTGCGGGAAGGTGAAGGTGACGACCTGACCGGCGTAGGAGGGGTCGGTCATGATTTCCTGATAGCCCGTCATGGCGGTGTTGAAGCACAGCTCGGCGGTGACCTGACCGGTGGCGCCGAAGCCCTGCCCGTAGAAAAGTGTACCGTCGGCTAGGGCGAGGCATGCGGTGGGCGCGGGCTTTGGGCTCGGCATGGGGCGACTCCGGACTGTGGGCAAATCGTGCGGAACCTAAGCCCGCGCCGTGAGGCGGTCAAGAGGCCGTTCTCAAAATGTAAATCCCTTTAATTTCAGGGTTTTGGGCAAATCTGGCGGAGTTGCGCCGACGCAGCGGTTGGGATAGGGTCGGGTCTTGAATGTGGATAACCGCGGGGATTGCGGCATGGAATTGCGCGAGAGAGTCAACGTGGCCGTCAAGCAGGCGATGCGGGAGAAGGACGCCGCGCGGCTGTCCACCCTTCGCCTGATCAATGCCGCGATCAAGGATCGCGACATTGCGGCCCGTGCGGACGGGCAGGAAAACGGCGTGGACGACTCCGAAGTGCTGGCAATCCTCGGAAAGATGGTCAAGCAGCGCCGCGAGAGCGCGAAGACCTACGAGGAAGGCGGACGGCTGGATCTGGCCGAGCGCGAGATGGCCGAGATCGAGGTGATCGAGGAATTCCTGCCGCGCGCCCTGAGCGATGCGGAGGTTTCGGCGGCGATCGATGCGGCTGTGGCCGAAGTCGGGGCCGAATCCATCCGCGACATGGGGCGTGTCATGGGTGTGCTGAAATCGAAGTACACCGGCCAGATGGATTTCGCGGCCGCGGGGCCGCTGGTCAAGGCGCGGCTGGCCTCCTGAGGATCGGCGGGCGCGGCGTTCATTCGGGTAAACGCCGCAGTCATTTTTCCTGACATCCGGTTGAGAAATGAGACCTCTGCGTCGGGTTCGGCGCGGTCCGGTGTGGGGCTGCGCGCGTCCCCGGTCGGGGAAAGTGCGAGTCGCAGCCACCGGAACGCCGACGTTCACGCAACGCGCGCCAGGGTAACGGACCGTGCGGTGGGCAGGGCTTGTGGCAGGCAGGGGCGCGCGCACAAGGCCCGCAGACACGGGTTTCCCGAAGTCGGGATTTATTCTTAATATCGGGACAAAACCGGCCGGAACGGGGGGCCGAACCGGCCGGTTGTTAACCTTTGTCCATGCGCCAAGAAGGACGTTGCGTCACAAACGGTTAACGAAGGCAGGCGGCGCGCAGCCCCGCCCTACACCGGTTGTGCGTCCGGATTCTGTCCCGCCTGTCCCTGTGCCGGCTCCATGGCGGCGAGATCCTCGGGCAGCTCCTCGGGCAGGGGAAATCCCTGCGCGATGCGGGCCAGTTCCTCCGGGTCGTCGATGCGGAAACGCTCCACGAATTTCGTCTTGAAGCTGACGCGCCCGCGCCGCGCGCCGAAGTTCTCTCCGTGGTTCAGGACATAAAGCACCGCCGGGAAGGACAGGGGCGCCAGCCGGTGGCCCGCCAGCGCGGCGAGGTAGGGAAACATCCGGTGTTCGTGCTGCGTCATCGCCTGAAGAAAGCCCGCCGACTGCGGCAGGTCCGGATCGTGGGCCACCGCCGCGCAACTTCCGCAGAGCTTCCAGAAAGGTTTCCGCATCGGTTCGCGCAGGGTCGGCGCATCGGCGAGCGCGATCACCCCGGTCGCGTCGTCCATCACGAGGCCCTGCTGCACAAGGTAGCCGCCCGGGGCCTGCCGGCGCAGCATCTCGCGCACCATGCCCTGGCGCATGAGGTCGTCGGCGTCGAAGCTCATGACATAGGAGGGGCCGGTGTCCAGCCGGTCGAGCTGTCCGTAGAGCGCCGCCAGCTTGCGCCACTTGTCATTGCCGGGGGTGGGATCGTCGAAGGGCAGGAAATGGATGCGGCGGTCGTCCGGCAGGGCGGGCCGTTCCTGGCAGCAGACGATGGCCTGCCAGTGCGGATCGTCCTGCGCGATCATGCATTGCAGCGTGGCGCGCAGGCGGATGTTGACGGCACGCCAGTCGCCGACCTGCTCCGGCCCGACCAGCGGAATGAGGAAGATCACCTGCCGGCGCATCGCGGGGACCCGGGTCCTGAGCGCGTGGCGCAGGGCGAGGGCCGCGGCCTCGGAGGGGACGGGGGTCAGCCGGTCGGCGATGTCGTCGCGTCCGGCGCGGGCGGCAAGGGACAGGGCGGCGCGGTGCCATTTGGGTGTTGCGGGGGCCTGGGCCATCTCAGCTCTCCTTCGCGCGGCGGACGGCGGTCAGCAGGTCGGTGTAGAGCGCCTTGCGTTCGTCCTCGGACAGGAAGGCGCCGATCTCGACCTCGCGCCCGCTGCCCTTGAGGGTGACGTAGTAGGGAACCGGGCCGCCCGTCTCGTGCAGCGAGACGGTGACCCAGAAGGTGTTGGCATCCCACGACAGGGAGTCGCCGCGCGGATCGGTGCGCACGAGACTGGTGTTGTCGTGGGTCAGGGTGAGCACCTCGAGGATGCGGCGGTCGCGCAGGTTGCGGCGCAGCGCGTAGTAGAGCGCGGCCGTCGCGGCCAGCATGAACGGCAACAGCCCCCAGAGCACCAGCGTGCCGAGAACCCCATAAAGCGGGATCGAGGCGGCAAGGAAGAAACCAAGCACCATGGCGGCGAAGCCCTTTGGCGACAGGGAGTTGTGCGGCCAGAGCTGCATCTCCTGTACGTGCGCGCGTTGGGGTGTCGTCCAGTGGTACGGCATTCCTGTCCTATAACGTGCCACATGGCGTCCGCAAAGCGGGAAGCTATCGTGTTTTCGGGAGGTTGCGTCCGTTTTGCGCAGATGCGGCGCAGCGGGTGGCCCAGTTGGCTCCAGTCAGGTCCGGGCGGGGCCGCGCAGGACCCGGAGCACGATCTGCCCCAGCGTCAGCGCGGCGAAGACGATGAGCGCCAGGCCCGCCACTCCGGTCAGCGCCTGCTGCACTTCGAGCGTCCAGAACATGGCTGGAAGTGCGTCGGCTTCGGGCACCACACCGCGGACGTGCAAGGCTCCGAACTCTACCGCCGACAGGATGCCGTGCTGTGTCAGAACGCACAGCGCCATGTTGCGCCCGAAGCGGACCGCACGGATGAAATCCAGCACGAAGTACACCGCCGGAAAGATCGCGAATGTCAGCGCCACGCGGGCGAAGAGTTGCGGCAGCGGAATGGTGGAGAAGGTGTCGTGCAGCGAGGTGTCGCGCAGCGCCGGAACCTCGGTCATCGCAAGCAGCCAACCGGCATAGAGCGCCCACGAGAACGGAATGGCGAGCAGCAGGATCGGCGGCCAGCCCGGGCGCCTGAGAAAGGCGGCCAGGGGCAGGGCCGATACGATCAGGAGGACGACGTAGGACAACGGGGACTCCGGCTGCGGACAGTGGGGAGAGAGGAAGGTAGCGGGCGGGAGCACCGGAGAAAGGCCCGTCGTGTGTGCACCGGTCCGGGTGTGGCCTTTGCGCCAGAGGGCGTCGGGGGTCAGGCTTGCGCTGACAGTATCGTGCGCCTGTCCGGGTGTCTCGCCGCAGGCCGGAATTCAAAAGGCCCCGCGAGCGTGTCGCGGGGCCTTTCGTTGGTCTTTAACACGGGGCGCTTAGTGTGCGTGGCCCTTGTCCCAGTCTTCCTGCTTCGGGAGCTGCTCGAACGTGTGCTCCGGCGGCGGGGAGGGCAGGGTCCACTCCAGCGTGTCGGCCCATTCGTTCCACGGGTTGTTCTCGGTCACCCGCGCGCCACGGGTGAGCGCGTGGAAGACGATGTAGAAGAACAGCAGGAACGAGGCGAAGGAGATGAATGCGCCGATCGACGAGACGAAGTTCCAGGTGGCGAATGCATCCGGGTAGTCGATGTAGCGGCGCGGCATACCCTGACGGCCAAGGAAGTGCTGCGGGAAGAAGGTCAGGTTCGCACCGATGAACATCATCCAGAAGTGCAGCTTGGCCAGGGGTTCGGAGTACATCCGGCCCGACATCTTCGGCAGGTAGAAGTACATCCCGGCGAAGATGGCGAAGACGGCACCCAGCGACATAACGTAGTGGAAGTGGGCAACCACGTAGTAGGTGTCGTGGTACGCGCGGTCGACGCCTGCCTGGCTCAGCACCACGCCGGTCACGCCGCCGACGGTGAAGAGGAACAGGAAGCCGAAGGCCCAGAGCATCGGTGCCTTCATGTCGATGGAGCCGCCCCACATGGTGGCGATCCACGAGAAGACCTTCACGCCCGTGGGGACCGCGATGACCATCGTTGCCAGCATGAAGTAGGACTGCTGGGACAGCGACATGCCGACCGTGTACATGTGGTGCGCCCACACGACGAAACCCAGCGCGCCGATGGCGATGATCGCCCAGACCATCGGCAGGTAACCGAAGACCGGCTTGCGCGAGAAGGTCGCGATGACGTGGCTGATGATGCCGAAGCCCGGCAGGATCACGATGTACACTTCCGGGTGGCCGAAGAACCACAGGATGTGCTGGTAGAGGATCGGGTCACCGCCGCCGGCCGGGTCGAAGAAGGTCGTCCCGAAGTTCCGGTCGGTCAGCAGCATGGTGATCGCGCCGGCCAGAACGGGCAGGGACAGCAGGATCAGCCAGGAGGTGACGAAGATCGACCACGAGAACAGCGGCACCTTGAAGAGCGTCATGCCCGGGGCGCGCATGTTCAGGAAGGTGGTGATCATGTTGATCGCACCGAGGATCGAGGACGCGCCGGAGACGTGCACCGCAAAGATCGCGAGGTCGGTGGAGAAGCCCCCTTCGGTGGTCGAGAGCGGCGGGTAAAGCACCCAGCCGATACCAGACCCGAGCTGACCGTTGCCGCCCGGCGAGAAGACCGAGCAGATCGCCAGCGTGGTGCCCGCGACATACAGCCAGAACGACAGGTTGTTCATCCGCGGGAACGCCATGTCCGGCGCGCCGATCTGCAGCGGCATGAAGTAGTTGCCGAAACCGCCGAACAGCGCCGGAATGACCACGAAGAACATCATGAGGATGCCGTGGCCGGTGATCAGCACGTTCCAGAGGTGTCCGTTCGGCGTGCAGTTCTCGACCGCGGTCGGGAACAGGCGTGCGCCTTCCATACACATGAACTGGACGCCCGGCTCCATGAGCTCCATGCGCATGTAGACGGTGAAAATGACGGAGATCAGGCCGGCGAAGGCCGACACGATCAGGTAAAGGATCCCGATGTCCTTGTGGTTCGTCGACATGAACCACCGGGTGAAGAACCCCCGGTTGTCTTCATGCTCGTGGCCATGAATGGCGGCGTCTGCCATTGTCTGCCTCCCTAGCGTTTCCATGCGGGGACGCGCGAAAAGACTCCTGCCAAGAATCTTTCCGTGCATCCGGTGTTCTGTCAGGTTTTTAGAATGTGTCCGCGACAGCGTCCATGCGGCGATTTGATCTCGATCAAACTTTTTGTCGCACCCAGTTGAAGTGCTGCGGTCCGGTCCACCCGGAGGCCGTCGTCGGTCAAACCGGGTGCGGTTCGGAAACCGTCCGACCGTGGTTCTGGCGCAACGTCCGATTCGGGCGGGCGCGGAATCGGACCTGTGCCAAGGCCGGTGACAATGTCTCGCAGGGTGAGGAATGTCGTCCATGGCTTTGAATTTGTTGTAGATATCCGGCCATTCCGAAGGTTCGTTCGCCGGTGCCTGAAGCGTGCGGTGTGGCCTGACGCAGCGCCAGTGCGCGCAAGACGCGGCCGGGGGCAGTGCTGCCTTAACGCTTTGTTAGTGGTGCAGGCGTCACCTTCGGGACGGGCATCGGTTTACGCGGCAGAGGGCGGGGTCAGGCATTCCAGACTGTCGGTTCGGGTGGGAGTGTCTATTTATTGTCTCACTGCCACGCAACAAAATTGCCCATGCAACGTTTGGGATGAGGAGGGTACAATGACTGCCGTTGATATGATGTCTGCTCACACGACCGGCAGCTCGCTGCGCCAGCGCCTTGCCCGGATCTTCGAAACGCCGTTCGACCGGCGCTATCGTCAGCGCACCGCGACCATTGCGGCGCTGCGCGCCAAGTCGGATGCCGATCTGGCCGCGATGGGCCTGACGCGGGACGAGATCGTGCCGCATGTGTTCGGCGGCCGCGCCGTGGCCTGAGGCGTCCTCTGGCGGACGTCAGGCATCGGCCTTCACCGGAATCGGACCGAAGACCTCATCGAAGGTCTCCCTGAGTGCCACGTCGAGGTCGTCCATCGTCACCGGCAGGCCGAGGTCGACAAGGCTCGTCACCCCGTAGTCGGTGATTCCGCAAGGCGTGATGCCGTCGAAATGGCTCAGGTCCGGTTCGACGTTGATCGAAATACCGTGAAAGCTCACCCATTTGCGCAGGCGGATCCCGATCGCTGCGACCTTGTCCTCTGCCATGCGCCCGTCGGGCAGGGCGGGGCGGTCGGGCCGCTCGATCCACACGCCGACTCGGCCCTCGCGGATATGGCCGCGCAGGTTGAAGGTGTCCAGCGTCGCGATCACCCAGTTCTCAAGATCCTGCACGAAGCGCCGCACGTCCTTGCCGCGTTTGCCCACGTCCAGCATCGCGTAGACGATCCGCTGGCCGGGGCCGTGGTAGGTGTACTGCCCGCCGCGCCGCGTGGCGTGAACCGGGAAGCGGTCCGGGTCCTTGAGATCCTCGCGCTTGGCCGAAGTGCCTGCGGTGTAAAGCGGCGGGTGCTCCAGCAGCCAGACGCATTCCTCGGCCTCGCCGCGCGCGATGGCTTCGGCGCGGGCTTCCATGAAGGCGAGCGCTTCCTCGTAGGACGTCAGCCCGTCACTGATCTTCCATTCCACCATGCGCCTGCCGGGACCTCTGCGCCCCGTCTCCCTCATGCCTGTTGTCCGGGCGACGCCCTCGCCTCCCACAAATTTCGGGGTAATGCGCATCGGGCTAAAGCGCAACGCAAAGGGGATGTGTCGGGTCCCCGGACACGGGCGTCGGACAAGACGGACAGGGCGCAGATCCGCCGGAACCGGAGACCTGTCGGCCGCTCGCGCAAACTGTCCGAATGGCAATGCAATTTTCCTCTTCACATTGCTGACGGGCTTCGCTAAGAGGCGCGTCACCAAGTCAAGACAGTGCGGTCGTGGCGGAATTGGTAGACGCGCAGCGTTGAGGTCGCTGTGGGGTAACACCCGTGGAAGTTCGAGTCTTCTCGACCGCACCAAAACAGAATTCAGTCTGTTTTTGACCCCCTAGAGCCTTGAATGGAAAGGCTAAAGGCGGGGTTCTGGGGCCTGTATTCCGGCAGTATGCCAAGCGGTCTGACAGGGCTAGTTTCAGCATTATTTTGCGCAATTCTATGTGGCCCGATTCCCATAGCTTCCAAGGGTTTGACAGGAACTGGAGCGCTGGTTCTAGGGTCAGGACTCGTTCTCTCTCAAAGCCAGAAGATCACGGTCGCAGCGAGTGCGATCGCTGAGAAGAAGGTCTTTGGGCATCGGTCATAACGGGTCGCCACCCGTCTCCAATCCTTGAGCCTGCCGAACATGATCTCGATCCGGTTGCGACGCTTGTACCTGCGCTTGTCGTACGGGACGGGCGTCTTCCGTTTCGTCCGGCCCGGGATGCAAGGGCGTATCTTCTTGTCTTGCAAGGCTTCTCTGAACCAGTCGGCATCGTAGCCGCGATCTCCGAGCAGCCATTTCACGTCTGGCAGCCCGCCGACCAGCGCACGCGCCCCGATGTAGTCGCTGACGGGGCCGGCAGTCAGGAACAGGTCGATGGGCCGGCCATGGCTGTCGCAGACGGCGTGCAACTTCGTGTTCATGCCTCCCTTCGTCCGGCCAATCAGCCGTCCACGCCCCCCTTTTTCACGCCCAGGCTGGACGCCGTGCGATGGGCCTTCAGATGAGTTGCGTCGATCATCACGGTCGTCTCCTCACCATGCTCGCCCGCCAGCCCGGCCATGATCCGGGCGAAGACGCCTCTATCGCTCCACCGCTTCCAGCGGTTGTAGAGTGTCTTGTGCGGGCCGTATTCCCTTGGCGCATCTCGCCACCGCAATCCATTGCGATTGATAAAGATAATACCGCTCAGAACGCGCCGGTCATCAACCCGGGGCTTGCCGTGCGACTTGGGGAAGTAAGGCTCCAGACGCGCCATCTGCGCATCGCTCAACCAGTAGAGATCAGACATGTTCACCGCTCGTTTTCGAACGGTGAATCACGCTCGCTCAACCAAATCAATGGGTCCTGAACCTAGGCACTATCCTTCTGATCTCGACACATACCGCACTTATCGTGACGCGGTCACAGCGTTCATCATGGCCCGGAAAAAGCGAATTGAAAACGCAAGCGTCTGACCCTGATTGTTTGCTGGAAAGTCGAAAAGCAGGGGCCACTTTGGGCTTTGTCACGTTTTTGCCTGCAGCCGAAAGGGCAGACATTGGTGCACTGTGTCAATCGGCAGGCAATCTTGGGTCTGACGCATATTTGGTGCAGATGAAGCCTTGCCTCGCTACATTTGGGCGATCTTCGCGGGAGTTTGCCCATGGCATGTGGAATGGATCGACGGGCGTTACTGCCCGGAGGGTTGAAGGCGGACCGGGTCGAGCTGGTTGACGATAGGGTGCAGATCCATGTGCGCCCGGTCGGCGGAACAGCCGCCTGCCCAAGATGCGGCGAGATTTCTCGACGCGTTCATAGCCACTACCAGCGTCGTCTTGCGGATCTGCCGGCACATGGGCGGCAAGTCAGGCTTGTTCTGTCTGCTCGGCGCTTTCGGTGCTGGTCCCCTTTGTGCCGGACACGGATCTTCGCGGAGCGGTTCTCGCCGGCAATTGCTCAGCCCTACGCGCGGCGGACAGGGCGCTTGCAAGACCTGGTCCGACATCTTGGCCTCGCCCTCGGTGGGCAGCCGGCTCAGGCCTTGGCCGCACGACTGCTCCTGCCAGTGAGCAAGGACACCTTCCCTTCCTGCGCAGCGTCCGCATTGCGATGAGACAGCCGGTTAGCGCGCCACGGGTGATCGGTATCGACGACCGGGCTTGGTTGCGGGACCAGCGCTACGGCACTTTGATCTGCGATCTCGAGCGGCGGCGGATCATCGATCCGGCTCGCCGCCGGGCAGGGAGCCGGCGACCATCGAGACATGGCTGAGGAGCCAGCCCCAGATCGAGGTCGTCGCCCGCGATCGCAATGGCGGTGCCGTCACGCGCGCCTTGCCGCAAGCGGTTCAGGTGGCGGATCGCTGGCACCTCCTCGAGACCGTCAGCGTGGCGTTTCTGGCGGCGGTGCGACGGTCCATGCCGACGATCCGCCGCGCTGTTGGGGCGTCGGAGCTCGATCCCGCCCTGCTCACCGGGGCCGAGCGCCTGCAATACGACGGTTTCCAGCGCCGAAAACATACAAACGAAACCGTCGGGCGCATGACCAGCGAAGGTGTTCCGGTCAAGCGCATCGTGCGGACGACAGGGCTGAGCCGTGGCCTCGTCCGCCAGATCGTGTGTGGCGAGCGCGACGATGTCTTCCGGGTGCGCCAAAACGGCCTGACCCCTTGGTTACTTCGGCTGGAGGAAGATTGGGTCGGCGGGTGTCGCAATGCCACAGAGCTCTGGCGCCGACTTCGCACCTCGGGCTTCGGCGGTAGCCTCCGCGTGGTTGGTGAATGGGCCACGCGGCAGCGCCGTGCCGAGAACGCGATGCTGGCCGGCAACGGGAAATGCCCGCCCGCCCGCAGGATCGCGCTGCTCATGACCTCGGCACGAAACCATCTGTCCAAGGCGGACGCCGTGCTCGTTGCGCAAGTTGAAGCCGCGCTGCCAGCTTTGGCGGCCGGCGGCAGCTCACTCATTGCCGATGATCCATTCCAGGAAGGCCAGCGCGGGGCCCGACGGGCGTCGAGGTCCGGTCACGTAGTAGGATGTGCCGAGATCGAGCTCTCCGTCTGGCCACATGCGCAGCGCGCCCTCGCGGACCGCACCGCTTGCAATGGAGCGCCAGCCCAGCATGACACCGCGCCCGTCCAGTACCGCCTGCGCGGCCTGCACGTAGTTGTTGAAGGTCTGCCCCGACAGCCGGCTGCGTTCGATCCGCCGGGTGCGCAGGTATTCCTCCCAGCCGGCCCAATGCTGGTTGTGCGGGCTGCGCACGTGAATGAGTGGTGCCGTATCGAGCTCAACCCCCTTTTCGAGAAGGCTTTCGAGCAGCTGGGGTGCCGCCACCGGGCAAACGCGTTCGTCGAACAGTTTCACTGTCGTGCCCTCGCTCCAGCCGCCGGTGCCGTAGCGGATGGCGACGTCGACGCCGGGGGACAGGTGCGGCAGGTCGGTTGCCGGAGCTTGTACGTTCACGGTCACATCCGGGTGCGCGGCGTAGAAATCAGGTAGGCGAGGCATCAACCAATAGGTGGCCATGCCCAATGTGCACGACACTGTCAACTGGGCTCCGTCCTGCCCGCTGAGTGCCCGGATGTCCTCCAGCGCGGCCGCGATCTGTCCCAGCCCGTCACGTACCGCCCGCGAGAGAAGCTCGCCCGCTTCTGTCAGCTGCGCGGGACGCGTGCCGCGATCAAAGAGAGAGGTGCCGATATGATCCTCGAGCGCTTTGACGGTCTGGCTCACCGCGGACGCGCTTACGTTGAGCCGGGCGGCGGCGAGCCGCGCCGAACCATGCCGGGCGACGGCCTCGAATGTGGTCAGCAGGCGCAGTGGGGGCAGGCGGTCCATCAAGTTAATCCGTGGCTTAAGTTATCTTCACGCTAATCCGGCTTTTGGCGGAAAGGAAGGCGTGGAATGCTTGTTTGCAGAATCCTCCAAACTCACTCCAAAGATCTGGTATCACGCATGAATGTCATGACCTCCCCCGTGGCTGCCCCGGTCCTCAAGGACACGGGCCTTGAAATCCTCCTCTCCGACGGAGAGGCTCACTACTTCAACTATTACTGGCTGCGCGACAACTGCCCCAGCTCGTTCAACAGCGCCACGCGCGAGCGCAGTTTCGACATCTTCCACCTCGATACCGCGCCCAAGGCGAAGGCCGCCGAGGTGACCGGCGATGTTCTGGAAATCACCTGGGAAAGCGAAAACCACGTGTCCCGTTTCCCGCTGGCATGGCTCGAGGCTTACAAGACACCGCAGCGCCGCCCCGATCCCGCCGACCTCGCCCGCGAGGCATGGTATGGCGATCACTACCCGAACGTGCCGCGCTTCAGTCAGCCCGCGCTCAAGGCCGATCCGGAGCTGCGCGCCAAGTGGATCGAGGCGATGCTGGTCAAGGGCTTCGTGATCCTCACCGACATGCCGGATAGCGACGAGGGTCTTACCGAGACTGCCGAGATGATCGGACGGGTCCGCCCGACCTTCTTTGGCGACTACTTCGACGTAAAGACTCACATCAACCCGACCAACACCGCCTACACCGCCTCGGCGCTGGAGCTGCACACCGACACCCCCGCCGAAGAACATGCCCCCGGCGTGCAGTTCCTGCATTGCCGCGCCAACACGGTCGAGGGCGGCTACAGCCTCTATGCCGACGGCGTTGCGGTGGCGAACGATTTCCGCGCGCGTGATCCCGAGGGGTTCAAGCTGCTCGCGGAAACCAAGGTGCCCTTCTTCTGCGAGCACGACACCTACGACATGCGCTCGCGCCAGACGATCATCGAGCTGGACCAGCACGGTGAGGTCTCGGGTCTGACCATCAGCCAGCACATGCTGGACATCTCAGATCTGGATCAAGAGCTGCTCGACCGCTGGTATCCGGCGTTCTGCCGCTTCGGGAAGATGCTTCAGGAAGAGAAGTATATGATGACCTTCATGATGAAGGCCGGCGAATGCATGGTCTTCGACAACCACCGCATCGTGCATGGCCGCGCGGCCTATACCGCCGAAAGCGGTGACCGCTACCTGCGCGGCACCTACACCGACCGGGCCGAGATGCGGTCCACTTACCGCGCGCTGGTGAGCGAGGGGCGTTTCAAATGAAGGACCTGACCCAGATGACCGGCAACGCCGGGGAGACTGCCGCCCTGCGCCAGGATCTCTCGGCCGCCTTCCGCATCTGCCACCAGATGGGCTGGAGCGAGTCGGTCGGCAACCATTTCAGCGCTGCCGTCAGCGAACACGAGTTTCTGCTGAATCCCTGCTGGCAGCATTTCGCGTCGATCCGCCCGCAGGATCTGCTGCGCATCGACGCCCGCGACGGGCGGGTGATCGAGGGGGAGGGCTCGCCCGACGCCTCGGCCTGGTGCGTGCATGGAACGCTGCACCGCAAGAAACCCGAAGCAAAAGTGATCCTGCACGCGCATTCGCCTTACGCAACGGCGCTGGCCTGCCTGAAGGACCCGACCGTCGTGCCGATCGACAACAACACCGCGCGATTCTACGGGCGTACCGCTTATGATCTCGACTTCGGCGGCATTGCCGACGCCGAGGAAGAGGGCGAGCGGCTGGCGGACTCGCTGGGCGACAAAAGCGTGCTGGTGATGGGCAACCATGGCGTCACCGTTACCGGCGAGACTGTCGCGGCGGCCTTCGAGGATCTCTACTTCTTCGAGAAGGCGGCACAGACGCTGATCCTGGCCCGATCAACGGGAGAACCGCTTGCGGTGCTCTCAGACGCAGTGGCGCAGAACACCGCCGATGGCTGGCGGGCCTATGCCGGAATGGCAGAACGGCACTTCGACTTTCTCAAGTCGCAGCTCCCTGCGCTCTGAGCGCTCGCATGTAGGCCCCCGCCGGTGTATCCAGCGGGGGCATCCAAGCGCGAGGCCTATCATCAAACGCTACCCCTCCATTCAGGCGCTGCGTGCCATCGAGAGTGTCGCTCGCAACGGTGCTCTCTGGCGCGCCGCAGCCGAGCTGAACGTTACTCGCAGCGCGATCAGCCACCAGTTGCGGCTGCTCGAGGCGGATCTCGGTTTCAAGATCGTCGAACGCAGCGGCAACAAGTCCGAGATCACGCCCCGCGCCCGCGCTTATGCCGAGGACGTGCGCCGTGCGCTCAGCATGATCGCCACCTCCACCGCGCGGGTGGCGCAGGAGGGGCTGACCGGGTCACTGACGATCAGCGCCACACCCGGCTTTGCCGATGGCTGGCTGTGTCTGCATTTGGGCGATTTCATCGACGAGCATCCCGACGTGGTGGTGACCGTGCTGAGCTCGCACAAGATGGCAGACACCACCAATCCCGAGATCGACACCTTCATCACTTTCGGGCAAGAGTCGCGCGCCAACCTTAGGACCGAGCCACTATTCGAGGTTGAGTTCACGCCGCTGTGCAGCCCTGCCTATCTCAGCCGATTCGAGAGCTTCAACGATCTGCGCATCTTGCAGCAGGCGACACTTTTGCACATGACCGATTTCACCGACTGGGAGGGCTGGATGGCCCTCTCGGGGTTGCCGGCCGAGGATGCCCGGCGCGGCATCTGCTACTCGGACATGAACATCGTCCATACGGCGGTTCTGGCGGGGGAGGGGATCGCCATCGGCGACACGGTTCTTTGGGGAAAGGACCTGCGAGACGGGCGTCTGATGCGGCCGTTTTCAGCGTCCTTGCACGCGGGCACAGGTTATTTCGTTTGCACGCCCAAGGAAAACCTCGAAAATCCCATTGTTGAAGAGTTCCATAAGTGGTTGAAATCAAAAGTTGAATTTAGCCGGCTCAGCTCCTCCCAGAGGGCGTGACAAAAGAAATTTGTCACGCCTCTGAATGAGTTTCATTTGCAGTTCGGCTCTGCGCCCCGCACCCTTGGTCCACAACGGACAGGAATGAAGAGCGAGGCGATTGTGTCAGACACAACGCAGATCGAAGCACGTTCGGTCGGAAAAAAATTTGGGAAGTTCCACGCTTTGCGGGATATTTCCCTCGGGGTTTCGGAGGGCGAGTTTCTCTCCCTGCTCGGTCCATCGGGCTCGGGCAAGACCACCTTTCTCACGCTGCTTGGCGGATACGAGCCGGTGACATCGGGCCAGCTGCTTCTCGAAGGGCAGGACATGACGAACTGGTCTGCCAACCAGCGCGGCTTCGGCATGGTGTTCCAGGGCTATGCCCTGTTCCCGCATCTCACCGTGGCCGAGAACATTGCCTTCCCGCTGAAGGTGCAGAAACGCGGCAAGGCGCAGATTGCCGACCGCGTCGCGCAGATGGTCGAGATGGTCGGCCTCGACGGTCACGCCAACAAGAAGCCCAAGGCGCTTTCGGGCGGGCAGCAGCAGCGGGTCGCACTGGCTCGGGCGCTGGCCTACGAGCCCAAGGTGCTGCTGCTTGACGAGCCGTTCTCGGCCCTCGACAAGAACCTGCGCGGGCAGATGCAGGAAGAGCTGCGCCGCCTGCACCGAGAGCTGGGTACAACCTTCGTCTTCGTCACCCACGACCAGGAAGAGGCGCTGGCGTTGTCGTCCCGCGTGGCGATCTTCAATCAGGGCGAGCTGCAACAGATCGGCACACCGGCCGAGGTCTACGAGCGCCCCGCCAACCGCTTCACCGCGGAATTCCTCGGTGACATCAACATCCTGTCGCTTGCGGGTCTTTCCGGCGCGCCGATCGAGCTGCCCACCAATGCGGGTGCCTTCGACACGCTGGCGATCCGCCCCGAACACATGCGCCTTGCCACGGGCACTGACACCAACCAACTGCCGGTAACGATGCGCGACCGGGTCTATCTCGGCTCGAAATCCCGGCTGCTTCTGGAAACCCAGACGGGTGAAGAGCTGATGCTCTATTTCGACAACGGTCCCGGAGTGCCGCCTCCCGATCCGGGCACCGAACTTCGTGTGGCATGGCACACCGGCGACAGCTTCGCCATCTGACGTCGGTCACACGACACATCCCCGACCCGCGGCGCAGGTCGCTTCGGGACGACGATACCCTTATAAAAAACAAACAGGTGAGACCAATGAACACCCATTTTCAGAACGACCTCGTGGAAATCCTGAAAGAGCGCGCCGCGAAGGGGCAAATCTCGCGCCGCCAGATGCTGCAGGGCTTTGCGGCTCTTATGGGCACCACCGCGCTTGGCGCGGGCGCGGCGAAGGCGGAGGAGGGCCGGCTGGTCTTTGTCAACTGGGGCGGCGATGCGCTCGATGCGATGGACGAAGCCTTCGGTACGCCGTTCACCGAAGAGACCGGTATCGAGGTGCTCTATGACGGCTCCGGCCCGACCGAGGGCGCGATCACCGCGCAGGTACAGGGCGGCAACCCGACCTGGGATCTTGTGGATGCGGACCCGTTCTCGTCGCAGGCGCTGGGGCGTAAGGGGCTGATGACGCCCATCGACTATGACATCGTCGACAAGGCCAAGCAGCGTGAGGGCTTCGGCTGGGAATACAGCTCGTCGTGCTATTTCTACAGCTACGTCATCGCCTACGATGCGACGCGGTTCGACGAGCCGCCGACCTCGATCGCAGATTTCTTCGACACCGAGAAGTTCCCCGGCAAGCGGTCCATGTATAAATGGGGCGCGGGCATGTGGGAGGCAGCGCTGCTCGCTGATGGCGTCGCGCCCGAAGACCTCTATCCGCTCGACCTCGAGCGTGCCCATGCGAAGATCGATGGCTTCAAGGAGCACATCGGCGCCTTCTGGGGCGGCGGCGCGGAAAGCCAGTCGCTGCTGCTGAACGGCGACGTGTCGATGGCGCTGATCTGGAATACCCGCGCGAGCCTGCTGCACAAGGATACCGAAGGCGAGATCACCTTCACCTGGCAGGATGGCATCATCGGCCCGGGCGGCATCGGCGTGCTCAAGGACAACCCGGGCGGCACCGAGGCCGCGATGCGCTACATCGCCGCCACGCAGGAGCCAGAGCGCCAGGTCGTGCTGTTCCAGATGCTGGGCAACGCGCCGTCGAACCCCGCCGCCGACGCGCTGATCCCCGAAGACGAGCGCCGCTTCAATGCGATGGATCCCGAGAACCTGCCGAAGCAGATCGCTCTGGACACCGACTGGTACGAAGAAAACTACGGCGCCGCGCTCGACGCCTATCTTCAGATCATCTCGGCCTGATCGACGCCTCCGCCTGATTTTCAACGACCGCCGCCCTTGACCGGGGCGGCGGACCGGAGACCCCATGCGCGCCTTCCTCTTTCTCATATGTCCCGTGCTGCTGTTTCTCGGAGTCAGCTACCTGCTGCCGTTCCTGGGGATCGTGCAGCTGAGCTTCACCGACCCCGATCCGGGGCTGGCCCAGTACAGCCGCGTGCTGACCGAGGATCTGCCCACTGGCGTCATCTGGCGGACCCTGCGCCTGTGCGTGATGGTCACCGCCGTGTCGGTAAGCTGCGCCTATGTCATCACACTGCTCTGGGTGCGGGGCTCGCCGCTGGTGCGCTCTATCACCGAGCTGTGCATCATGATCCCGTTCTGGATCTCGGTTCTCAGCCGCGCGTTCGGCTGGCTGTCGATGCTGTCCAACCGTGGCCTGCTGAACACGTGGCTGCAGGACATGGGGCTGATCGACAGCGCCATCCAGATGACCCGCAACGAGTTTGCCGTGGTCGTCGGCATGTCGCACTACCTGATCCCTTTCGCGGTCTTTCCGCTCGCCACGGCCATGCGCAACGTCGATGAACGCGTGCTGACCGCAGCCGACGGAATGGGCGCATCGCGGCTGCGGATCTTCTGGCAGGTTTTCCTGCCGATGACCTCCAGCGGCATCCTGGGCGCGACCCTGCTCGTGTTCGTCTTCTCCATCGGTTTCTACGTGACGCCCGCGCTGCTGGGCGGTGGACAGTCGGTGCTGGTGGCGGAACTGATCTACCTCTGGATCTTCCAGATCCCGCAATGGGGCATGGCCGCCGCGATGAGCGTGGTGCTGATGCTCGGGGTCGGGGGCATCCTCTACGTGCTGATGCGCCGCTACGGGGAGATGGCGAAATGAACAGGCTTCGTCCCGGCGTCATCGCCACGCTCCTCTCGGGCCTCGTCGCGGTCTTCCTGCTGATGCCGCTGATCGCGGTGGTCCCGGTCAGCTTCACGTCGCGGCGCTACCTGTCCCTGCCGAACGGCGAATGGTCCTGGCGGCACTACGCCGCGCTCTTCGAAGATGCCGAGTGGGGGCAGAGCCTTCTGACATCGGTGCAGGTCGGCGTTCTGGCCAGCTTCCTTGCGGTGGCGCTGGCGGCGGCCTTCTGCATCGGCATCTGGATGCTGCGTCCGCGCGGCGCGGGGCTGATGACCGGCTTCGTGCTGCTGCCGATGATGGCTCCGCCCGTGGTGTCTTCGCTGACGCTGTATTTCTTCCTCAACAAGATGGCCCGCTGGAACGACATCATCGCCTACGACAAGCTCGGCGGAGTGGTGCTGGCGCACATGGTCATGGTCGTGCCATACGCTGTGGTGGTGATCATGGTCTCGCTCAGCCAGCTCGACCGGCGTATGGACCTTGCCGCACAGTCGATGGGGGCAAGCGTGCCGACCCGCGTCTTCGGAGTCATCATCCCCAACATCCGCTTCGGCCTGATCGGCGCGTTCTTCCTGTGCTTCCTGCTCAGCTGGGACGAGATCGGTGTGACGCTCTTCGTCACCTCGGTCGAGACGATCACCCTGCCGCGCCGCATGTGGATGGGACTGCGTGACAATGTCGATCCTTCGATCGCCGCGCTTTCGGTGTTGCTGATCTGCGTGGTAACCTTGCTGGTCGTCATCCGCGCCGCGATGTTGATGCGCAAGGAAAGCTTGCGCTGATCCCGCCCCATTCCCGCGCCCGCAGCCCGGGCGTGGACCGAACCCACCCCGGACCTTCCGCACAAAAGAAAAGTGTGACCCATGCATTTTGGACTGACCGAAGAACAGGAGATGATCGTCTCCACCGTCCGTAGTTTCGTCGAGAACGAGATCTACCCGCACGAGGCGCTCGTCGAGCGCACCGGCGAGGTGCCCGCCGAGATTGCGCAGAACATCAAGCAAAAGTGCCTCGACCTGGGCTTTTACGCTTCGAACTTCCCCGAGAGCGTCGGCGGCCCGGGCCTGTCCCACGTCGATTTCGCGCTGGTCGAGCGCGAGCTTGGCCGCGGCTCGATGGCACTGACCCATTTCTTCGGGCGCCCGCAGAACATCCTGATGGCCTGCGAGGGCGAGCAGGTCGAGAAGTATCTGATGCCTGCGGTGCGCGGGGAGAAGATGGATGCGCTCGCGATGACCGAACCGGACGCCGGGTCCGACGTGCGGGGCATGAAATGCTCGGCTGTGCGCGACGGAGGCGACTGGGTGGTGAACGGCTCCAAGCACTTCATCTCCGGCGCGGAGCACGCGGATTTCGTCATCGTCTTCGTCGCCACCGGCGTCGATGAGACCCCGCGCGGCCCCAAGAAGCGCATCACCTGTTTCCTGGTGGATCGCGGCACGCCGGGGTTCGAGATCGCGCGCGGCTACAATTCCGTGTCGCACCGGGGCTACCAGAACAGCATCCTCTATTTCGACAACTGCCGTCTGTCTGACGCGCAGGTGCTGGGCGAGGTCGACGGCGGCTTCGACGTGATGAACGAATGGCTCTATGCCACGCGCATCACCGTCGCGACCAACTCTGTCGGTCGGGCGCGCCGGGTCTATGACCACGCGGTGCAATATGCCGCCGAACGCAAGCAGTTCGGCCAGCCCATCGGCAAGTTCCAGGGCGTGAGCTTCCAGATCGCCGACATGATCACCGAGATCGACGCCGCCGACTGGCTGACCCTCGCCGCCGCCTGGCGTCTCGACCAGGGGCTGCCCGCAAACCGCGAGATCGCCTCGGCCAAGCTCTATGCCTCGGAGATGCTTGCCCGCGTCACCGATGCGGCCCTCCAGATCCACGGCGGCATGGGTCTGATGGACGAACTGCCGATCGAACGCTTCTGGCGTGACGCGCGGGTGGAGCGCATCTGGGACGGCACGTCCGAGATCCAGCGCCACATCATCAGCCGGGAGATTTTCCGGCCGCTGGGAGCCTGAGCCATGTCGCCGCTAAGCCGGTTCTTCTCGCCGAAGGCCGTCACCGTGATCGGTGGCGGCGCTTGGTGCGAGGCGGTGGTGCGCCAGTGCCGTGCCACCGGCTTTGCCGGGCCGATATGGCCCGTGCATCCGAAGAAATCGGAGGTCGGCGGGGTGCCCGCCTATCCGGACCTCGCCTCCTTGCCGGGGGTGCCCGACGCGGCCTTCATCGGCGTCAACCGGGAGCTGACGGTGACCATGGCGCGCGAGCTCTCCGCCATGGGATGCGGTGGCGCGGTCTGTTTCGCCGCCGGCTTCTCGGAGGCGGTGTCCGAGCTTGTCGATGGCGACGCGCTTCAGGCGCAGCTTGTAGACGCGGCCGGAGAGATGCGGGTTCTGGGGCCGAACTGCTATGGCATCGTCAATGCGCTGGATGGCATGGCGCTCTGGCCCGACCGGCACGGAATGTCACCGGTCGAGTCCGGCGTGGCCGTGATCGGCCAGTCCTCCAACGTGCTCATCAACCTGACCATGCAACGGCGCGGCCTGCCGCTCGCCGCCGTGGTCGCGGCGGGCAATCAGGCGCAGACCTCGATGTCGGATCTCGGCATTGCGCTGCTTGAAGATCCGCGCATCACCGCGCTTGGCCTGCACATCGAAGGGATCAGCGATCTGCCTGCCTTCGAAGCGCTGGCCGGCCGTGCCGCCGAACTGGGCAAGCCCATCGTCGCGCTGCGCGTCGGCGCGTCCGAGCAGGCGCAGACGGCGGCGGTGTCGCATACGGCCTCGCTCACCGGCTCGGACGCGGGCGCGCGGGCGCTCTTGCGGCGGCTGGACATCGCACAGGTGGACACGCCGACCGAGCTGGTCGAGACGCTGAAGATCCTGCACGTGACCGGCGGGCTACGGTCGTCGCGCATCGCTTCGGCCTCCTGTTCCGGAGGCGAGGCGTCGTTGATGGCGGATATGGGCGAAATCGCGGGGGTCACCTATCCGGCGCTGACCGATACGCAGAAAACCGGCCTGCGCGCGGTGCTCGGCCCCAAGGTCGCGCTCGCCAATCCGCTGGATTACAACACCTATATCTGGGGCGACGAAGACGCGCTGACGGCGACCTTCACGGCGCTCTGCACGGCGGAGCTTGGGCTTGGCTGCGTCGTGCTGGACTACCCCCGCAACGACCGGTTCGAGGCGCCCGATTACGATCAGGTCCTGCGTGCCGTTGCGAAGGCCCGCGAAATCACAGGCACGCCGATGGCGATGGTCTCGCTGCTCTCCGAGGGGTTGCCCGAGGCGGTGGCGCAAAGGGCGATGACCATGGGGATCGTCCCGCTCTGTGGTATGGGAGATGCGCTGCGGGCGATCCGCGCCGCCGTTACCGCGCCGGACCGCCGCAACGCCCGTCCAGACCCGGTGACCCTGCCGGTGAATGGACATGGCGCTGCGCGGGTGTTCTCCGAGGCCGAGGCCAAGGCGCTGCTCAAGAGCTTCGGCGTGCGGGTACCTGGCGCCTCCCGTGCCGGTGATCCGGCCGAGGCTGCCGAGGCTGCCGCGCGGATCGGCTTTCCCGTGGTGCTCAAAGGCGAGGGCATCGCTCACAAGACCGAGGCCGGGGCGGTGGTGCTGAACCTCGCCACCGCGCAGGCGGTGGCCGAGGCCGCCGCGAAGATGCCGGCCGAGAGCTTTCTCGTGGAAGAGATGATCACCGGCACCGTGGCCGAGCTGATCATCGGCGTCACGCGCGATGCGGCGCATGGCTTCGTGCTGACGCTGGGGCTTGGCGGGATCCTAACTGAACTGATCCGCGACACCGCCTCGGTGCTGATCCCGGCCACACGCGAGGACATCGCGGCGGCGTTGCAAAGCCTGCGCACCGCGCCGCTGCTGACCGGCTACCGGGGCCGTGCCGGGGCCGATGTCGACGCGGTCATCGACACCGCGATGGCACTGCAAAAGCTGGTGCAGCAGCACGCCGGTGCGCTGCACGAAATCGAAATCAATCCGCTGATCTGCCGCGCGACGGACGCGGTGGCGGCGGATGCCCTGATCAGGATGGAAGAATGACCCAGAACGTTCTGACCGAGCGCCGCGGCGCGGTGCTCGAAGTCACACTGAACCGGCCCAAGGCCAATGCCATCGACATGGCGACCTCGCGAGAGCTGGGCGAGATCTTCACCGATTTCCGCGACGATCCCGAGCTGCGCGTGGCGATCCTTACCGCGCAGGGCGAGAAGTTCTTCTGCCCCGGCTGGGACCTCAAGGCCGCCGCGGGGGGCGAGGGCGCCGATGGCGACTATGGCAAGGGCGGCTTCGGCGGATTGCAGGAACTGCGTGGTCTCAACAAGCCGGTGATCGCCGCCGTCAACGGCATCGCCTGCGGCGGCGGGCTGGAGCTTGCGATCAGCGCCGACATCATCCTTGCCGCGGATCACGCCAGCTTTGCCCTTCCGGAGATCAAGTCGGGCACCGTGGCCGATGCGGCGACGCTGAGGCTGCCCAAGCGCATTCCCTATCACATCGCCATGGAGCTGCTCTTCACCGGGCGCTGGTTCGATGTCGAGGAAGCGCATTGCTGGGGGCTGGTCAACCGGATCGTCCCCGCCGCCGATCTCATGTCCGAGGCCCGCAAGATGGCCGACGAGCTGGCCGCCGGACCGCCGCTGGTCTTTGCCGCCATCAAGGAGATCGCGCGCGAGGCCGAGGACATGAAGTTCCAGGACGCCCTCAACCGCATCAACGCCAGCCAGTTCGAGACGGTGGAAAAGCTCTACCGCTCCGAGGACCAGAAGGAAGGCGCCCGCGCCTTCGCCGAAAAACGAGATCCGGTCTGGAAGGGCCGGTAAGGAGATCCCATGACCCTTCAGATGAACCGCAAGCCTTTCATCACTGCCGCCATCACCGGGGCGGGGGCCACGCAGGACAAGAGCCGGCACGTGCCGCGCTCGCCCAAGGAGATCGCCGAGGCCGCCATCGAAGCAGCCAAGGCGGGCGCCGCGGTGGTGCATTGCCACGTCCGCGACCCCGAGACCGGTGCGCCCTGCCGCGACGTGGCGCTGTTCCGCGAGGTGACGGACCGCATCCGTTCGTCCGAGGTGGACGTCGTGTTGAACCTCACCGCCGGGACGGGGGGCGATCTGACCTTCGGCGATGTCGAGACCCCGATGCAGTTGGACACGGCCAACACCGACATGGCGGGCGCGACCGAGCGCATGGCGCATATCCGCGATTGCCTTCCGGAGATCTGCACGCTCGACTGCGGGTCGATGAACTTTGGTGATGGCACCTACGTGATGACCAACACCACCGAGATGCTGCGTGCCATGGGCGCGATGATGACCGAGCTTGGCGTGAAACCCGAGATCGAGGCCTTCGACACCGGGCACCTGTGGTTCGCCAAGCAGCTGGTGAAGGAAGGTGTGCTGGACGATCCCGCGCTGGTGCAGCTTTGCATGGGCATCCCGTGGGGCGCGCCGGGGGACATGAACACGTTCATGGCTATGGTCAACAACGTGCCCGCCGGTTGGACCTGGTCGGCGTTCAGCCTCGGCCGGGACGAGATGCCCTATGTGGCCGCAGCAGCCCTGGCCGGGGGCAACGTGCGGGTGGGCCTCGAGGACAACCTCTATCTCGAACGTGGGGTCATGGCGACCAATGCGCAGTTGGTGGAGAAGGCGGCGAACATCCTTGCCAACATGGGGGCGGCGCTGATGGGCCCGCAGGAGGTCCGCGACCAGCTTGGCCTCGTGAAGCGTGACATGCCGGTGCCTGCATGACCCCCACAACGAAGAAGGCGGCCATCATCGGGGGTGGCGTCATCGGCGGCGGCTGGGCGGCGCGGTTCCTGCTGAACGGCTGGGACGTCGCGGTGTTCGATCCCGATCCGGAGGCGGAGCGCAAGATCGGCGCGGTGCTCGACCGGGCCCGCGCCTCGCTTCCCGCGCTCTACGACCGGGCGCTGCCGCCCGAGGGCGCGCTGACTTTCTGCGACAGCCTCGTGGACGCGTTGCAGGGCGCCGACTGGGTGCAGGAAAGCGTGTCCGAGCGTCTGGAGCTCAAGCACAAGGTCTACGACCAGATCGCCGCGCATCTGCCCGAGGGTGGGTTCATCGCCTCCTCGACCTCCGGTTTCAAGGCGTCTGACCTTGCGGCGAACGGAGCGCCGGTGGTCGTGGTCCATCCGTTCAACCCGGTGTACCTCTTGCCGTTGGCGGAGATCACCGGCGAGCCGGAGCTGCGCGCCAAGGCTCTGCCCGTGGTGCAGTCCATCGGCATGTCCCCGCTGGAGATGCATGCCGAGATCGATGCCTTCATCGGCAACCGCTTTCAGGAAGCGATTTGGCGCGAGGCATTGTGGATGATCAAGGACGGCATCGCCACCACCGCGCAGATCGACGACGCGATGCGCATGGGCTTCGGCCTGCGGCTTGCGCAGATGGGCCTGTTCGAGACCTATCGCCTGGCAGGCGGCGAGGCCGGCATGGCCAGCTACATGGAGCAGTTCGGCCCGTCGCTGCACTGGCCGTGGTCCAGGCTGACCGATGTGCCCGATCTCGACGCCGCGCTGGTGCAGGCCATCAGCGACCAGTCAGACGCGCAGTCCGGCCATATGACCATCGCCCGGATGGAAACCCTGCGCGACGACAACCTCGTCGCCATCCTGCGGGGGCTGCGCCGCACGGGCAGCGGCGCAGGGGGCGTGATCACCGCACATGAGGAGAGTTTGGACTCCGACGGCGAGATCGACGGGCTGCCGGTCACGCAGCGCCGCGCCGTGCCGGTGACCTGGACCGACTATAACGGTCACATGAACGAGGCCGCCTATCTCGAACTTGGCACCTGGGCCACCGACGGCCTGATGAAGCTGGTGGGCGCCGACGATGCCTATGTCGCCAGCGGCAAGAGCTTTTTCACCGTCGACACCCGCATTCGGTACTTGGGCGAAGTGCATCGGGGGGCGGTGCTGACGGTGACCACGCAGGTGCTCGAAGGGGCAGGCAAGAAGATGAAGCTCTTTCACCGCATTCTGAAGGAAGACGGCAGCCTCGCGGCCACCATCGAAACGCTCATGCTGCACACCGATCTGAACACCCGTCGCGCCTGCCTGCCGGAGCCAGCGGTGGCGGAGGCGCTCGAAACCCTGGCTGCGGCCCATGCCGGGCGCGATGCGCCCGGTGCCGGCGGCTCTGTCGGCCAGCGCAATTGAGGAATGGACCCAAGATGTCTCCCGAAGAGAAACAGACCCGCGAAGACTTGGCCGCCTGCTACCGCCTGGCGGCGCTGCATCGCTTTACCGATCTGATCTACACCCATATTACCGCCCGCGTGCCGGGCGAGGAGGGGCATTTCCTGATCAACCCCTACGGCTGGCGCTGGGAAGAGATCACCGCTTCGTCGCTGGTCAAGATCGACGTAGACGGCAACAAGGTTGACGGCAGCCCGCACCGGGTGAACCCGGCGGGGTTTACCATCCATTCGGCGGTCCACATGCACCGGCATGACGCAGCCTGGATCATGCACACGCACACCCGCGCAGGGGTGGCTGTGTCCTGCATGGAGGAGGGGCTGCTGCCGCTCAACCAGATTTCGCTGCAATTCCACAATCGCACAGCCTACCATGATTTCGAAGGCATCGCGCTCGACCTCGAAGAGCGCGCGCGCATCGTGGCAGACTTTGGCACCCACCCGGTCATGGTCCTGCGCAATCACGGGCTGATCGCAACCGGGCGGTCTGCGGCCGAGATGTTCTCCAACATGTTCTATCTGGAACGGTCCTGCGAGATCCAGGTGGCAGCGACATCCTCGGGGCGCCCGCTCCGCATGGTGGAAGACAGCATCGCTGCGCATGTCCACGGGCAATACGCGCAGATGAACGAGGAAGACGGCGACCTGCAACTTGAGTGGGACGCCCATTTGCGCTCGATCGAAGGGCTGGGCAGCGACTACCGCGCTTGACATCTGCAGGTTCGCGCCCTCCCGGCGCGGACCCTTCCACGGGGGCGTGCCTTCTGGCAGGCTGCTGAGAAATTCCGGTCGCGACGCGCATCGAAGATCATGAGCCACCGGCACCACGGTATGACGGAGGTGGCGATGCGCGGTTCGGACGAGGGAACGGGGTCGCTGTCCAGCTACGTCGATCGTGAGGAGCGCATCCCGTTCCGGCATCCGCTGCGCAAGATCAGATCCGGCGTCAACGATGTCCTGCGTTCGGCGTTGTTGCAGAACATTTACCTCAGACGCACCTGTCCCTTTCCCGTTTGATGTCAGGAGGCGCGCACGATCTTGGTGGTGCGGAAGGCTGAGAAGCGGTTCATGAGGGCGATGCATATTTGAACTTCGGCGGTTTGTCTGTCGGGAACTATCGCAGCGATCCGGTCGCCGAAGGCTTTGAAGCATCGCACCTTCGCCCCGATGCGACTTCGGAGATGGTAGCCCGTCCAAAGATTTCAGAACGCCTTGCCTTAATGGCGCGTGGCGCGCAGGGTATCGTTCCGGACGCGGGCCGCCGGGCCGTTGTCCTTCCAAGGTTTGCCGTTCTTGCGGATCATAATGATCGGAGCGGCATCGCGTTCGAGGATGGCGGTGTGACAGCGGCGGGTATCGTAGGCAACGTCGGCCGTCACCGTGCCGATAGGTTCCCCCTGTGGCACCTGGGGGCAGTTCGGGCAAGAGAGGGCTGTCCCCGTCCCGACGTGACGTGAACTCTACAGCCCGGATGTCGGAGGTGGCAGGGTCCATGGCGAGATGACCCTTTCGCCATTGGCAGGGACCCTGCACTCCGTGCTTGCGAGCCTGCCATTTAGGACCCGGCAATGGTTTGCTTGCAAACCATGAGAGGGCACCATCGCCGAGAAACTTGATGCCGGTGCTGTCTGTCATCTGGCAGGGCATCACGCAGCGATGTCCCGAGAGGCCACGAGCAGATCCAGCGGGCCATCGGCACGCCGATACGGGATCTGCACCGCCAGGGTATTCTGCCGGCGGCAGAGCGTGGACGCGTCCGGAACGGGCCAGTCGAGCCCCGCCTGCCGCACGAGCCCGGCGACCATCTCTACGGTCTGTCGCAGAGGAAGCCTGATCAGAACTTTGATCCCCTCTCGGGACATTGCTGTGCAATACCCTGCCGGGAAGTGGACAAGCAGAACTGGATCGCCGCATCGGAGAAAACCGGTGGCCTGCCTGCGCGACCGTCGTGCGGCGCGCGCCACCTCATGTCCTTGTCGAACCAGATCAGCACCTCACCGCGCTTGCGGAGCGCGGCAGTGTAGGCGGACCAGTTCGTCGTGCGGAAGCGGGTAGGTGCAGGCTTCGGCATGCCGCCCTACTTACTTGCTGGATTCGGTCTGTGAATCCTTATCGGCTCAGGTTGTGCAACAACGCCGAGCAATAGTCGACCTTCGTTCACAGCGCAGCATCCGGCACCTTGGGCTCTGAGCGGACATGCGGCGGCGCAGAGGTGCCAAGCGCTTGGTCGCTCGTGTCGCGACGTCGCTGCCGGATGGCCGCCGCTTCCGGGTTCTGGTCGTGGTCGACGACTATGGCCGGGAACGCCTGGCGCTGGTGGCGGACACCTCGCTGTCCGGCCTGCGCGCCGTGCGAGAACTCGATGGGCTGATCATGCAGCGTGGCCGACCGGCGATGGTGGTCTCGGGCAACGGAACCGAGCTGACGTGGCTGGCGGTGCTGAGCTGGTGCCAAAGCACGGGGATCGAGTGCGGGCTTGTTGCACATATCAGCGATGAGGATTCACTTTAGGACGTGTTGACAAAAGGTATTCACAGTTCGGGCTGATCGTGATTCAAGCTGGTATCTGCGATGGAGACCCGCTTGGCACGAGACCTGATGTCGGACGAGGAATGGGCGTTCTTTGAGCGTTTCATCCGGACAGTCCGCGCCCCGAACGGGCGCAAACCTACCAACCACCGGCTAGTTCTTGATGGGATTTTCTGGATCGCGCGCACGGGGTCTCCCTGGCGCGATCTGCGGGAAGAGTTCGGCAAGTGGTCAAGCATCTACCGCCAGTTCCGGCGCTGGACGCTGCCGGGGCTCTGGGAGCAGATCATGGACGCCCTGATCGAAAGCGGCGCGGTCCCGCACGCCCTGCAAATGATCGACAGCACCGTGGTTCGCGCCCCTCATCAGGCAGCGGGCGCTAAAGGGGGACTCCGCGAGAGGGTTTTGGCCGCTCAAGAGGTGGCTTCACGACCAAAATCCATCTCCTCGACAATGCAGCAGGGCTGCCCATGAGGACGGAGATAACCGCGGGGCAAACCTTCGACTATCTCGGCTTCGATCTGGTCATGGCGGACAACATGCCGACCCCAAGCGTCCTGCTGGCCGACTGAGGCTATGACGCTGACAGCATTCGGGAAACCATGGACAAACGGGATGTCCTGCCGGTCATTCCAATGCGCAAGTCCCGCAAAAAGCGCGTTGGCGTGGACCGATCACTATACCGACTGCGCAACCTGGTCGAACGGTGCTTCAACAAGCTGAAGAACGCCCGCCGCGTCGCCACCCGCTACGACAAAACTGCGGAGAGCTTCCTGGGCTTCATCGACATCACGTCGATACGCCTTTGGGTGCGCCATTTGTCAACATGACCTAGCCGGTGGTTGGTAGGTTTGCGCCCGTTCGGGGCGCGGACTGTCCGGATGAAACGCTCAAAGAACGCCCATTCCTCGTCCGACATCAGGTCTCGTGCCAAGCGGGTCTCCATCGCAGATACCAGCTTGAATCACGATCAGCCCGAACTGTGAATCCCTTTTGTCAACACGTCCTAAGCTTTTCCAAAATCGAGTCTTTTCGATCGCACCATTTTCTCATTAGAAAGTCGTCAGTATCGCTGCGCGATGTACGCAGGGGGCGGAGGGCCCATTTGGATGCTACTCATCGTCCAGAAGGGGGGCGCCTGTCAGTGCAATCGCTAAGGGCCTGAGGGGGCTGGCTGAGGCTCCGGGTCGAAGTTCGCGTGGCATGGGCCTTCAGAGGGCCGAGAGGCTCGGTAAGGTACACGCGACAGGTCTGGATGGCGTTGGTTGTGTTGACACCGGGGCGCGCAGGGGCAGGTCTTGGGCCACTTGCTGTGCCGTGACAACAGTCCGATTTTCTTACGGGAATCCGGGACTCATTCGACGGAGTGTTCGACGGCAGCTTGGGGCAAGCTACCGCCTTTGAAGCTGGATAAACCGGGCGGACAAACCGGGATGGTTGCTGCACGCAGATCGCTTTGTCAGGGCAGCGATTTCTCCACCGTCAGATGCGGTGTGCCGTCCGATGTTCTGCGACGGCTGCGGCCATCCTTGCCGACGATTCCGCGAATACGGTGACGCCAGTTCGAAAAGCTGTCGAACACCACGGTGTCGATCGGTTGATCCAGCGCGATCTCGACGTGGCGATGGCCGGCGGGACCCGAGAGAGAGACGATCCGTCCCGTGTAGGCCTGCCCCAGGTAGTGGCCCGACACCTGTGCGCCCAAGGCAAGGCCCGTTTCGGCGCCGCCTTTGCCAAGGCGGGCATGCAGCGTATTCCAGTCCCGCGCGCCGTACTGCAGGGCGACGAGTTCGAGGGACCGGGCGTGGCTGATCGTCGTGCCCTCGGCTTGCAAGGCGCGCCGGAGCGCCTTGGCCTGGGCTTTCACGAAATCGAGTGTCGGCTGTGTCATGTTGCCTCCGTGGCAGAGGGGGATGCCGAGGTTGCCGTGCTCAGGCGGGCGCGGACAACCAGAGCCAGAGCCAGCAAAAACAGCGCGGCATCGGCGATGGGGAAGGCGAACCACAGGCCGTCGATCCCGGCATGGGCATTCAGGACGACGAGCAGTATTGGCGTCAACACCCAGGGTTTGACCAGTGTCAGCGCAGCCGTCCGCAGCGGATGACCCAATGCCTGGAAATGCAGGGCCAGGACGAGGACCGGCCCGGTGGCGGCATAGAGAGCGGTCATCGGGCGCAGGACCGCGCCAACCGCTGAAATGACCTGCGGGTCGTTCGAGAACAGCGCGCCCAACGGTTGACCGGCGAAGGTCGCGCAGAACGTCACGCCAAGACACCAGACAAACGCGCTTGCCATGGCCAGCCGCAGGGCATCGCGTGCCCGGTCCATGCGGCCTGCGCCAGCGTTGTGGCCGGTGATGCTCTGGACGGTCAGGGCGATGGCCATCTGCGGCAGGAAGGCCAGTCCGAGGAGGCGCGTCACCACGCCGTAGGCTGCGACATATGCGGCATGATCCGCCGTGGCGGTGCCGATGACGAGAAGCACGGTGCTTGCCACAACGGCCATCCCGACGAAAGTCAGGCAAAGCGGCAGACCGAGCGAGAGGATCCGGCCCCAACCCGACAGCCAGTTGGCGTGCCGGAGCGTGCCAAGCGGCAGAAGCTCGTCGTCGCGTGCCCGCACGCCCAGCAGCAGGGCGAGGCCAAGCGCCTGCGCGCACACGGTGCCAATGGCCGAGCCTGCCACGCCAAGCCCGAGAAGCACGATGGCCACATAATTCGCGCCGATGTTCAGCAGGTTCACCAGTACCGAGAGCAGGGCTATCAGCCCGGCGCGGCCCTCGTTCCTGAGCGCATCGGCGTGCAGGCCCAGCCCGAACTGGATCGGAGCGCCAAGGATCAGGATCAACAGGTAGCGCTGCGCCATCCCTGCGATCTCTGCGTTTCCGGCGGCAAGCGTCGAGACGACAGCGGGGCCGAGCGTCAGCGCTCCGATGACCAGCGCCGCGCCGATGGCCATGGCCAGCCCGTGGGCAGCCGCGAAGACCGCACCCGCCTGTGTGCGATCCCCGGCGCCCAGATGGCGGGCGAACAGGCTCGACATGCCACCGCCGGCAAGGGTGGTCAGCGCGGTCAGCAGCATGACGACAGGAAAGGCCAGGCTGACCGCGGCCAGGGCCTGCGCGCCGACGAAGCGGCCGACGAATACTCCGTCGATCACGTTGAGGAGGCCGCCCATCGACATGACCACAGCCATTGGCAGGGCATTCGACAGGAACAGGCGTCCGACGGATCGGGTCAGAAATCGGTTCTCAATGGTTCGTGGGGCGGGTCCGACAGACATCGCTCACTCCTCCGGGGAGGCATTTCGGATCGGGAGGGAGCCTGCATTGCCCACCTGCGAAATGCTTCGGGGGTGAGATGTCGTCATTATCCGGGCTTCACCGTGACTCGCGTCCGCAGGCGGCAGGTGCCCGGCACCTTGGTCGTCGGATACGGGCAAAACCTGCCAGAGGCAATATGGTATTCGCGACTCGGCTCATTGTCATGAACGATTGGTGTCTGCGCTCGGACCGGGAGCCGAGATGTTTGCGAAACGCAGATGGCCCACGGGATTTGGCCGGGCGTTCGAGCTGAACGGGACGCAGGTGTTCCAGGTCCCTTACAGCACACGCCCTGCCATACATCGTCAGGGGCGATGTCGGTCGATCACAGAGCCGTTTCGCGGCCGGTCGCGGGATGTCACGTCCGACGTGGTGTGGTGGGGCGGATGGCATCGCAAAACAGCGGCGCGTCGTCCAGGTCGTGGTCGCGGTCCATGTTCGGGGTGGACGGGTCAGCGGCGCTGACCTTAAATGCGGGCATGATCCTGCAGAAACGCCTTCCCTACGATGTCTCGACTCCACGCCGCTTGCCGGGTGTCGCTCCCTTCGACATGGCCGACTGGCTGCAGGTGGACGAGGCTTACGCTGGACAGATGGCGGAACGCGTCAGGCTTTTGTCCGAGCGGCGGACCGATGTGCTGCGGCTCGATCCGGACGCCAAGGCGGCGGCAGGGGAATTGCTGGATCTCGTGCTGGCGCACCTGCCGGAAGGGTTTTCACGAGAGGGGGAGCGCATTTTCTGTCCTGACGGTCGTGTCGTCGAGGCCGATCGCAGCGACCCCTTGGGCACCCTTGGGGTGATTGTGCAGGAGGATTTGTGCCTCATGCAACCACGGGACGGCGTCCACGTTCTGACCGGCGCGGTTTTGTGTTTCCCCGCAAGTTGGCTCCTGTCGGAGAAGTTCCTCAGGCCGTTGGTGGGCATACATGACCCGGTCAAGGTCTATGACGAGGGGCTTGCCAAGCGGGTGCAGCGGTTGTTCGACGGGCTGCAGCCGGGTCGGCCGCTGTGGCGCTACAACCTGTTGAACTATGACGATCCCGCGTTGTTCCAGCCCCGGTCGGAAAACGCGCGCCGCCCGGAGGTTGACCAGGAAACGGCACCCTTCACGCGCAGCGAACGCCAATGCCTCGTGCGGTTGCCACAGACCGGCGCGGTCGTGTTTTCGATCCACACATACATCGTGGCCCGGTAGGTTTCGCCCCACATGGGGGCTTGGTGCCGTTCGACAGCATCGCAGTCACTGCCGACCCTGATCGGCGAAAGGGGTGAGGTTTTCTTGGCCACCCCGTCGAAGATCTTGGCGCCGTCTGCGAAACCCGGACACACGATGCCAGCGTACCCGCCGAACGACAGCATGACTCGCTTTACTTGTGACGGCAAACCTTGTTTAGAATGGGTTCAAGAACAGGCAATCATTTAGAGATTTCAACACGATGGTACTCGGATTTGTTAAGTCGGCTGGCCGCGCATATTATCGGGCGAAGGGCTATTTCCCGGCAACCATTCGCGGGAACGATTTCAAGCTCGATCCATATCATTTCGCTTTCTGGAGCGCCGCGTCGCAAGAACGCTGGGAGCCAAGCACTTTCGACGTAATCACGAAATACCTTTCGCCCGAAGCGACGTATATCGATATCGGCGCGTGGATCGGCCCTACGGTGTTACACGCTGCCAAGCAATGCAAACAGGTCTATTGCTTCGAACCCGACCCGACAGCGTTGCGGTTCCTGAACTGGAACCTTGATCTGAACGAACTGCATAACGTTCACGCTCTGGGCGTGGCCGTTGCCGCCGAGGCCGGCCTTCTCAAAATGGCGACGTTTGGAGACAACCCCGGCGACAGCAAGACCAGCTTGTTGCAGAACGAAGCACAGTATTTTGTTCATGTTCTTGCGATCACCTGGGCCGACTTTATTCAGAAGGCTCAGCCCGAAAATGTCAGCTTGATAAAAATAGACACCGAAGGTGCGGAGTTCGATCTTATTCCGACGATGCGGGAGTATCTTGAAGACAACCGTCCGGCATTGTTCCTTTCGACACATGCGCCTTACCTTGACGAGTCGAAGCGGATGGATGCGATGGCTGCGCTTTTGGATGCCCTTTCTTTTTATCCCAACATATACGATGAGTTTCTGAAGCCGATAGGCCGCGATGAGTTTCTGTCACGGAAAGCTTCCGAGGAGTTTGGCACATATCTCTTTGCGGATGATTGATTCCGGCCCCGAGCAGGGCGGGAATTCTAATACCCGATCTGCCTCGTTCGTCCGCATTTTTCGGGTGGAATTGGAAGGCCGCGGGTCTGTCGGCCTCTCCAAACGAAGACGCGGTCGATGAAGCCTGCAAGGTCATAGAGTCGGCCGGCGCTATTGCCTCATCAGGCAACCGCCGGCCGCGGGTTCAATTCACCAGGGCGCTCATTACACCGTCCAGGCGGTGTGTGGTGTGGAGAACGGAGAAAAGGCACGTGACCGCCAGCGTCTGTGCCGCCAGGCGGAAGTCCATGCCACGCAGGCTGGCGATGTAGACGAAGACGGCGGCCGGGAAGTAAACCATGCCAAGAACGCCGGTCATCATGTAGCCCGCGACGGAGAGGCGGCGCTTGACCGGTTCCTGCGGTTCAAGTTTCACGTAGGTTTCGAGTAACTCGGCGGCGTTGAGACGCTCCTCCACCGGTTCGGGCGTAGGCGTTTCAGGAGAGGTTTTGCTGAAATGGCCGTTCAGGTTCTCGTGTTCGAACAGTTCATTCTCCATCTCTGCATCGAGCTCTGGCATTCGATGCGGCGACACGTAGGACCGCAGACGGACGAAGTCGTCGCGGTCGAGCAGAACGTCAGGCGAATACCATTCGAGGATGTCGGCAGAGGAATGGTCGAGTGCGGCCAGGACAGTGTCGGACAGGATGCGCGCGGCCTTTTCGTCGTCGAGCGGCTCGCCATCGGTGGTGATGACCTCCAGCAAGACGCGCGGGCCATATACGCTTTGTTCCTCGGGGATGACGTGGATACCGTAGCGGCGCCCAAAGACCTTGTCGGCATGGACAGACCGGCTGGGCGCTTTGCCTGGCACCGGGTCGAGACGCGCCAGCACGCGGGCTGCGCTTTCGACGTAGGGCGCCGGATCCAGATCGGTGGCGTCGGGAAGAACAAGACCTGCGTAGGGATACTCGGCTTTTGTCATGCGTGGGTCCTCAGTGTGGCAGGGCGGCGCTGCATGCGCCGCGTTAGCCAATGTGTGCCCGCAGATCATGTTTCGATTTGGGCGAAATGACGCAACTTTCTTGTCAATTTAAGAGATAGTGTTGCACTTTTGTTCAACTTTGGGTTGATCATTCCGCCCTTCGGTCGCAGGCGATCAGTTGCCGACGGCCTGGGCTGCATAGGCGATGGCGCGCTGGTAGTTGCCACTGTCGTTCCACGCCGACAGGGCACGGAAGTTCCGCGTGCCTTCTCCGAACGGCTGACCCTTCTGCCAACCGTTCTGGCGCAGGAGATTTGCTGCGGAGGCCAGGGCATCGGCGGCGTTGTAGGGATCGGCCCGACCGTCGCCGTTGGCATCGACACCGTAGCGCATCCAGTTGCCGGCGAGGAACTGCATATGGCCCAGCTCACCCGAGGGGCCGCCCTGCGTGTTGGGCGAAATCATGCCACGGTCGACCATCATCAGCGCAGCTTCCGCGTGGGGTTCGAATCGCGGATGACGGCGGCAGTAGGAGGCCAGCGTCACGGCGCCACCGACGATCGGCGTCTTGCCAAGGTAGCCGCCCCAAGAGGTCTCAAGCCCCCAGATCACCGCAAGCACGCTGCCTGGTACGCCGTATTGCCGTTCGATGGAATTGAAAAGGTTGGCGTTTTTGTTCATCCGGGAGCGCGCGGCGTTCACGAAGGCCTGTGCCGATCCGCCGGTGCGCTTGGCGAGGAAGGTCGCCGGGTCGGCATGCGACACGCCCGTCTGGCTGGAGGGGCGGGATTCGAACCGCCAGGTAATGGAGGACAGCTGTGCCCCCTGCAGCGCCTGCAGGCCACGCTGGCCTACGCCGCGCGATGCCGCTTGCTGGGCGAACGCGGCCTTGTAGGCGCCGAAAGAGCCTTGGTCGGTGATGCAGCTCGCCGCGAATGCCGGCGAGGTTGCGAGAAGAGACAGCAGGGCTGCGTGAACGATACGGCGCATCGGGTCCTCCGGATAGCTACAGTTCACGGGAGACTAGCATCGGTTTGCTGTCCGCCAAGGGCCGTTCGTCAGATCATGCCGGAGAAGCCGCCGGAGAGCACCAGCGTGGTGATCGTGACCACGAGGGAAGCTGCGCGCAGCCCGGGGTTTTTCGCGAGGTTTCCGGCAACGTCGGAGACTTGGTTCTGTATGCCGACGCGCTCGCCCGCGATCTCGGCCGCGGTGGCCTCCCGGCGGAAGGCTGCGCGCATGTGGTCCTCGAACGCGGCGACATGGGCGTCGAAGCGGTCGTCGGTGACACGGGTTTGGCGGGGACGCATTGTCACGGCGCGGCGGACCGAGACCCGGCGGGGGGCGATGGGCGGAGGAGCCGGAGCGAAGACGGCGTCGAGCCCTTCCAGGAAGGCCGTGCGGGGGATGGCCGTCTTCCTGTCTTGCCAGATGACCGACGTCACGTCGAGTGCGCGGGTGAAGCGGTAGGCGAGTTCCGCGAGACGGGCGGAGGCATCTGCGTCGCCGAGATCGAGCGAAAGCGTGACCACTGTTTCATCGGCCATGTGCGACACGGCGAATGACAAGGTCAGGCCAGGCGCCGCCATCCGGAGCGCGTTCAGGGAAACGTCGTCGACGTGCAGGCCTTCGACGCGCAAGTACGGTTTGAGCACGTCTGCCATCTGCGGGAGAGCGACGGACGGACGGCCTGTGAAGACGAACTTGGCTTTTGCGGACATGGTTCCCCCGGATTTCTTTGCTTGCAGAGACAGTCTTGCCGCAGTTTTGGGAAGAATCTGGACCGCATCCGGGGGGGACTTAGGCAAGATCGGACGCAATCCGCCACAGTTGTGCCGAAGTCGTCTTGATCGCGTTCAAATGCGGCGGTGCCGCCGCAAAACCCGAAGGGCGCCAAGGTTTCGACATAAAAACGGAACGTTCGAAACGCATTGTTTCCGGGCATTCTGACATGACGGCTTGACGTGACTTTGCGTCAACGGAAACGGGCCCCGCGAAAACGCGGAGCCCGTCCCGAAAAACATGTGCCGTCAGGCTGGATCAGCAGGAGTAGTACAGTGCGAATTCGACCGGGTGCGGCGTCATTTCGTACATTTCCAGCTCTTCCATCTTCAGCTCGATGTAGCCTTCGATCTGGTCCTTGGTGAACACGTCACCGGCCAGCAGGAAGTCCATGTCGGCTTCCAGTTCAGCCAAGGCTTCGCGCAGCGAGCCGCAGACGGTCGGGATGTCGGCCAGTTCTTCCGGCGGCAGGTCATAGAGGTTCTTGTCCATGGCTTCGCCCGGATGGATCTTGTTGGTGATCCCGTCGAGGCCGGCCATCAGCAGGGCCGAGAAGCACAGGTAGGGGTTCGCCGCCGGGTCGGGGAAGCGGGCTTCGACGCGCTTTGCCTTCGGCGACTGGGTCCACGGAATACGCACGCAGCCCGACCGGTTGGATGCGGAGTAGGCGCGCAGAACGGGGGCCTCGTAGCCCGGGACCAGACGCTTGTAGGAGTTGGTCGACGGGTTGGTGAAGGCGTTGAGCGCCTTGGCGTGCTTCAGGATGCCGCCGATGAAGTACAGCGCCTCGTCGGAGAGGTCGGCGTACTTGTCGCCCGCGAAGAGCGGCTTGCCGTCTTTCCAGATCGACATGTTGACGTGCATGCCCGAACCGTTGTCGCCCTTGATCGGCTTCGGCATGAACGTTGCCGAACGACCGTAGGCCTGCGCCACGTTGTGGATGACGTACTTGTATTTCTGCAGCTCGTCGGCCTGTTTGGTCAGCGAGGAGAAGACAAGGCCCAGCTCGTGCTGCGAGGTCGCCACTTCGTGGTGGTGCTTGTCGACCTTCATGCCGAGGCGTTTCATGGTCGACAGCATCTCGGAGCGGATGTCCTGGCCATCGTCGGACGGGTTCACCGGGAAGTAGCCGCCCTTGTAGGTCGGACGGTGGCCCAGGTTGCCCATCTCGAATTCCGCGTCGGTGTTCCATGCGGCGTGGTCGGCGTCGACCTCGTAGGACACCTTGTTCGGGGAGACGGCGATCTTGACATCGTCGAACAGGAAGAACTCGGCCTCGGGGCCGAAGTAGGCGACGTCACCGATGCCGGAGGACTTCAGGTAGGCCTCGGCCAGCTGCGCGGTGCCGCGCGGGTCGCGGTTGTAGGCTTCGCCTGTGTCCGGCTCGACGACGGAGCAGTGCACGCAGAGCGTCTTCTCGGCATAGAACGGGTCGATGTAGACCGAGTCCGGGTCGGGCATCAGCTTCATGTCGGAGGCTTCGATCGACTTCCAGCCGGCGATGGAGGAACCGTCGAACATGAAGCCTTCTTCGAGGAAGTCCTCGTCGACCAGGTCGCTCATCACGGTCACGTGCTGCAGCTTGCCGCGCGGGTCGGTGAAGCGGATGTCGACGTAGGCAATATCCTCGTCCTTGATCAGCTTGAGAACGTCAGCGTTGCTCATTCTGTTGTGTCCTTCTCTGTCAGAATTGGATTTTGTTTGCGCGGACGCCGCGCGCGCGGGCGCGGCCCCGTGAGGTCAACCGGTGCTCAGAGCGCGTCCGAGCCGGATTCGCCGGTACGAATGCGAATGGCCTGCTCGACGTGGCTTACGAAGATCTTGCCGTCGCCGATCTTGTCGGTCTTGGCCGCGGAAACGATGGCCTCGATGGCACCATCGACCTGATCGTCGTCAAGAACGATCTCGATCTTCACCTTGGGAAGGAAATCCACCACGTATTCGGCACCGCGATACAGTTCGGTATGACCTTTCTGGCGGCCGAAGCCCTTCACCTCGACGACGGAAAGGCCCTGGATGCCGGCCTCCTGCAAAGCCTCTTTGACTTCATCAAGCTTGAATGGCTTGATGATGGCTTCGATCTTCTTCATGAGGTTCTCCCCCCCTTTTCGCATCCCGTGTCGGGCTTCGGCAGACCATTTCTGACCTGAGCCCACAATCACATAGAATGTCAGTTGGGGGACAATGGCCATGCGAACTTGAATGGGAGATCGTTTTTTAATCGGTGTGCACAAAAATGCGCCGAAAAAGAAACGTGGAGCGAGGTAGTGACGGAACTGGTAACCGCAGAGGAAATGCGGGCTCTCGAACGCGCGGCCATGGACAGCGGTAGGGTCACCGGACTGGAGCTGATGGAGCGTGCGGGGAGGGGAGTGGCCGAGGCGATCAGGGCGCATTGGCCAGATGCCCGGCGCGCCGTTGTGCTGTGCGGGCCGGGCAACAACGGCGGCGATGGCTTCGTGGTGGCGCGCCATCTGTCCGACGCCGGCTGGCAGGTGGACGTGCTCTTTCATGGCGATGTCCGCCGCCTGCCGCCCGACGCCCTGGCCAACCATGACCGCTGGGCTGCAATGGGCGCGGTCGAGCCGCTGACGCTCCGCGCTGTGAAACGCACCGGCGCTGCCGATGTCTTGGTCGACGCGATCTTTGGCATCGGCCTGTCCCGGCGTGCGTCCGGAGAGCTTGAGCGCGTGTTGTGCCATCTGGCGGGCTATGGCGGCGATCGGGCCTTTCTCCAGCCAAAGCTGGTCGCGGTGGACGTCCCCTCCGGTCTCGATGCGGACAGCGGCGAGATCCCTGGAAAGGGCGCGTTGGAATGGGCGCCCCCATGCCCGTTCTGCGCCTTGACCGTGACCTTCCACCGCGCCAAGCCGGGCCATTGCCGTGCCGAAGGCCCGGAGCATTGCGGGAAACTGATCGTCAAGGATATTGGTCTTTAACAGGCCAACTTTGCCCGGAGGTGCCATGCAGTCGGAAACCATCACGCGCGACACGCTCCCTGATCTGTCCAAGCGGGTCGATCAGCACAAGTACGACCACGGACATGCCGTCGTTCTGTCTGGGCCGCCGGGGCAGGGCGGTGCGGCCCGCCTTGCTGCCCGGGCGGCGCTGCGGGTCGGCGCGGGCCTTGTCACGCTTGGCTGTCCTCTGCGCGCGGTGACCGAGAACGCGGTGCAACTGACCGCGGTCATGGTGCGCGGGCTCGACGGGACGGCTGGCCTGGCCGAGATGCTGGAGGACGAACGCTACAACGCCCTGTGCCTTGGCCCGGGGCTGGGTCTCGGGCCGGCCACGGGTGAGTTGGTGCGCGGCGCGTTGAGCGCGCGACGGGGCACGGTGCTGGATGCCGACGCGCTCTCACGCTTTCAGCGAGAGCCGAAGGCGCTGTTCGACATGCTGCATGACAACTGCGTGCTGACCCCTCACGGCGGCGAGTTCCGCCGCCTGTTCCCCGACCTCGCCGCACGGCTGGACGGCGACGACGCGGTCAGCAGGATCGACGCCACGCGGGAGGCGGCGATGCGCGCCGGGGCGGTTGTCCTGCTCAAAGGGGCGGACACCGTGATCGCCGCGCCAGATGGCCGGACAGCGGTGAATGCGGCGGTCGACGACCGCGCGGCGCCCTGGCTGGCGACGGCAGGGGCAGGGGACGTTCTGGCGGGGATCGTGTGCGGGCTGATGGCGCGGCGGCTGCCGGCCTACGAGGCTGCCAAGGCGGGGGCCTGGCTGCATGTGGAGGCGGCGCGCGCCTTCGGCCCCGGCCTTATCGCAGAGGACCTGCCGGAGATGCTGCCCGGGGTCTTCCGCGACCTCGGCCTCTAGCTGCCTTGCAGGTCTGTCGCCGGCGCGTGGTCAGGCCGGGGCGACGACGGTTTGCGCGGAAGCCAGTTCCAGCCCGTCGGCATACAGGATCTGCGGCGTCTCGAAGTGCAGTTCGAACAGGTCCAGCGTCTCTCGGCCAAGGCTGCGGATGTAGGTGCCGTCGACGAGCCGGCAGGCCGGCACCAGCGCCTGGGCCGCACCGAAAAGCGCGCTTGCCCGCCAGTCGCGCACGAGGATCTCCTGGCAGCCGGGCAGGATCACGTCACGGTCGGGCCGGGCGTTGCCCAGCGTGCCATGCGCGATGCTGACCGCATCGACCGTCAGGCGCCTGTGGCGCAGGGCGTGCAGGCGAGCGGTGCCCGCGGTGCGGGTGATGATCCGGTCGCCGGGCGTCAGGTATTCGACGGGCAGCTCGCCATCGAGAGTCAGCACGAGCGTACCCGCGCAGACTGCGTTCAGCGTCTCGCGTGGCACGACATGCCGCGCGCGCAAGCGCGCGTTCGGTCGGTTCGTCATGTCTTGGGCGTCCTGCTCTGGTTGCCTCTGGTTTTTTCAGAAGTGTCCAGCAACATTCGCGCGATGTCACGGCTTTTCTGACTTTGGCGCAGGTGCTTTTTTCTCTCGCATGCGCGCGGGGGCTTTGCTATGGAGCGCGCCACGGAGCGGGTGTGGCGAAATTGGTAGACGCACCAGATTTAGGTTCTGGCGCCGCAAGGCGTGGGGGTTCAAGTCCCTCCACCCGCACCACGTTGAAAATAGATGGAAATTATTGAGATCAGGAACGTAGCAGAGCGTGAAACCTCTGCTACTGGCGCGATTTTGCTAGGCTGAGTTGCTCTGTTCCCCATCGTAGGGCCGCCGGAAGCAGAGTTCTTCCGGCTCTCGCTCTGCTGCCCAATGCTGTGGCGCGGGCCTTCGCCTCGGCCGTGCCCAGGCGTATCCCGGTTGTACCCTCAAGAGCCTGCAGCCCCCTTGGTGGTGCCAAGGGGGCTGCTCTGTTCACCTCTGCGCGTCGGCGGCAAGCGCGGCAAGCCTGTAGAACCCATGTGCCATCTTGGTGAAGGGTGTCAGCAGGAAGAAGGCAAGGACCGCGCCCAGATGCAGGGCAAGCAGCGGGGGCATCAGCGCTGTCTGGCCAAGGGCATAGAGCACCAATCCGCTCAGGCCCACGAACCCCAGCAGGCCGATAAAGGCGATTTCGCCGCCGAAGGCGCCGCTGGCCCCAAGGTTCCGGTCGGATCTCAACTTCAGCCGGATCATCTCGAAACAGCCGGCCACCAGCAACAGTCCGCCCGACAACCCGAGGATCTTGGGCAGGGACAACAGCCCGTAGGGCGCGGGCATGTGCAGCGCGTAATGCATCACGGTCGCAACGCTGGTCGAGGCGAAGCACAGCAGGAAACCATACATCACCGCCTGATGGACCGCCCGTCGCGCATGGGTGAAACGGTCTTCGTCTTCGAAGTTGCAGCCGTCGCCATGACCGCCCTTGAGGTTCTTCATGTTGGCAGCCTGCCGGAATGCCTGTGCCAGATGCGCCGGCTTCAGCGGCTGCGCGCCGACATGGCGCCAGTACCGACGCAAACTGATGCCGATGCTGACCAGCGGGAAGAGGAAGGCGGGCAGGAAGATCGCAACCATGGCATTGTGCGACAGCACTGCGTAGAAGCCTTCGCCGCCCTGACTGGCCAGAGACCGCGCCGCCCAGAACAGGAGCGCGAAACCGACAACCGTGGCCAGCGCGATCAGAACCCCGTTCTTCTGGAAGGCCCGACCCGCCGCTTGCGGAAAGGCCAGGTCTTCCCAGCTGTCCTGCCGGACATCCGCCAGCGCCTGTGGCAGGTTCAGGTCAAACTCGTGGGGGGCGGTGTACTGGCAGGCGTAATAGCAGCCCCGGCAGTTGTGGCAGAGGTTGGCCAGTTGTGTGAGATCACCGTCGCTGAACGCGCGCTCGGCGTGCAGTGCGGGGAAGACCGAACAGTAGCCCTCGCAATAGCGGCAGGCATTGCAGATTTCGGCCTGGCGGCGGGCTTCCTGGAGCAGATCAGTTTGCATGGGCGGCGGCCTCCTTGCCTGCGATGCGTCCGAAGACGGTTCCGATGGTCATGCCGAAGCCGGCGAGGTAACCCTGACCCAGGATCGACCCGGCCATGGTTTCGCCCGCGGCCCAGAGGTTTCGGACGGGGCGGTTGCCAATGGCGCATTGGGCGCGCTCGTCGACCTTCAGCCCGAGGTAGGTGAAGGTCACGCCGGTCCTGAGCGAGTAGCCGTAGAACGGCGGTTCGGTGATGGGGCGGGCCCAGTTGGTCTTGGGCGGGGTGAGGCCGTTGGTCGACACGCCGTCGAGTTCGGTGGGGTGGAAACCCGAGGTGTCACCGCAAGCGGCGTTGAATTCTGCGACGGTCTGCACCAGCGCATCGGCGGGCAGTTCCATCTTGTCGGCCAGCTCTTCCAGCGTGTCGGCCTTGATCGGCGGAAAGACCGACGGCATGAACAGGTTCAGCGACTTGGCGTCGATGATGACGTAGCCCACCTGATCGGGTTGAGCCGCGACAAGGCGGCCCCAGATCGCGTAGCGTTTGGGCCAGACGTCCTCGCCCTCGTCGTAGAAGCGCTGCGCGTCCTTGTTCACCACGATGGAGAAGGGCACGCAATCAAGCCGCGTGACGATGCCGCCGTCGAACTTCGGGGCGCGGCCGTCGATGGCCACAGCGTGGCATTGTGTCGGGTCGCCGACCTGTTCGACGCCCTGGTCCAGCAGATCGGCCAGCACTACACCCCGGTTGTAGGGCGTGCCCCGGATCAGGAAGTTCTTCGCCGCAGGCCCCCATGCGCGGGCAAGCCAGTCGGTGTCGGCCTGGAAACCGCCGGAGGCCACGACGACGGACTTCGGCGTGACGCGCCGCGTCTCGCCTTGATGGGCATATTCGACGAAGGCGATGCGGTCGTTGTCGAGTTCGAGGTGGGTGACTTCGGCCTCGTAGTGCACCTCCACGCCGAGGCGCGCTGCGGTGCGGTAATAGGCGTTCACAAGGCTCTTGCCGCCGCCGAGGAAGAACGCGTTCGTGCGTGCCAGCGACAGCGTGCCCGAGAGCGAGGGCTGAAAGCGGACGCCGTGTTCCTGCATCCATGGCAGGCATTCCTCCGACGTGCGGATGGCGAGGCGGGCCAGATGCTCGTCCGTCTTGCCGCCGGTCACTTTCATCAGATCGGCGAGGTATTCCTCTTCGGTGTAGCTGTCGACCAGCGGGCCGAGCGGGCCGTGGTGCATACAGCGGAAGTTGCGTGTGTGGCGGGAATTGCCGCCGCGGTATGGCTTGGGTGCGGATTCCAGGATCAGCACGCGGGCGCCCGCCTCGGCGGCGGTGATGGCGGCACAGAGCGCCGCATTTCCGCCGCCGATGACGACGATGTCGGGGGTATCGGCAGTTTGGTTCACAGTAGGTCTCCGTCAAAGCCGGGGGTACGGTTGGGCAGGGTGCGCAGGGCGCGCACCCGCACCCGTTGAGCGGCCTCGATGTGGGCGCGCATGGCGGCCTCGGCCAGGGCGCCGTCACGCGCCTTGATCGCATCGAGTACGCCGAAATGTTCCTCTACCGCTTTCTCGGCGCGGTCCGGTTCGGTCAGCGTCGTCGGGCCCAGGATCATCAGCGCCTTCTGCAGCGCGTGGATCGACCGGGTGAGAAAGCGGTTCTTGGCGGCATCCAGCAGCGCGGCATGGAACTGGCGGTTCAGCACGAAGGCCTCGGGCACGTTGCCCAGGTGCGACATCTGCTGGTTCATGTCGATCAGCTCCTCGATTTCGATGTCCGAGGCCGCCCGCGCCGCCAGCCGCGCCGCCGTGCCTTCGAGTACGGCGCGCATTTCGTAAAGCTCCATGACCTCGGCGTAATCCAGCGTCCGGATCGTCGCGCCCTGACGGGGGACATGGGTGACGATGCCGTCGGCCTCGAGCTGGCGAATCGCCTCGCGCACCGGGGTGCGGGACATGCCGAGCCGGTCGGCCAGCTCGGTCTCGCGCAACCGGTCGCCGGGGTTCAGGCGGCCTTCGCGCAACTCGGTCAGCAGGCGGGCGTAGGCGGCGTTGCCCTGCGGGGTGCCGTCGTCTTCGGTCGTCATTGAACCCTCCCAATCAATATTGTATGCGGGTGGATACAAGAGTATTCAATGCTTGGTCAAGAGAGTCGGGAGGCCGGTTTGCGCAAACATTTCATCGACAAGGCGATGCAGCAGCGTGGGCTGACTTTCGTCCTTGCGTCGTTTGGGGCGGCGCTGTTCTGGTTGGGCAACCTGCCGCTGCCGTTTCTTTTCGGTCCGATGAGTTTCTGCCTCGCAGGGGCGCTGGCCCATCTGCCGCTGAAGGGCTTCGGGCAGGTGTCTGTGGCGGCCCGAACGATTCTCGGGGTTGCGGTCGGCGCCTCCATCACGCCCGACGTCATCGCCCAACTGCCGCGCATGGCGGTCTCTGTCGCGCTGATCCCCGTGTTCATCGCGGTGATCGCGCTGGTGGGCGTGCCGTTCTTCCGCAAGCTCTGGGGGTTCGACGCGCCCACGGCCTATTACGCGGCCATGCCGGGGGGGCTTCAGGACATGGTGATCTTCGGCACCGAGGCCGGGGCCAATCCGCGCGTGCTGTCACTGGTTCACGGCACGCGCGTCCTGATCATCGTGACGCTTGCGCCTTTCATCCTCGGGCACTTCTACGGCGTCGGTCTGACCAATCCCATCGGAGCGCCGGCCGCCGATCTGCCAGTGCACGAGTTGTTGATCATGGCCGTCGCCGCTTTGATCGGCTGGAAGGGCGGGGAACGCATAGGGCTGTTCGGAGCGTCGATCCTGGGGCCAATGATCGTCACGGCGGCGCTGTCGCTGGCCGATGTGATCCATGCCCGGCCCCCGGCCGAGGCGATCCTGCTGGCGCAGTTCTTCATCGGCTGCGGGATCGGGGTGCAGTTCCGTGGGGTCACATGGAAGGAACTCACCCGCGTGGTCGCGGCAGGTATCGCCTACGTACTGGTGCTGGCTGTCCTCGCGGCGGTCTTTTCCGGCGTCGTCACGGGGTTGGGGCTGGGAGAGCCGGTGGCCGCGTTCCTGGCCTTCGCGCCCGGCGGGCAGGCCGAGATGACGGTGCTGGCCATTGTGACCGGTGCAGATCTCGGGTTTGTCATCACCCACCATCTGACGCGCATCGTCATCGTGATCGTCGGCGCGCCGGTGCTGGCCGCGCTTATCGCTCGAAGACGGAAGGATTGACCATGTGGATCGGCTGGCCGGCAGCGTAGGCATTCACCTGCTCGAAGATATCCGCGAACTGCTTGTCGAACTCGTCCTCGGTGACAAAACCGATATGTGGCGTGGCGATCAGATTGGGATGGGACAGCAGCGGGTCATGGGCGTCTGTCAGCGGCTCGGTGTCGAAGACGTCGACGGCTGCCATGCCGGGATAGCCCGCATTCAACCCGTCAAGCAACGCGCCCGGCGCGATCAGCCCGGCGCGGGACGTGTTCACCAGGACAGAGCGCTGCGGCATCTGCGCCAGGTCGTCCGCAGTGACGATGCCACGCGTTTCCGGTGTCAGGCGCAGGTGAAGGGAGACCACGTCACTTTCGGCGAAGAAGGCGGCCCGGCTGTCCGCGACAAGCTCGCCCGCCACGCGCGCCCGGCTGCGCCCCTCGTCGGAGGCCCACCATTGCACCTGCATCCCGAAGGCGCGGGCGTAGTCCGCCACCACGCGACCTATCCGGCCATAGCCATACAGCCCCAGCGTCCGGCCGCGCAGGGTTCGGCCCACGCCCATCTGCCACTGTCCGGCCTTGGCGCTAGCCATCTGCTGCGGCAACTGGCGCATGGCCGCGAGGATCAGGGCGAAGGTCAGTTCGGCGGCGGCATAGTTCGCGCCGTCAGCGCCCTTGTTCGAGCAGAGCAACACACGCCGGTCGGTGCAGGCCGCCACATCCACGTGCGGCCAGACCCCGCGTTGAGAGATCAGCCGCAGCTTCGGCAGGCGCTCAAGAAGGCCCCGCGTGACCCGTGTACGTTCCCGGAACAGCACGACACACTCGGCCTCTGCGAGGCGGGCCGCCAGCGCCGCCTCGTCGGGTTCATGGTCGGTCCAGACCGTGACGTCATGGCCGTCGAGCAGGCGGAAGCAGGGCAGCCCCCGCAAGGTGTCGAACCAGTCGTCGAGAATGTGGACCTTCATGTGCGTGCCCTGTCAGCTCTGGGGAGAGAGCGCCTTGATCGCCCGGCTGACCCGTTCGTGCAGGATCAGAAGATCGGATTGGCTCGGACCGTCTTTGGCGATCCTCTGCGACAGGTCGCTGCGGATCTCTTCCAGATCGCGGCGCACGCGGCTCAGTTTTTCGTAATCGCTCATTCGGGGATCCTCAGTGCGACAGGAGTACGGGAATGTCGATCTGCGCCAGTACCTCGGAGGTGACACCGCCAAGCAGATCTTCACGGAACTTCGAATGCTCGAATGCGCCGAGCACCAGAAGCGATGGGCGATGCTTCTGGCACCAGGCGAGAAGGGTAGGGGCGACAGGGTGCGACGTCGGCCATTCCTCGTGCACGGCTTCGACGCCGTGACGGGAGAGGTGGGTCATCAGGTCCTCGATCGGCCATGCGGCACGCGGCCCGACGGTCAGCACGCTGACGCGCCCGTCGTCTTCGATCAGGCGCAGGCTGTCCGACAGGGCACGCGCCGCGGCGCGGCCGCCGTCCCAGGCCAGCGCGGAGTGGCTGAGCCCGCCGCCGCCGGCATAGCCCGCAGGCACGACAACCACCGGACGCCCGGACATCAGCGCGATGCGGTCCGGGTGCAGCGTCACATGTTCGTCGTCGGTGTCGGCATGGCTGCCCACGATGAGCATGTCGTAGTGCCGCGCGGCTTCCGACAGGACGTTGTCGACACGGCCGGTGACTTCCTTCAACTGAAGCCCGGTGGCCAACCCCAGGGCAGAGCGTTCCGTTTCGAACTTCGCTTCGATCTCGCGCAGGATGTCCGAGTTGGCGGCGTCGAGCAGCGCGCGCGCTTCCTTCGGGATCCAGCGTGACCGCTTGTCGATCACCTCGTGCGAACTGTGTGCCAGTATGGCGGTGACATGCGCGCCCAGCCGTTCCGCCAGCGACGCGGCATAGCGCAGAGCGGCGACCGAGCCATCCGAACCGTTGAAGGCCACGAGCAGGTTCATCATCGGCATGTCAGTGTCCTTCCCAGACCGTGGCGGGCACATAGATGTGCCCGTCGGCGAGCTTGCGGGCGGTGCGCATCAGGCCGGCGGAATTGAGCTTGAACTGGGTGGTCATCTCGAAATCCACCAGCACTTCGATGGTGCCGGAGGCATGCTCCAGCACGACGTTCGTGGGGCTTTGCGTCGGACGGTCCAGCAGGCCATCGGCCACCGTACCGGGCGTCAGCGCGCAGGACGCCAGACATTGCGACCCGGTGACAGCCATCGAGGGATGGGTCGTCCAGGGCATGAAGTAGCGCGTGCAGATCGTGCCGCCGTCCTTCGCGGGCGCCAGAAGCCCGAACTTCGGCGTGACGGACTTCGAGACGTCGCCCATGCCCATGGCCGCGCCCGCCTGAAGGCGCACGGACTCCATGCGTGCAAAGAAATCGCGGTTCTCGTCCAGTTCCTGCACGGTCTCGTAACCCGTCAGGCCGAAGTCCGCCGCGCGGGCGATGACCATCGGCATGGCGACGTCCATGCAGGTGACCTCGATGCCGTCGAAGGTGTCGCGCAGGTTGCCCGTCGGCACGAAGGCACCGGTGGCGGACCCCACCACGCCCATGAAGTTCAGCGCTATGGGGGCGGCGGTGCCGGGCACCCCGGCGATCTCTGTGTCGCCGTCATAGCGCAGCACGCCGCCCGGGGTCTGGACCCGCGCCAGCACCCTTGCGCCGGTGTTGACGGCGCGGATCCTGATCTCGGTCTCGTCGCCGGAAGGGGTGACGAGGCCCATCTCGATGGCCGCCGGACCCACGCCCGACAGGATGTTGCCGCAGGTCGGTTTGAAGTCGACCATCCGCTCCGTGACCGAGACCTGGGCAAAGAAGTAATCCACTTCGGCCCAGTCGTCGTCCGACGGCGAGAGCATGGCAACCTTGGTGGTCACCGCCACGCCGCCGCCGATGCCGTCGATGTTGATCGGATGGCCCGCGCCCACGGCAGCCATCAGCACTTCGGCCAGTGTTTCACGGTCCTCGGGCAGATCGGCCCGATTGAAGTAAGGCCCACGCGAAGTCCCGCCCCGCATGAACACGTAAGGGATGCTTGTCTGTGTCATATCACTGTCTCCCTTGGATCAGTTCAGCGGCCAAGGCAAGTCGGTGACGCCCTGCAGAAGGCCCGGTGGAAAGTCGCGGTTGAGGGCGCCTGCCATCACGCACATCAGCGCAATGCCGCAGGCCGTCAGGATCAGCGTCTTCGGCCAGGGGGCCTGTGCCCGAACCCTCAGGAAGGTCACCAGGAACCCGGCCAGAGCGAGGATGAAGCCCAGCACGTAGGTGGCCGCGATAAGCCCCGCGAACCAGGCCAATGTGCCCCAGAGGCCATAGGGCGCATCCGCGTCCTCGCCCGCCATTTCCTTGTCGGCGAAGATGGTGTCGCCCTCGGGTCGCAGGATCATCTGCACCAGCAGGATCAAGAGCGCGGTCAGCGTGATGCCCCCGATGACCAACGGTACGATCTTGTCCGTCATGTTGTAGTCGGGGATCATGTTGGCGTTGATGAGCGCGGTCACGACATAGGCCAGGATGACCAGCAGGAAGACGATGGGCGCGCGCTTCGATCCGGACTTCACGTCGCCCTCGGCCATGATGGTCTTGGCCTGCCGGATACCCAGCACCACCGACACGACCGTGACGATCAGCAGCACGATCACGATGGGCGAAAAGATGTAGGAGATACCTTCCTCGAAAGAGCTGCGGAACCGGAAAGACGCGATCTGGAATGCCTGGTTGGAGAATTTCTCGACCGGGTTGGACAGCACGAAACCGATCAGGAAGGCCGGACGCGACCAGTCGAAGCGGCGCAGGAAGATGCCGATCAGGCCGATGGCGAACAGCGCGAGGATGTCCTCGAAGTTCTGACCCGACTGGAATGCCGCGAAAGAGATCAGCATGAACAGGAATGGCGCAAGATAGGTGAAGCGGATGGTGGTCAGCTTCGCGATGCCGCCAGAAGCCGCGATGCACAGGATCGTGCCGACCACGTTTGCCAGCGCCAGCAGCCAGACGATGGAGTAGGTGATGTCGAGATTGTCGCGCAGCATGTTCGGCCCGACTTCGATATCGCCCGAACCCAGCAGCGCAATGGCCCCGATGAAGATCGCCATGGAGCCGGAGCCGGGGATGCCGAACAGCAGGGTCGGGACAAGGCCGCCGCCTTCCTTGGCGTTGTTCGAGCTTTCCGGCCCGATCACGCCGCGGATCTCGCCCTTGCCGAAATTCGATTTGTCCTTGGTGGTCTGGACGGCGTGGCCGTAGGCGATCCAGTCGACGACCGAGCCGCCAAGACCGGGGATCACGCCGACGACGACGCCGATCAGCGAACAGCGGATCGAAAGCCACTTGTTGGCGACCCAATCCTTCACGCCTTCGCCCCAGCCGGCACCCAGCTTGGCATCCTTGGCGATGGAGCGGTCCTGGCGCAGCAGCGAGACGATTTCCGGCACGGCAAAGATGCCGAGGCCGACGATCACCAGCTTCAGCCCGTCTGTCAGATACGGGATGTCATAAGTTGCCATGCGCAGCGAACCGCCCGCGTCGGCCTCTCCGATGGTGCCGATCAGCATGCCCAGACCCGCCGCTGCCAGCCCCTTGAGTGCCACGCGCCCGGCGAGGACGGCCACCATCGACAGGCCGAGGATCGAGATCATCAGCATTTCCGGCAGCCCGAAGGCCAGCACGAGCGGCCGGGCGACCACGATAAAGACCGTCAGGAAGGCCGCGCCGACCAGCCCGCCGAACAGCGACGAGGTAAAGGCCGCCGACAGCGCCCGGGCCGCCTGGCCTTTCTTGGCCAGTGGAAAGCCGTCCAGCACGGTGGCCTGCGAGGCGCTGGACCCCGGGATCCCCATCAGCACCGAGGCAAAGGTGTCCGAGGTCGGGACCACCGCCACCATACCGATCATCAGCGCGAGACCGAGAACCGGTTCCATGCCGAACATGAAGGGCAGCAGCAGCGACAGTCCGGCGATGCCGCCGAGACCGGGAAACACACCGACTGCAAGGCCCATGACCACGCCGAGGACAAGGTAGCCCAGGACGACAGGTTGCAGGATGAGAGCCCATGCGTCGGCAAGCGCCGGCAGGGCGGTCGCAAAGAGATCCATCGCACCGTTCTTTCGGTTGAGTCTTCAGAAACAAGGAATGTCGCGCGCCCCGCCCGGAGGAGAGGACGGGGCGCGCGGGCGCGTCGATTACTTGATCGTCACGCCATAGGCTTCTTTGAGCCAGTTGATGACAAAGGCCTTGGCTTCGGGCGACACCGTGGTCGCCTCCTTGGTTGCCTTGGCGGCGCCATTGCCCACGAACATCGGGTACTTGCCCACTTGCTTTGCCGCGAATTCGGCAAAGTCGGGGCGCGCACGGACAGCCTCGAACGCGGCGATATAGGTGTCGGCCACCTCTTGCGGCGTGCCATTCGGCAGGAAGGCGATTTTCTGGGACGGGAAGCCCGCCACGAAGAAGGCTTTCCAGGAATCCCAGGCGTCGCCGCTGGTTTCGCAGCCATCGGTGGCCTCGCACACCTCCTTGAAGGTGGGCATGTCCGGGAAGGTCGGATCACGCACGATGTTGCCGTCTTCGTCCAGTGCGCCCCAGCTCATCATTGGCACGGCCTTGCCTTGCTCGACCAGGTCCGCCGATGCCCCGAGATAGCCCGAGGAGGTCTGGTAATCGATGGTGGCTTCGCCGCGTTCGAACATCAGGCGACCGTCGCCGCGTCCCTTGATGCCGAAGACCGGCTCGACGTTCATGCCAAGCATTTCCCAGGCCAGCAGCGGCACGAGGTCAAGCCGCGTGGCACCCTGCGAACCGTAGATGAAGTTGACATCCTTGAGATTGTTGGCCGAGCCGTCGAATTTCGCGCCGTCCTCGGGGTTGAGGTAGGCGACACCGCCCGTACCGGAAGCCATGACCGGCACCCAGTCGGAATATTCATAGCGTACACGCGGATCATCCAGCAGATACGGGAACTGGGTCGACCCGGACGTGCCGAAGATCAACGTGCCATCTTCGTATTCCTGCTCCTGGAACCAGTTGGCGCCCTTGGTCGAGCCTGCGCCCGGCATGAACTTGACGACGACGGTCGGTTTGCCCGGCAGTTCCTGCGCCAGCAGCGGCGCGAAGAAGTTCGCCCACTTGGCCGAACCGCCTGTTTCCGAGAATGGGATGACCCATTCGATCGTCTCTCCGGAAAAGTCCACTTCGGCCAGAGCCGGTGCCGACATGAGGGCGAGAGCAGCAACCGAGGTTGCGAGGTTCTTGATGGTCATTGGTATCCTCCCGTAGACCTTCGCCGTGCCAGATGAATGTCCGGCACGTTACATGTTATCTTTTCAAGGGAATGATTCCCTCCTCCAACGTCTGCACCTTGCGGTTCCAACCTTGCGCGAAACTTGCGCAACATGACAAAGAAGTAACCATGCGGATTGCAGTCATAGAAGACAACGAGGCTCTGGCACACGGGATTGCATTCCGTTTGCGGGACCGGGGGCATTCGGTGGACCTCCTTCACGACGGCACCGAAGCCGACGCGTTCCTTGCGCAGGAAGGCGCGGACTTGGTCGTGCTGGACCTGAACCTGCCGGGAATGGACGGGCTCTCGGTGCTGCGGGCCTTGCGGCGCCGCAACGATGGTACGCCGGTCATCCTGTTGACCGCCCGTTCCGAGACGGCGGAGCGGGTGGCGGGGCTGGATGCCGGAGCCGACGACTACCTGACCAAGCCGTTCGAGATGGATGAACTCGAAGCCCGCCTTCGCGCCATGGCCCGGCGCAAGAACATCGAGTTCGCGGCCCGCGACAAGCTGGGTCCGCTGGTCTTCGACCGCACCGGACGCCAGCTTATGCAGGACGAACAGGCGCTCGACATCCCACGCAGGGAAATCGCGACGCTGGAGTGCCTGCTGGAACGTCGCGGGCGCCTCGTGTCCAAGGCGCAGTTGATCAGCCATGTCTACGGCATCGGCTCGGACGCCGAGGACAGCGCGATCGAGCCGCATGTCTCGCGTCTGCGCAAGAGGCTCGAACCCTTCGGAATACGTATCAAGACGGCCCGGGGCCTGGGCTACATGCTGGAAGTCGATGGTGCATAGCCGGCGCAGGCGGGTGTTCCGCAGGGCCATGTCACTGCGCTTGCGGCTTTTCCTGGTGATTTTGCCGCCCCTTCTCGTGGTGTCCGTCCTGCTTGGCCTGTGGCGTTTCGAGGCGGCGCAGCGGACTTCCGAAGAACTGTTCGACCGCAGTTTGCTTGCAGCCGCGCTGGCGATTTCGCGGGATGTCGCAATCTCCGATGGGGATGCCCTCTCACCCAGCGCACGCAGATTCATCTCGGACGCGGGCGGTGGCGAAATCTTCTACCATGTGACCGGGCCGGGCGGATATTACGTGACCGGCTATGCTTACCCGCCGCGCGCCGCCGAGACGACTGACGCCGACGTGCCCAGTTATTATCTGGCCACGTACCGGGGCGAAGAGATGCGGGTCCTGCGTATGATAGAGAACCGCACGATCGACAACCTGACGGGCGAAACGGTCGTGACCGTCTGGCAGCGGGTCAGTGACCGTCAGGCCTTTGCGCGCGAACTGGCGCTGCGTGCGATTGTCCTGATGGCGGGCCTGATGGCGGCGCTGGCGCTGGTGGTCTGGTTTGGCGTACAGATCGGCCTGCGTCCGCTCAACGACCTGCAGGAGGCGATCCGGCAACGCTCCCCGGACGACCTTGGCCGCATTCGCCGTCCCGTTCCCAAGGAAGTCGCCGGGGTGGTCTCGACCCTGAACCGCCTGCTCGGTCAGGTGCGGGACAGCATCGAGGTCCATCAGTCCTTCATTTCCGACGCCGCGCACCAGTTGCGCAACCCGGCCGCTGCGCTGCTGGCTCTGGCCGAGACCCTGCCGGATGTCCGCGACGAAAAGGAACGTTCTGCCCGACAGGCGGAGCTCATCGCCGCCGCCCGCGTATCCGCCCGTCTGGCTAACCAGTTGTTGTCTCTTGAGCGCCTCCGGTACGACGGCACGGCACCGGCCACGCGCTTCGACCTCAACGAGTTGGTCGAAGATGTCTGCAGCGGTCTCGCTCCGCAGGTTCTGTCCCGTGAGATCGACTTCGCGTTAGAGAGGGCGGAAGCGACCCTTGACGTGGAAGGGGACCCGGTTCTGTTGGGTGAGGCGCTTTCCAACCTCGTGGAAAACGCCTTGCGTCACGGCGGCAACGGAATGACTCGGATCAAGGTGAGCACCGGCAAACGTGGCGCGGAGGCGGTGATCACGGTGCGGGACGACGGGGTGGGGATACCGCTCGACAAGGCGGACATCGCCTTCCGCCGCTTCTCGCAGCTTGAGAACGGCGAAGGAACGGGCCTCGGTTTGGCTATCGTCGAGCAGGTCATGCGCAGGCATCACGGCGGTGTGAAACTGGAAGAGGTCCGGACAGGCACGTGTATCAGCCTTCGCGTCCCGTTGGTCGGGAATGGTCAAGCCTGACGCGTATCCAACTGGGGACATTGGGCCGGGACTTCGACAAAGGGGCGCCTTCGTGTGCGCGACCGCCTGAAAACCGGACCATTTGAAGCTGGAGTCTTGTGCCAGTCCTTCTTGGTCGAAATTTGAGCGAAGCCACATGAAACCGTTGAGTTTCAAATCGGCGCGGGACAGGTTCACGTCTTTAAGTAGGGCGATCTGCGAAACAATCGCGCGCCATGCGTTTCGTCGCGAGCGTGTCTTGCAGCGGCAGGAAGGCGGTGGGTGCGCGCGCACTGGCCCATGATCCTTGCCGATACCCACGAGAAACTGGGATATTAGCGCAAACACATCCACGAAAACCGTAAGCGTTGCATCCACCAGCCCCCAGTCTGAGGGCTGTCCGAGGCCACTGCCGACTGCATATTGGCGCATAGTGCCGATATTTTGCTAAGGCAAAAACGCTCTTCTGGCTCGGAGCAAACATTCATGCGGCAAGCAGCGGACGGGCGGTCACCAATGCCGCCCCATGTGCTCGGCGCAACAGGAGAGCGCGTCCAGACACGAGGGGCGGGGAACCGATCTTCGCCGCGCGCGGCATGACCGACGCCGACGTGCAGAAACTGCATAAAGAATAAATGCGCTCTGCCTTCTTGCTGCCGTCGTTGCCGGCCCAGAGCGGGCCTCCATGTGGATCTCAGCGAAGGTCCGGTTCGAGACCCTCTAAACGATGCTGCGCCTCGTGATTGACAGCTTCAAAACTTGACGTTGAAATCGAGACGGGAAGCTTTCATCGGCATCCAACGGGTGCCGATGAAAGCCAGAGCCGCAGCGCTTCCGCTTCTTCTGGCATGCTGCGGGGAGGTCTCGATCTCAGAGCTCAATCTTGCGCATCGACGCTCCGCGGCACCAGGGCCTGCACGACGGATTTCATGTCGATATAGCCCAACGTTTCGCCATCGTTCTTTACGTCGAAGGCACGGTCCAGATTGCCCTCGGCCAGCGCGATGATGCTTTCCAGGTTGTCGCCCGGAGCGACCTCTCCGTCGATCGGAGCGTCCGGTTTGCGATCCGTCATCACCGAACGGACGCGCAGCACGCGCGCGCGATTGATGTCGGCGACGAATTCTTCGATGTAGGGGTCCGCAGGGTTCAGCAAGATGTCTTGCGGCTGACCCTGCTGCACCACTGCGCCGTCTTTCAGGATCACCAGATGATCGGCAAGCTTCAGCGCTTCATCCAGATCGTGGGTGATGAAGACGATCGTCTTTTGCAGTTCGTCCTGAAGCTCGAGCAGAAGGTTCTGCATGTCCGTTCGGATCAGCGGATCCAAGGCGGAAAACGCCTCGTCCATCAACATGATGTCCGAGTTCGATGCCAGAGCCCGCGCGATGCCGACCCGCTGCTGCATGCCGCCCGAAAGCTGGTGGGGATATTGCTCGCCCTGACCGGCAAGTCCGACCCGGTCGAGCCACTTGTTGGCCTCATCCTCATAGTCGCGCCGCGCCATGCCGCGGGTGGCCAGCGCCATGCCCGCATTCTCCAATACGGTTCGGTGCGGCAGCAGGGCGAAGTTCTGGAACACCATCGACATGGATTCGCGGCGCAGGGTGCGCATCTGCGCGTCGTTCCACGACAGGATGTCCTCGCCATTGACAAGCACCTCTCCGGCCGTGGGTTCGATCAGCCGGTTGAGGTGCCGGATCAGCGTCGACTTGCCCGAGCCCGACAGGCCCATGATGACGGTGATCTCGCCTTCCTTCATGTCGACGTTGATGTCCTGCAGGCCCAGCACATGGTTCGTCTGTTCCAGCAACTCGGCCTTGGTCATGCCGTCGCGAACCTTGGCGAGGGCCCCTTTGGGGTCCCCACCGAAGATTTTGTAAAGGTGCCTGATCGAGACTTTCACGTTCTTTGTCATGTCCGTCTCCTCAGCGGCTGCTTTGGCTGGCGTCGATGCGCGCCAGCGAGGCTTTGGTCACGCGGTCCAGCGCGATGGCCAGTACGACGATACCCAGACCGGCAATCAGACCGACGCCAAGTTCAAGGTTGCGGATGCCGCGCAGCACGAGAATGCCAAGGCCCGGGGCCGAGACCATCGAGGCGATGACCACCATCGCAAGGCTCATCATGATCGTCTGGTTCACGCCGGCCATGATGTTGGGCAGCGCCAGCGGGATCTGCACGCCAAAGAGCTTCTGGCTTTTGGTCATGCCAAAGGCGTCGGCGGCCTCGATCACGTCCGGATTGACAAGCCGGATGCCGAGGTTGGTCAGGCGCACCACCGGCACGATCGCGTAAAGGATCACTGCGATGCCGTAGAGCTTGGGTTCGGTCACCGAGAACAGGAAGATCAGCGGGATCAGGTAAACGAATGGCGGCAGGGTCTGCAGCATGTCCAGCACCGGCGTCAGTATGCCCTGCAGGCGATCGCTGCGCGACATGGCAATCCCTATGGGCACCCCGATCAATACGCATATGAAGGCGCAAACGAAGATGATGGCGAGGGTCTGCATCGCGACCTCGTAGTGGTCGACGAAGGCGAGGCCCGCAAGAACCAGCGCCACGAAGCCCACGACCTTCCATGACCGGCCTACCACCCAGGTGATCAGCAGCAGTATCGGAACCATGGCCCACCAGGGCGTTTCGGTCATCACCCAAAGCATGGTCTCAAGTGCCCAGCTCAGCGGTTGGGTCAGCGGATCGACGACCACGCGCAGCGCATCGCGAATGCCGAGAAAGCCGGTTTCCAGCCCAAGCGTCAGATCGCGCGACTGCGGAATGGCCGCGCAGGCCTCGTGCAGGGCATCGAGCGAGGGAAATGGAAAGTCCCGCAACGAGGTGTCGGCATCGGCGCCGCTTGACTTGGCCAGCAGGTCGGCCATTGACATCGGTGCGCCGGAGTCCTGCGCACCGCACCACTCCCTCAGGCCAAGGGTATCGAAGAGACCATCGTAGGTTGCCATATGAGCATTGCGGCCCTTGCAGGCCCTCCTTGTTGTTGAAAACCAAAACGGGGCCGATTGCCCGGCCCCGTTGAGAAACTTCGCCCCGAAGGGCAGGGCATCCGATTACTTAAGGAGTGCCGAGAGGTTTTCGCGCGCGGCGTCGTTGACCCAGTTGGTCCAGGTGTCGGACGCGGTCGACAGGAAGTAGACGGCGACTTCCTCGTTCGAGGCGTTGTTCTCGTCTTTCCATGCCAGCAGGCCCGACATCTGGTCGGTGGCGAAGGTCATGTTGGTGAAGAACTCGGTCACCTCGGGGTTCTCTTGGGCGAACTCGGTGGTGACGGATGTCAGGATCGGCGCCGCGGGGAAATCCGAAACCTGCGGGTCGGGGGTATCGGGGTTCTGCAGCGGGGCAAAGGCCGCCTCGTCATAGCCGCCCAAGTCCACCTTGGTCATGTCGTACTTGCCAAGCGGGACAGTCGGGCCCCAGTAGTAGCCGAACCAGGGCTCACCGCCGGTCACAGCCGCGCCCATCGACGTCGCGAGCGTCTCGCCCGAGCCGTGGTTGAAGACCTCGATGCCATGGCCTTCAAGGTCCAGCGCGCGCGACAGGTTGTCGGAGACAACGCGGCAACCCCAGCCATCGGGGCAGTTGTTGAAGCGGCTGCCGACCAGCTCGGGGTTCTCAAGGATACCGTCGATGGTCTTCAGTTCGGGGTGCTCTTCGGCGAGCGAGGTGGGGATCCACCAGCCCTCGACACCGCCTGGCTCCAGCACGGAGGTCAGGCGCTGAATGGTGCCGCCTTCTTCGAGTTTGATATAGGCTTCACCGCCCGAGTTGAGCCACAGGTTGGTCACCACGTCCGGCTCGCCGTTTTCAGCGACCGAGGTGATCGCGGGAATGGTGTCGGACTGCACCAAGGTGACATCGCAGCCATAACCCTGCTCCAGCAGGAACTTGGCGATGTTTGTGGTCACCTCGGCAGCGGCCCAGCCCATCTGGGCGATCGAAACTTCGCCGCACTGGCCAGCGTCGTCCTGAGCCTGCGCCTGAGTGGCGAGCGGCAGTGCGAGGGTGGCGGCGAGTGCGGTGGATGCGAGCTTCATGGTACGCATGAGGTTCTCCTTTTAGACGTTCAATTGAATGCGAAACGAAAGCGCACGCCATGTAGGGTGGCATGTTCAGGACATGCCACGCGTTCATTTTGCGTTTCTTTTCAACATTTCCGGGGTGGATAACAGGCTTGGGCCGGAACCGCAAACAGGCGGGCGGAGGGCGCGCTACCGGGCCCGCGGCGCCTGATGATCGGAGGAGCGCCGGTCGGGCACCGTTGCGTCGCCGTGCGCACTCTATTCTCCTGACCGACCGCTTCCCGTCCCGGTTGGACGTTTGGGCCGGGCAGAGCGAAGGTTAGATTCCCGCGGCCCTACGCCATCTAACGACTGATCGATAGTTTCGCAGGGGCGTTCCAAAGAAGCAGCTTTGCGTAATCGCGTCGAGGCAGCTTCGCCTCGATCTGATCCAGAATCCGAGTCAGATAGGACTCAACATTTATGTTGTCGAGCTTGCAGGTCTCTACGTTGGAGGACAGGATGCCCCAAGCATGTGCGCCTTCGTCACTGCCTATGAACAACGCATTTTTGCGAAGCAAGATAGACGGCTTAAACATGCGTTCAACCGGGTTCGTGTCTAAGTCTATCCGCCCATTGTCGACGAAAAGGGTCAGGCCTTGCCAGTACTTTAGCGTGTAGGTGGTCGTGTTGACAAAAGGGATTCACGGGACGCGCTGATGGGATTCAAGCCGGTATCTGCGATGCAGACCCGCTTGGCACGAGACCTGATGTCGGACGAGGAATGGGCGTTCTTTGAGCGTTTCATCCTGATAGTTCGCGCCCCGAACGGACGCAAACCTACCAACCACCGCCTTGCTCTTGAAGGGATTTTCTGGATCGCGCGCACAGGCTCTACCTGGCGCGATTTGCCGGAAGAGTTCGGCAAGTGGTCAAGCGTCTACCGCCAGTTCCGGTGCTGGACACTGGCGGAGCTCTGGGAGCAGATAATAGACGCGCTGAACGAAAGCGGGGCGGTGCCGTACGCCCTGCAAATGATCTACAGAAGTGTGGTTCGCGCCAATCATCCACTGCCCGGCAGGGCATCGCGCCAGCAATGTCTCTAGAGGGAGGCCGCGCGCGCTAAAGGGCGAATCCGCGACAGGGTCTTGGCCGTTCACGAGGTGGGTCAGGGTTCACGAGGGCTTGTCGCATATATCAGCGATGAGGATTCACTGTAGGAATCCAGTGCGTTGGATCGGTGTCATGCCGAGGCTCTCGCCCACCCGCTATCGCACGACGGACTGGTCCGAATATGACGCTGCGCTGCGCCGGCGGGGTTCGCTCTCGGTCTGGTTTGATCCCGACACGGTCCGGCACGCCGGAAAGACCGGTAAACGGGGGCGGCCCGAGACGTTCTCGGATGTCGCGATCCACACCTGCCTGACGCTGAAGGGTGAGGGGCGTCTCGGAAACGATCCGGGGGATCGTTTCAGCCCTGAACGGGCGGAGCCCCGGCCTGTTCGGCCTTCCGCTGCGGCAGACGGTCGGGCCGGTCGAGAGCCCGATCCGGATGGCTGGGCGCGACTGGCCGGCTCCGGACTGTTCGGCGCTGTGCCGACGGCAAGCGCGGATCGGGGTCAGATCCCCTGTCGCCGCTCGGGCAAGCCCTTGAACCTGCCGATCCCCTCTCGTGACATCACCGCGCGATGCACGGCCGGGCAGCGGACAGCACGGGGGTGACGTTCGGTGGCGGTGGCGCATGGCCGGCCCGGAAGCATCGCGCCTCCGGCCAGAGGCAATGGCGCAAGGTTCACATCGCCCCGGACACGGAAACCGGCGACATACGCGCGGTCGAGTTCACCTCAGGCCGCCATGGCGACAGCCCGCTGCTGCCAGACCTGCTGTCGCACATTCCCGAGGGCGAGGAGATCGCCACCGTCACGGCCCCTCTCGGGATCATGCGACGCATGACCCTGCCGGGCAACGGACGGCGCATCCGACACACGCCGATGCCATCCCGCCATCGTCGAGCACGGCGCCGATGCCGTCATACCGATCCACCGGAACGGCCGCGCCTGGAAAGAAGACTGCCCCGCAGCATTGGCGCGAAACGAGATCCTGCGCGCGACGCGACACCTCGGCAGGGCGCTCTGGAAGACGTGGGCCCGCTACCATGTCCGAAGTCGGGTCGAAGCTCAGCCTCTCGGGACATTGCCGACGCAATGCCCTGTCGGCCAAGGGATGAAATGCCTGAAGTTCTTCGGCGAGCGGATCATGTCCGTTCGCCACTGTCGCCCGGACCGATGGCGCGTCGATGGCTCACCCCCGACCGCCAGACCGCCGAAATCCAGATCCGCATCGTCATCGTGAACCGCTTCCCGGCCCCCGGCAGAGCCGAGATCGAGGCCATCGCCTGAAGCACAGCGGGAAAAAGGACCTTCAGCCCGAACGCCGATTTGCGCAACAGCGCCGGTTTACGACCAAGATCCACCATCTCGCCAATGCCGCTGGAACTGCCGATGAGGACCGAGATCACCGCTGGGCAAACATCCGATTACCTTGGCTTTGATCGGGTCATGGCTGACGACCCGTCAACGCCAAGCGTCCTGCTGGCTGATCGGGGCTATGACGTTGACAGCATGCGCAGATCCATGGACAAACGCGATGTGTTGCCGGTCATCCCCATGCGAAATTCACGCAAGATGCGCGTCGGCGTCGACCGGTCATTGTATCGCCTGCGCAACCTGGCCGAACGATGCTTCAACAAGCTGAAAAACGCCCGCCGGGTTGCGACCCGCTACGACAAGACCGCGGAGAGCTTCCTCGGCTTCGTCGATATCACTTCGATCAGGCTTTGGCTCCGCCATTTGTCAAACTGACCTAACCGGTCATTGTCCTCATTGCGGGGATATCCGCATCATTGGCCATGGCGGAAAACAGTTCGAGGCTGTTGGAAGAGCGCGTGAATTTCGGCTCTTGGGAAGCTGATTTCTCTTGGGGATCGTCCAGCTTGAAAACTGAAGCGCTATCCAGCATTGAAGAAACATCCGATTGGAGTGCAACCGTACTCGCATTCGTTTCCTCAACCATCGCGGCATTATGCTGGGTCACGTTCTCAATCTCATTCATTGCGGTGTTGATTTCCCGAATGGAATTGACTTGGCTTTGAGCGGTAGTCGAGATATCCATTATTGCGGTATTCAGTTCCTTGACCATATCTTCGATCTCGGAAAGCGCATGCCTGGTTTCATTGGCAAGGTTTTCACCATTTTGTACATCTGTGACACTGGTGTTAATGCGTGTCTTGATGTCTTGGGCCGCCGTGCTTGCACGCTGTGCCAAACCTCGCACTTCAGCGGCAACGACAGCAAACCCGGACCCGGCTTGGCCGGCTCGAGCCGCCTCCACCCCCGCATTCAACGCCAGCAGGTTCGTTTGAAAGGCGATATCGTCGATCAAACCAATGAAACTAGAGATTTCATCAGTGCTTTTCTTGATTCTCTCCATCGCATTCGTCGACTGGGCCACCACGTCTCTGCCTATCTCGGCCTTCTTTTGCGCGTTCTGAGAGAGTTCCCATGCATCGCGCGCGCCGGACGCCGTACCTTCTACCTCATTCTTGATCTGGGCCAGGGTTGTGGTCGTCTGGGTCACCGCGCTTGCCTGTTGCTCGGTACGTTTCGCGAGTTGGATAGATGCGTTGTAAAGGCTCTGCATGCCGCTGGAAATGGTTTCGGACGTGCCAACGACATCGGTCAGGATCTCGTTCAAACGGTTCACCGATTGATTGTAGTTGACGCAAATCGAGCTGAACTCTGCACCGACATCCTGGTCTATGCGGAATCTCAGGTCCCCCATTGAAAGGTTGCGCAAGGCTTCGCTCAGCGTGGAAACAAAATCAGACGTTTCCTTCAGGCGCGTTTGTTCCCGCTCCTTTTGTTCCCGCCGCTCGATTTCTCCTTTCTGGAAGATACCGAGTGCTGTCACCATCTGGCCCAGTTCGTCGTCGGGTGCACGGGGAAGCGTCATGTCGATGTTTCCGGACGCCATTTCCTTTGTCATGTTGGATAGCTGACTGAGCCGCTGTAAGATATGCTTCGATACGTAGCCATAGCCGATGGCACCAGAGAGCAGGATGGCCGTTATTGCGATGGCGATCAAAGTCATGTTGCCGACCGAAACCTGCTGAGCCGCTTTGGAAACCGATTTTTCGATTTGCGCGGCGCTTATGCTGACGATTTCGGCGACAGTGTTTTCGAATTGTGCAAACAGATCGTCCAATTCGGCGCGCGTGATCGTGGCGCGGTCTCGGTTGGCCAAGGATTCGACGATGCTGTCGTAGAGGCTTTGCTGCGCATCGCTGCCCAAAACGGTCAACATTTTGTCAAGGAATGCCTTGGCCTGAGCCTGCCTTTCCGGATCGTCAATGCTTGATACTTCGCGGTCGATCGTCTCGATCGTGAATAAAATTTTCGATTGAAACGCGTCCAGGGTTTCGATGTCGTTCGCCGCCAGCAATTTCAGCGAAAGTTGCTGCAACAAAAGCGCATTGTTGCGCAGATCCGACATTCTTGTGGAATAAGGTTGATCGATGTCCAGAATGTTGTCCAACGTATCATATGTATCGTCGATCATATATGGGTCTTCGACCGTGTCGTACATGCGCGACAAGCGGTTGGTGACAGTTGCTCTGGCATTGGCCACAAGCGAGTCGGTGACCCCGTTCAGGTTGCTGCTTTCGTCGGAGATCAGTGCGACAGCGTCCGACTGTGACGCGACGAGTTGCGCCCGCTGGCGCGATATATCGACATAGCCCGTGATCGCTGCTTCCAAATCGACGAGCAAACCGTCCAGTTGATCCGTCAAGGCCGTGCTGCCGGTCTGGCTGTGCAGCCTTTGTGTCGTGTTTTTCGTCTCAGCCATCGCGGTGGCAAACTCGGACGCCAATTCTTCCACGGCTTGCACAGTCGGCGCACGGTCAAGGCGATCCATGAACTGGAGAATCCTGCCGGTTTCCGCTTCCAGTTCCGTGGCCGTTATGGCGGCGGGAAAGGCGCGTTCCGTTACGATCTCTTGTTGCCCGGTAATCGAGCGCATGATGAACAATGCCGTCACCGACGAAATGGCGACCAACGCGGCGAGACTGGCGATTGCAAGCAGCAACCCTGTACGAATTGAAACCGTGGGCATTTTTCAAACCTTTTTTGGACGTCGCTGCGGGCTCCATTTTCACGGTTCCCGCAGCGGTTGGTTTCAGGCGGGATGCGTCAGTCGACCTTGAAAGTCGGATTGAAATCTGCCGGCGCCAGCGACTGGTCCACCGGGAATGTCGACGAGTTTTCCTTTGTCACGCTGAAAATGACCGGGCCGATGTGGCCGGGCGTTTCCTTTCCTTCGAGGTGGCGGACCGCCTGGTCCACAGAAAGCGTCCCTTGCAGCGCGGCACTGTCGGTCGGTGCGCTCGAAATGATGCCGCGCCGAACGCCCCGGTACATCGCCGGTGTGAAGTAGTCGGCAACAAGCCCCACCTGATCGGTCAGTCCGCGTTGGCGCAGCACGCCCATGGCCGCTTCGATCGCGACGGCATTCCCGGCGATGTAGTCGAGGTCCGGGTTCGCATCGAGCGCCTCCTCCACCAGGGCGCGTTGGAAATCTGCACCGGTATCCCCGTAGTAGACCGCACTGATCTCGGCCGCGGAGTTCTGCATCACCTCGCGAAAGCCCGCGTCGGTAAAGGTTACCCAGCCGGCCGCTTCCGGACCGGGCAGCCAGGCTACGGTTGGTGCGTCGCCGCCTTGCGGGTAATTGTCGACGAAATACTGCCCGGCGGCGCGCCCCATGTCGTGCCAATCGACCGCGACCATGCCGGTGATTCCGTCACCCTGGATCGCATTCACCGTGGCAAACACCGGAACGGACTGGGCCGCTTCCGTGACCGTCTCGGTCATCTGGTCGTAGGAGACAGTGCCAAGAAGGATCGCATCGTAGTCTGCCGCGGCGCAATCCTTTACCAGTTTCTTCTGTTCTTCCAGATGGTCGTATCCGCCCGCTTCGAACAGATCGACCGCGACACCCAGGCTTCTTGCGTGGGAAACGACACCATAGTTCGTTGCGACCCAGTACGGATCCTTCAGATGTGGAAACACGACGCAGAGTTTCCATTTCTTTTCGGCCTTCGACAGAGGGGTGTAGTCGAGCGCCGTAGTCTGGCTGTCGAAATTGAAATGCTCCCCCCAACTGGTCAGCGTCAAAGTCGATTGGATTGCCAGTGCGCTGGTCGCCGCAGCTACGAGGAATGCGGCGCCTAGGCTCGTGGAGGTTCTCATGGCGGAACACCTTTCAAATATGCCGATGAGCTCCAAAATGGTCCTCAAATCTGAACATTAGATTTAGGCGATGCAGATTGTCTCTGGTCGCTGGCGAGATTTTGTTGAGGGAACAAGGTTCGGGAGATCCCCGATCAAGTGGGCTCACGATTCCGGCCCTCGTGCATGATGCAAACGCCGAAGTCCGCGTCCTTCCGCGAGCCTGGCCCCCCAGAGCGCCGGGGGCGAACGGGAGATGCTCCCGCGCCGTGGCGCGGGCGGCGGCCAAACCCGCTTGCACTGTTGTCCTCGTGTCAATAGAAGGTGCCAAATTCAATTGCGCCCCCATCGTGGGGCGCGTCTTCATTCGAGGGAAGAGACGATGCAGGTCACCGAGACGCTGAACGAAGGCCTCAAGCGCGGCTATGCCATCACCGTGACGGCGGCCGAGCTGGACGAGAAAGTCACCGCCAAGCTGAAAGAGGCGCAACCGGACATCGAGATGAAGGGCTTTCGCAAGGGCAAGGTGCCGCTTGCTCTGCTCAAGAAGCAGTTCGGCCCGCGCGTTCTGGGCGAGACGATGCAGGAAGTCATCGACGGTGCCATGAACGAGCACTTCGAGAACACCGGCGATCGCCCGGCGCTGCAGCCGGAAGTGAAGATGGTGGATGGCGAAGAGTGGAAGGAAGGCGACGACGTGCGCGTCGAGATGTCCTACGAAGCGCTGCCGGAAGTCCCCGAGATCGACCTGTCCACCATCACTGTCCAGAAGCTTGTGGTGAAGGCCGACGATGCGTCCGTGGACGACGCGCTGAACAACCTCGCCTCCACCGCCAAGGACTTCGAGACCAAGGAAGGTCCGGCAGAGGACGGCGACCAGGTGGTGTTCGACTTCCTGGGCAAGGTCGACGGCGAAGCGTTCGACGGCGGCGCGGCAGAGGACTATCCGCTGGTGCTGGGCTCTGGCTCCTTCATCCCGGGCTTCGAAGAACAGCTCGCGGGGGTCTCCGCGGGGGATGAGAAGGTCGTCGAGGTGAAGTTCCCGGAAGAATACGGTGCGGAGAACCTTGCCGGCAAGGACGCGACCTTCGAGTGCAAGATCAAGGAAGTGAAGGCTGCCAAGGCTGCCGAGATCGACGACGAGCTGGCCAAGAAGTTCGGTTCCGAAGACCTAGAAAGCCTGAAGGGTCAGATCCGTGAGCGTCTTGAGGCCGAATATGCCGGTGCCGCGCGCCAGGTCATGAAGCGTGGCCTTCTGGACCAGCTTGACGGCATGGTGTCCTTCGATCTGCCGCCGACCCTGCTGGACGCCGAAGCCAAGCAGATCGCGCACCAGCTGTGGCACGAAGAGAACCCGGACGTGCACGACCACAACCACGACACGATCGAGCCGACCGAAGAGCATATGAATCTGGCGGAGCGCCGCGTGCGCCTTGGTCTGCTGCTGGCCGAACTGGGTCAGAAGGCAGAGGTCGAGGTGACCGACGCCGAGATGACGCAGGCGATCATGAACCAGGCCCGCCAGTATCCGGGTCAGGAGCGCGCCTTCTTCGACTTCGTCCGCCAGAACGCACAGATGCAGCAACAGCTTCGTGCGCCGATCTTCGAGGACAAGGTCATCGACCACATCGCCGATCAGGCGCAGGTCACGGAGAAGGAAGTCTCCAAGGAAGAGCTTGAGAAAGAAGTCGAGGCACTCGAGGAAGAGTGATCCGATGCGGCTGGCGGGACAGAAACCGCCGGTCGGGAAAGCCAAGCACCGGAGCCGCCCTCATCGGGGCGGCTTTTTTTGCCCGAGACTGTGTGGCGGACAAGCCGCGGTGTCAGACGGCGGTCTGATACGCCTGAAAGCTTCCGGAACTGCCTGTTTCGCTGACCGTGAAGAAGTCGATCTCGGTCAGAAGTTCGCGGGCGCCGCCCTGGAGGCGGCTGCTGGAGTCCCGGGACTCTTCCACCATCGCGGCGTTCTGTTGGGTGACCTGATCGAGCTGCGAGACGGAGGAGTTGATTTCCGCCAGCGTCTGGCTTTGCTCTTCCATGCCGTGCGCGATTTCCTGGACACGTTCCGAAATCCCGTTCACGCCTTGGAAGATCGTCTCGAACTCCGTGGTTGCGCGGCCCACGAGATCGGAACCCTCTCCGACATGTTCCGAGCTGGCCTGGATCAGCGCCTTGATCTCGTTCGCGGATTCGGAACTGCGCTGCGCCAGCCCCCGGACTTCGGACGCCACGACAGCAAAGCCCCGCCCGGAGTCGCCAGCGCGCGCGGCCTCCACTCCGGCGTTCAGGGCCAGCAGGTTGGTCTGGAAGGCGATGCCCTCGATCACCGCGATGATCTGGCTGATCTGGTTGGACGAGCCTTCGATCTTGTCCATGGCCGAAGTCAGGTTGGCGACAAGGGTGCGCCCGCCCTCGGCGGCGGTGCGGGTGTGGTTCGCGACGTTGCGCACCTCGTTCGCATTCGTCGCGGCCGAACGTGCGGTGGAGGTCAGCTGATCCACGGCGGCTGCGGTCTGCTCCAGCGTGGCGGCCTGCGTTTCCGTACGGCGGGAGAGGTCGTCCGCCGTTGCCATCATCTCGTCGGCGGTGCGGTTCACGTCGCTCGAAACGTTTTTCACGTTCGTCATCAGTTCCGACAACTGGTTCATGCAAGCGTTGAACGTCTCGGCAAGCGAATTGAGATCCGGCGCGCTGCACGGCGCGACATGGCGTGTCAGGTCCCCCGTCGACAGGGCCTCAAGAGAGTTTTTCAGGTCGTTGATGGCAAGCTGGCGTTCGGTCACGTCAGAGGCGACCTTGATGACCGCACGAACCTTGCCATCGTCGCCCATAACCGGCGAGTAGCAGGCCTGTATGTAGACCAGATCCCCGGATTTCGTGACACGCGGGAACTGGCTGGTGAACGTTTCGCCGTTCCGGAGTCTGTCCCAGAAAGAGGCGTATTCGGCGCCTTCGCGGTAGGCCTTGTCCACGAACAGCGAGTGGTTCTTACCGTCAAGTTCTTCCTTTGTGTATCCGAGAACGGCGAGGAACAAGTCGTTCGCCCATTCGATCTGCCCGTCTGGTTTGAACCGAATGACGGCATGGGTGTCGGTCACCATGTTGGCAAGATCGAGTTCCTCCGAGCTAGGAGATGCGGTCTGGGGAGCGATGGACTTGAACGGCCACATGGGACACCTCTGGAAGCCTTTTGTTCCGTCAATCCCTAAGCCGCCAACGTTTACAAATTCTGACCAAATCTGCGTATGCCCGAATTAATACTGGCGCGGCGGCTCGCATTCGGATGTGCGAACGAAAAAAAACCGCGCGATCCGGGACCGCGCGGTTTTCAATGTCTGAGGCACAAAGCCTGTCAGTCGTCGTCGCCCTCTGCGGCCGTAGCCGGGGCAGACGGTGCATCGTCGTCGTCGGACGCGGCAGAGCCGATGTCGTCAAACAGTTGCGACACTTCGAATTCGGCCTGTGCTTCTTCCTCTGCGGCGAGTTCCTGGATGGACTTGCCGGATTCCTGAAGCTCAGCCTCCTCGGGGGAGCGCGCGACGTTGAGGGTCACGGTGACCATGACCTCGGGGTGCAGGTGCACCTCGATCTCGTGCAGGCCGAGTTCCTTGATCGGGGTACGGATCAGGATCTGCTTGCGATCGATCGAGAAGCCCTCGGCGGTGGCCACGTCGGCCGCGTCACGAGTGGTGACGGAGCCGTAGAGGTTGCCACCATCGGAGGCCTGACGAATCACGACGAACTGCTGGCCACCCAGACGGTCGGCCAGTGCTTCGGCCTCTTTCTTGGATTCCAGGTTACGTGCTTCGAGCTGTGCCTTCTGCGCTTCGAAGGAGGCGATGTTCTCCTTGGAGGCGGTCAGGGCCTTGCCCTGCAGCAGCAGGTAGTTGCGCGCGAAACCGGGCTTGACGTCCACGACGTCGCCCATCTGGCCAAGCTTGGCCACGCGTTCGAGAAGAATGACTTGCATGTTGGCCTCCTTACTTCACGGCGTAGGGAAGCAGGGCGAGGAAACGGGCGCGCTTGATCGCACGGGCCAGTTCACGCTGCTTCTTTGCCGAGACGGCGGTGATGCGGGACGGCACGATCTTGCCACGCTCGGAGATGTAGCGCTGCAGGAGGCGGGTGTCCTTGTAGTCGATCTTGGGCGCGTTCTCACCGGAGAACGGGCAGACCTTCCGGCGGCGGAAAAACGGTTTTGCAGCCATGGTTTATGCTCCTTGTTCTCTGGGGATCAGTCGCGGGGACGACGCTCGCGGCGGTCGCCACGCTCGTCTTTCTTCTGCATTTGGACGGAGGGGCCTTCCTCGTGCGCATCGACCTTGATGGTCAGGACGCGCATGACGTCGTCATGCAGGCGCATCAGGCGTTCCATTTCCTGCACGGCGGACGACGGGGCGTCGGTGCGCAGGTAGGCGTAGTGGCCCTTGCGGTTCTTGTTGATCTTGAAGGCCATGGTCTTCACGCCCCAGTACTCGGACTCGATGACGTTGCCGCCATTGTCCTTCAGCACTGTGGAGAAGTGTTCGACAAGGCCTTCGGCCTGCGCGTTGGACAGGTCCTGGCGCGAGATAAAGACATGCTCGTAAAGCGGCATGTGCACTCCATTTCTATCAAGGCGCGTTTCAAAGGGCGGGCTTTGCCTTCCGCGCCCGACCCACGAGAGACCGCGCGGTTCAACCGTTCATGCGGAAGGAAGCGCCCGTATACACGCTTTGCCGGCCATTGCAAGACGCCGCGGGAGCGGTCCCGGCGGACCCGGAAATGCCCGTTGGCTGTCACATTGGCGGCCGGATCAACCTTAGTGTCCAGCGCAAGGTGAAGGATGTGGTAATAGGCCACGATTATTTAGGACGGGTTGGGACTATCTGCAACAAGCGGTGCTGTCGGGAACGGTCGCGGCGGTGGCCATCTGGCTTGCGGTGGTCAGGGCGCAAGAGCCGCGTAATTCCAACTGGATCGCTGGGCGGCGCTGGGATCCTGCGTCAGGCGGATCGTGACGGGCCACTGACCGTGGGCCCCTGGCAAACTCACCTGTCAAGCGCTTGGCCCGCTTCTGTCGAAGGAGGTCCGGCGCAATCGCCAGGCCAGGTTCCTTCTGCCCCGGAGTTTCCCGGAAGGCGCCGCATTCCCGTCGGTTTTGCCGTTTACGCTCGCACGGACGTCGACGGGCCACGAAGGTCAGCAAGGGACGGGAGACCGGGAATGAAGGCGATGGCAGGGGCAACGGAGGGTCATGAGGCCGCGGACGCCGTGGAACTGGGCCAGGTCCGCCACCTGCTTGTCCGCATCATCCTTTTGTGCGCCGGCATGGGCCTGATGGTGTCTGCCTTCGGCATATGGCTTGTGGGGGGCGGACACGGCCCCACCGATCTGCGGCTGATAAAGATGGGCGTCTCACTCTTCATGCTGATCATGGGCATGTCGATGATCGTCCTCGCGAAGTCGCCGGCAAGCGACTGACCTGTTCGAAAATCAACACAACCTGTTGAGTCAGCACCAGTTGTGCGAATGCTGCAATGCCGCGACATGAGGGTCATCTTACAGTCCACAAAGGTGACACCATGAAATCCGTACTTCTCGCCACAGCCGTCTCGCTGCTGCCGATCTCTGCCTTTGCCGGCGATGCCTGGACGCTCGACCCGAGCCACAGCCAGATCGTCTTTACCTATGACCACCTCGGTTACTCGACCGGCACCGGCATGTTCTCCGGTTTCGAAGGTACGATCGACTGGGATGCCGAAGACCCGGCGGCCTCGTCCGTCTCCGTTTCTTTCCCCGTGATGTCGATGCTGACCGGCTGGGAAGCGCGGTTCGAGCACTTCATGTCCCCCGATTTCTTCGACGCCAGCGACGACGAGATGGTGACCTTCGAATCGACCTCCATCGAAGTGACCGGCGAGGACACCGCGCTGATCACCGGCGACCTGACGCTGAACGACGTGACCAAGGAAGTCGTTCTGGATGCCAAGCTGAACCAGCAGATGGATCACCCCATGGAAGGCAAGCCCTGGGCCGGTTTCGACGCCACCACGACGCTGGTGCGCTCGGACTACAACCTCGGTGCGTTTGCGCCCTACGTCAGCGACGAGGTCGATGTGTCGATTTCCGTCGAGGCGATGAAGGCGGACTGATCCGTCAACGGGTGTCGGCGGATACGGTGCCGCCACAATTCATCCGACTGAACAGTGCCCGGCCTGCGTTTCCGCGCAGGCCGGGCATCTTTGTTTTTCGGGGCCATCCGTATGGTGCGGATGCGCTTGCAAGGCGCCGCCTTCGAGATGTGGGGTCCGACAAGCAGACCTTGGTCTCTCTCCAATTCGAGCTTCGTTCGAAGCACTTGGTAGGGCCCGCCTCCTCAATCGCGCCACAAACGTCACAGAAAAGAGGGCCCGGAACGGAGGTATTCCCGCATGTTCGATGTGATGCCAGATGGCGACTGGGGCGGCGCGGCGTGGCGCTTGCTGGACCCGCGACCGCTGAAGGCGGAGGCGCCCTATACGTATTTCATTCCCAGCACAGCGGAATTGGCCCGTCTGGAGCCCGGTGACGTTGTCATGCTGGAGTTCGTGGCGCCGAATCCGGACGACTACGCCGGCCAGCGGCTGCCGGTGCAGGTGGACACACAGACTGACGATCATTGGTTTGGTATTCTGATGAGCGCGCCGCACAACCTGGCCGGACTGGAGGCCGGCAGTCTGGTGGAGTTCCGGCCATGGCACATCGTGGCCGTTCCGGAGACGCGCGCCGACGCGAATGCGCATGAGGAAGAGGCCCGCTTTCTCGCCTGCGCCCTCGTCGACGGCCGTATCCTGTCCGGCGCGGCCAGTGTGGGCGCGCTCGAACGGCGGCAGCCCTCGCCGGAGACCGGGCAGACCAGCCCATACGCCCGCATCTACGGAGAAACGGGGTGGGTCTTCTATCCTGCCGGGCTGCCGCGCATGGCGGATCAAGCGATGGACTATGTACCGATCGGCTTGGTGCTCAACATTGACGACACGATGCTGCCACTGCTGCGCAAGCCCACGGGCACACGGATCATCCGGTGGCGAGAGGGGTGGCGTACTCTGCCCAGTTGAACCGCATTCGCCTTGACGCAAAGCACCGGGTCTCCCTTCGCGGGTGACCGGGTGCCGATGGCCTTTTGGGTCAGGAGCCGCCTGCGCGCGTGGCGGTCAGTTTGACGCTTACCTGCACGTCGAACCCAAGCTGTGCCGGATCGGTCATCGTCTCGCCCATGCCGAAGGCGCGACGGTCGAGCGTGGTGGTGCCAGCCATATGCGCAGTGCCGTCCGACAGATCCAGCGTGAAGGGCAGGGTGACCGGCACCTCCGTCCCGCGCAAGCTCAACGTCCCATCGGCGACGTAGCCATCGGCGGTGCGGGTGATCGGTGCGGTGAAGGTCGCCGTCGCGAACTGCTCCGCATCGAAATACTCAGGGCCAAGAGCCTGCTTTGTCACGCTGCCAAGCGACAGGGACGGGATCGAAATGGTCACGGCGACGTCGCCCTTCCGGCCCGTGCCCTCGCTGTCGTCGAAGGCGATGTCGGCGGTCCAGTCGGCAAAGGAGCCCTCGACCGTCTTTCCGAACTGCTGGACAGAGATGCCAAGCGTCCCTTCGGTCACCCGCCAGTCGCTTTCGACCTGCGCCAGCGCGGGGCGCAGCGGGGCCGGTCCCGGGGACGCACTGGTGTCGTGGCTGAACAGGCCGGAGGCGCCGGCAATGGCAAACGCCAGGACCCATGTGGCCAGCGCGCCGGTGGGCGCGGCAATGGTGTGACGCGGGGCCGGACGCTCTCCGGCATCCGTCCGCCCGAACCACATCCGCCGAAGCGTGGCGTCCCGGTCGATCAGCGCGTGTTTCAGGGCGCCTGCGACGTGAAGCCCGACCGACCCCAGCATCACCCACTGCAGCACGTAGTGGATGGTGGCGAAGACCTCGGCCAGTGCGGGGCTCTTGGGCACGAAGGGCAGGCTTTGGCCGAAAGGCCACCAGATCGGCGCGAAACCTTCGGTCGCGGCGTGTTCGATCCATCCCGACAGCGGCACGAGAACGAGGCTGCCGTACAGCAACCAGTGCACCAGTTCGGCCAGGAAGGTCTCGGCGCGGCGGTCGGGGTGCAGCGCAACCGGTTTGGGCTGCGTGACCGCCCAGGCGATGCGGATGACGGCAAGCGCGAGGATCGTCACGCCCAGAGTCTTGTGGATGGAAAACAGCGTGGCCTTGGTCGCCAGCTGCTCGGCCGTGTCATACCCCGCGTTCGAGGCGAGGAACCCCAAGGGGAACATGGCGAGGATGCCAAGCGCCACGGCCCAGTGCAGCGTCTTGGCGACGGTGCCGTACCGTGTGGCGGTGTTGGTCAGGGACATCGATTGCTCCTGTGCGGGTTGGTGCGAATTTCCGCAACATGTGCCCGTGCCGCACTGCCGCGCAATCTCTGCAGGTGCACAGGCATCGTGCGGCAGGCGTTGCATGGCTGTCCCACTGGCGGTATTGCCTGAAGGCCAAGGATCAGACGCTGAGGAGAGGCCATGACCCGCGCTTTCATTTTTCCCGGGCAGGGTGCCCAGACCATCGGCATGGGGCGCGATCTTGCCGAAGCCTACCCGGCCGCCCGGGCCGTCTTCGATGAGGTCGACGCCGCACTGAACGAGAAGCTGTCGGCGCTGATCTGGGAGGGGGACCAGGACACGCTGACCCTGACCGAGAACGCGCAGCCTGCGCTCATGGCCACGTCCATCGCGGCGCTCAGGGCACTTGAGGCCGAAGGGGTGAGCATCGAGGCGGCGTCCTACGTAGCAGGCCACTCGCTGGGCGAGTACACGGCGCTGACTGCGGCGGGCGCCCTGACGGTGAGCGACGCGGCCCGATTGTTGCGCGCGCGCGGTAAGGCCATGCAGGCGGCAGTCCCGGTGGGCAAAGGCGCCATGGCGGCGATCCTCGGACTGGATCTCGCGGCGGTGCGTGGCGTCGTGGCAGAGGCAGCCGAGGGCGAGGTGCTGGCCGCGGCCAACGACAACGATCCGTCGCAGGTGGTGATTTCCGGCGCAAAGGCGGCGGTCGAACGTGCCGTCGAGATCGCCAAGACGAAGGGGGCAAAGCGCGCCGTTCTTCTGCCGGTCAGCGCCCCGTTCCACTGTGACCTCATGGGGCCGGCAGCCGATATCATGGCCGAGGCACTGGACGACGTGAACATCGACGAGCCGAAGGTGCCGTTGGTGGCCAACGTGCGTGCCAGTGCGGTGACCGATGTGACGCTGATCCGCAACCTGCTGGTCGAGCAGGTCTGCGGCGCCGTTCGGTGGCGCGAGTCCGTTGAGTACATGGTCGGCAAGGGCGTGACCGAATTCTGGGAAATCGGCGCGGGCAAGGCGCTGTCGGGCATGGTGCGCCGCATCGACCGGTCCGCCGCAGTGCGCAACATCGGCACCGCGGCCGAAGTGGCCGCCGCCGCTGCCAGCGTGAAGGGCTGATACGCCGGGGCGTCTGGCAGGCGCGACGCCCGCCGGACGTCTGTTCAGAGCCATGCAGCCGTGCCACATGGCGCTCCGGAGACCTCGGTTCTGGATTCGTATGTGGCGAAGGTCGCCGGACTTCTGCCCGGCAGGTACAACCCATGGCAACGCGGTCCGGATGTGCCTGAATGGGCAAGGGCTGGTTTGCGGCACTGGCGAAGTGTGCGTCCGGCTGATAACCGGAGCGAAATGAAGTCCGAAGGAGACGAGGGTCATGTTCGATCTGACAGGCAAGACGGCGCTGGTGACCGGCGCATCGGGGGGCATTGGCGGCGCGGTCGCGAAGGCACTGCACGGCGCGGGGGCCACGGTGGGGCTTTCGGGCACACGTACCGAACCTCTTGAGGCGCTGGCGGCAGAACTGGGTGCGCGCGCGCATGTGCTGCCCTGCAACCTGTCTGACGCCGATGCGGTGAACGCTCTGCCCAAACAGGCGGTCGAAGCGATGGGCAGCCTCGACATCCTGGTGAACAATGCGGGGATCACCCGCGACAACCTCTTCATGCGCATGTCCGAAGAGGAATGGGCACAGGTGCTGGAAGTGAACCTCACCTCCACCTTCCGGCTGTGCAAGGGCGTGCTGCGCGGCATGATGAAGGCGCGCTGGGGCCGGATCGTGAACATCTCGTCGGTGGTGGGTGCCACGGGCAACCCGGGGCAAGGCAACTATGCTGCCGCCAAGGCGGGGCTCGTCGGCATGTCGAAATCGCTGGCCTACGAGGTCGCCAGCCGTGGGATCACGGTGAACGCGGTGGCGCCGGGCTTCATCGAGACGGCGATGACCGACAAACTGAACGAGGACCAGAAGGGCGCAATCCTCAACCAGATTCCTGCGGGTCGCATGGGCACGTCCGAGGAAGTCGCGGCGGCGGTTCTCTACCTGGCCAGCCCCGAGGCTGCCTATGTCACAGGCGCCACGCTTCACGTGAACGGCGGAATGGCGATGCTGTGATTTGCGCGGCGGCCTTCTGCGCGGCGGCACGGGAAAGCATTTGCCATCCCCGCCGCCTGTGCTATAGGCCGCACTGATTTACAGGCCGGTCCGCAGCTTTGCGCGCCGGGATCCGGGGCGACCCCGGTAGATCGAGCCGCCCGCCAAACGGGCAACGAAAGTCCGCCGCGGGGTCGGGCAAACTGGGTTTTGAGTAGCCCACAGACTTGTGAGGAAAGAACATGAGCGACATCGCAGATCGCGTGAAGAAAATTGTGGTCGAGCACCTGAGCGTTGACGAGGACAAGGTCGTCGAATCGGCGTCGTTCATCGACGACCTCGGCGCGGACAGCCTCGACACCGTTGAGCTGGTGATGGCGTTCGAAGAAGAGTTCGGCATCGAGATCCCGGACGACGCGGCCGAGACCATCCAGACCTTCGGCGACGCGGTGAAGTTCATCACCGAAGCGCAGTAAGCGCTATCTTCGGACGTGGTTTTGCGGCGCTCCCTCGGGGGCGCCGTTTTCTTTTGGGGGAAGGTTTGGGATGGGGACGGCGCTCGCCTGCGGCATCGCCCCGCCCACCATACCCGGCCGCAAGGCCATACACGGTGGTCATGTGCTTTGGTGGACACGAAAAAAGGGGCGCCGACCCGTCGGGTGGCGCCCCTTTCGTTGCTTCGGACACAGGTCTGACGATGCGTGCCCGGACCGCGTGAGGGCAGGTCCGGGCCGCGCTCATCGTGTGTCGGCGATCAGCCGTCGAAGTCGACTTCCTCGATCAGTTTGAGCGCCGCCGACCGTTCGCCCGCGATGGTCATCAGGTTGGTTTCGTCCGGGGTGAAGGTGCCCCAGCTCTCGACCAGTTCCGCCGGCTCTGCGCCGGGTGCGATCGGGTATTCGTAGTTCGCTTCTGCGTAGATCTCCTGCGCCTTCGGCGACGTCAGGAATTCCATGAGTTTCAGCGCGTTCTCCTTGTTCGGAGCGGCGGCGGTCATTGCCACGCCGGAGATGTTCACATGCGTGCCGGACTCCTCGAAGGTCGGGAACACGATGTCGACCGAATCCGCCCATTCCTTCTGTTCCGGGTCGTTCAGCATCTGGCCCATGTAGTAGGTGTTGCCGAGGCTGATGTCGCACTCGCCGGCCCAGATCGCCTTGACCTGCGCGCGGTCGTTGCCCTGCGGCTTGCGGGCGAGGTTGGCCTTCACGCCTTCGAGCCACTCTCGCGTGTACTCTTCGCCGTGGTGAACCAGCATCGCGCTGACGAGCGCCACGTTGTAGGCATGGGTGCCGGACCGGGTGCAGATGCGGCCTTTCCACTTCGGATCGGCGAGATCCTCGTAGGTGGTCACTTCGCCCTCAGCCACGCGCTCTTTCGAGGCATAGACGACGCGGGCGCGGGTGGTGAGGCCCCACCACTGCTTGTCCGGATCGTGGTAGATGGCCGGCACGTTCTTCATCAGCGTGTCGCTTTCGACAGGCTGGGTGACACCGGCCGCGACGACGGCGTTCAACCGCGAGATATCGACCGTCAGAACGACGTCTGCCGGAGAGCGCCGACCCTCGGCCTGCAGGCGTTCGACCATCCCCTGTTCGAGAAAGGCGACGTTGACCTTGATGCCGGTCTCTTCGGTGAAGGCCTCGGTCAGCGGTGCCAGAAGTTCAGGCTGGCGGTAGCTGTAGACGTTGACTTCCTGGGCCATCACGGGTGTGGCCATGGCAAGACAGGTCAGTGCGGTGGTGGCGCGAATGAACATTGCAGATCCTTTCGGAGCGTTTCCTGATGCGGGCGTTAGAACCCGACAAAAAACATCAGTCAATACCCGACGGTAACGCTCAGGCTTTTTCCTGCGCTTTGGCCGCGTCCCAGAGCCTGTCCATTTCGGCAAGGTCGCTGTCCTCCGGGCGGCGCCCATCCTGTGACAGGCGATCTTCTATGTATTTGAACCGGCGGGTGAACTTGCCATTGGCAGCCCGCAGCGCCGCCTCCGGGTCGATGTCGAGATGGCGGGCAAGGTTGGCCACGACGAACAGCATGTCGCCGAATTCCTCGATCTGCTGATCCTTGTCCTCCGCTTGGCGGATTTCCTCCAGTTCCTCCACCAGCTTGTCCATGACGTGCCCCGCGTCGGGCCAGTCGAAGCCCACCCGTGCGGCGCGCTTCTGGAGCTTCACGGCGCGCATCAGGGCGGGCAGTCCCAGTGCAACGCCGTCCAGCGTGCCTTTCTGCGCCTTCGACGCGCGTTCGGCGGCCTTGATCTTTTCCCAGTCGAGGGTCTGCTGGTCGGCGGACTTGTCGCGGCTTTCGTCGCCGAAGACGTGCGGATGACGGGCGACCATCTTGTCCGACATCGTGTCGGCCACCTCGTCGAATGAGAAAAGCCCTTTCTCTTCGGCCATTTGCGCGTGGAAAACCGACTGGAATAGCAGGTCGCCCAGCTCGCCCTTCAGCTCGTCCCAGGTCTTGCGGTCGATGGCGTCGGCGACCTCGTAGGCCTCTTCGATGGTGTAGGGCGCAATGCTGGCAAAGTCCTGCTCCAGGTCCCACGGGCAGCCGGTTTCGGGATCGCGCAGGCGGCGCATGATCTCCAGCAGGCGCGGCATCCCGCCATTCGGGTCGTGGATCAGGTCTGTCATTGCCTTTCTCCCTCGGCTGGGGTTTCGCTTTGGTGTGCGGGATCGGACGGAAGGAGTCCAGACGATGGTGGTGGTGAACAGGATTGCCGGGTTCGCGGAGGAGATGGCCGGCTGGCGGCGGCACCTCCACATGAACCCGGAGCTGAGCCTCGCGTGTCACAAGACGGCGGCCTTCGTGGTGGACCGGCTGAAGGAATTCGGGGTCGACCGGATCGAGACCGGCATCGCGGAAAGCGGCGTCGTCGCGGTGATCGACTGCGGGCCGGGTCCGGTGACGGCACTCAGGGCCGACATGGATGCTTTGCCGATACAGGAGGCGACGGGTGCCGAATGGGCGTCGCGCGTCGATGGGCAGATGCACGCCTGCGGTCACGACGGGCACACCGCGATGCTGCTGGGCGCGGCGAAATACCTATGCGAAACAAGGGCTTTCAGGGGGAAGGTGATCCTCCTTTTCCAGCCCGCCGAAGAGACCGTCGGCGGCGCGCGCCTGATGGTGGAGGATGGGGTTTTCGACCGGCATGGAGTGGAGGAGGTCTTTGCCCTGCACACCGATCCCTTTGCCGAGCTAGGCGTCTTCCGCACCAATCCCGGGTCCGTCATGGCGGCGGTGGACGACTATGCGCTGACGGTGCGGGGCAAGGGCGGCCACGCGGCCTATCCGCACGAATGCCGCGACCCGATGCCCTGTGCGTTGGCCGTCGCGCACGCCTTGCAGGCGCTGCCACGGACGTTCGATCCGCTCGAAAGCCTCGTGGTGGCGGTCACGCAATTCCACGGCGGAACGGCGCCGAACGTGGTGCCGGACACGGTGACGCTGGGGGGCACGGTGCGCAGCCTGTCGCCTGAAGTGCGCGACCGGGTGGAGCAGCGGATCAGGGACATCGTGGCGGGGGCTGCGGCGATGCACGGCGTTGAGGCGGAACTCGACTACCATCGCAACTATCCGCCGACGGTGAATCACCCGGAGCAGACGGGATTCGCGGTCGATGTGGCGCGGGAGGTGTCCGGGCAGGTGATCGACGACCTGCCGCCGGAAATGGGGGCGGAGGACTTTTCCTACATGCTGGAAGCGCGGCCCGGCAGTTTTCTCTTTCTTGGGCAGGGGCTTGGCCCATCGGTGCACCATCCGGAGTTCGACTTCAACGACGAGGCGGCTGTCATAGGGGCAAGTTACTTTGCACGACTGGTAGAACGCAGACACGCATCGTGATCCTTTTCGCGCCACAACCCGCGCTATAGGTGCATAAATAGTATTTAATGAACGGTTGACGCTATACCGAGTCTTCCATGTTGGCGCAAACCGACGCAGTGTGCGCGGCAATTGAACACTGTTAGGGAGGCCGCATATGGCCATCGTGAATTCGATTTCGGCGCTGGAAGAGGAGATGACAGGATGGCGTCGACATCTTCACCGGACTCCGGAACTGGGGCTGGACTGCTTTAAGACAGCCGCCTTCATCGTTGAAAAGTTGAAGGAATTCGGGATCACGGAGATTCACGAGGGCATTGCCCGGTCGGGTGTCGTGGCGATCATCGAGGGGCGCGCGCCGGGCCGTACCATCGGGCTCAGGGCCGACATGGATGCGCTGCCGATGGACGACCTGTCGGGGACGGAATACGCCTCCACCGTGCCGGGTCTGGCGCACACCTGCGGACACGACGGCCACACGACGATGTTGCTGGGCGCTGGAAAGTATCTTTCCGAAACCCGGAATTTCGCCGGTCGCGTGGCGCTGATCTTTCAGCCGGCGGAGGAAAACGAAGGCGGCGGCCGGATCATGGTCGAAGAGGGAATCATGGACCGCTTCGACATCGAAGAGGTCTTTGGCATCCACAATTCCCCGGGCGCGCCCGAAGGATCGCTGAACACCAACCACGGCGCGCTTCTGGCGGGCGTCGATGAGTTCACCGTTCATATCAAGGGTATAGGGGGTCACGGCGCACAGCCGCAGAACACCGTGGACCCGGTTGTCGCAGCGGCGTCGATGGTGATGTCGATCCAGACGATCCTTGGCCGGAACCTGAGCGCGCTTGACCGGGTGGTGGTTAGCGTCACGCAGATCCACACCGGATCGGCCATGAACATCGTGCCGGAAACGGCCATGCTGAACGGCACGGTGCGCTACTACGACACGGACGCCCAGGCGACGGTGAAATCGCGTCTGGCGGAGATCGTGGAGTTCCAGGCCCGCAGCTTCGGCTGCACGGCGGAGCTGGTCTACGAGGACGGTTATCCGCCCACGATCAACCACCCCGAGCAGGCGGCCTTTGCCGCCGAGGTGGCGCGCGAGGTCGTGGGGGCCGACATGGTCGACGAGGACACGCCGCCGATCATGCCGGGCGAGGATTTCGCCTATATGCTGCAGGCGCGGCCCGGGGCGTATCTGTTCCTGGGGCAGGGCGATACGCCGATCTGCCACCACCCCAAGTACGACTTCAACGACCGTATCGCGCCGGTCGGGGCAAGCTTTTTCGCCCGCCTGGTAGAGCGCGCGCTGCCCGTCGGTTAACGTGCTGTCGAAAACGCCGGGTGAAGGGATCGTTGCAGGGGCGCGCGGGAGGGTTAATCCGCCGCGCGCCACAGCATCTCGTGCGGCGTGGCGCGGGTTCTACAATGCCGTTCACCTGTCTTGACGGGATTTAACCATTCCTGACGCCCTGTAAGGGGTGAACCGGCCGTTTGAAGGGGGCGAACCGGCCGGTTGTTAACCTTTGCACCCGCCGCTGATCTGTCGTTTGGATGACGTTGCGTCAGGTGTTTTAAGAACTGGCGTGCGTCAGGACAGCGCCGGCCTGAAAGCCCGGCCTACGCGCGGTTGCGCTTGACGGCGGCGCGCGTGCCATGTGACCTCGGAACGGGAAGAGACAGGAGCGACCCATGAGTCTGGAAGAGGCGAAGACGCAGATCGACCACGCGTTCACCCGCGAGGACCTGAAAGGGCCCTCGTTCGAGAACGTCTTTGCCGGGGCGCCGTCCTTCCTGCGCCGCAAGTACACCAAGGATCTGACCGGCGTGGACGTGGCGGTGACGGGGCTGCCCTTCGACCAGGCGGTGACCAACAGGCCCGGCACCCGGCTGGGTCCGCGCGCGATCCGCGAGGCGTCGCTGTTGCAGACGATGGACAAGCCCTATGGCTGGGATTTCGATGTGCTGTCGGAGTTCGCCATCGCGGATTACGGCGACATGGCGCTGGACTATGCCATGCCCTCAGAAGTGCCGGCGCGGGTCGAGGCGCATGTGAGCGGCATCCTCGACGCGGGCGCGGCCTGTGTGGCGCTTGGCGGCGACCACTCGGTGACCTGGGGCTGCCTGCGCGCCTATGCCAAGAAACACGGACCGCTGAGCGTGATCCAGTTCGACGCCCACACCGACACCTGGGCGGACGACGATTTCGACCGGGTGGATCATGGCACGTTCATGTACAAGGCGGCGAAGGAGGGGATCGTCGTGCCGGAGCGGTCGGTGCAGATCGGCATCCGGACGGACAACCCCGACACGCTGGGTTTCAACATCATCGACGCCCGCGAGGTCCACGAGATCGGCGCCGAGCAGGTGGCGCAGCGGGTGCACGAGATCGTGGGGCAGGCGCCCTGCTACCTGACCTTCGACATCGACGCGCTGGACCCCGCCTTCGCGCCGGGCACCGGGACGCCGGTCTGGGGCGGGCTGAGCAGCCACCAGGCGGCGGTGATCCTGCGGCGGCTTGCCGGGCTCGACCTGAAGGGCGGCGACGTGGTCGAGGTCTCGCCGCCGTTCGACACCACCGGCGCGACGGCTGTGGCCGCGGCGCATGTGGCGACAGAGATCCTGTGCCTCTGGGGCTGGCGCCAGCGGTCGGCGGTTTCCGGCTGAGGCCCGCGCATCGGCGAAGGCGCGCCACCCGGCGCGTCCGGCACTTTCAGAATCGGGCCGAACCGTGCAGATGCAGAATCTGTCATACCGGAAGGACGTGGAGACGTGCGCTTATTCTTCTATCTTGCGGTTCTGTGCGTCATCGGCGGGCTGGCGTGGATCCGGTTCGCGCCGTCAGACCCCGCCTACTGGAACGTCGATCCGCATGTCACGGCGGACCAGGACCTGGCCGATGGGGTGCGGCGGCGCATCCCCGGCGGCGAGGCGGTCTTTGAACGGCTGAACGGAATCATCCTCGCCACCCCCCGGACAGATGTGCTGGCCGGCAGCGTGGCGGACGGGCAGGTGACCTATGTCACCCGGTCCAAATGGATGGGCTTTCCCGATTACACCACGGTCAAGCTGAATGGCGACGTGCTGGAGCTTTGGGCGCGGTTGCGGTTCGGGCGCTCCGACATGGGCGTGAACCGTGACCGGGTCGAGGGCTGGCTGGCACAACTGGGCGCGGGACGCGACAGCTAGGACGCGCCCCGGCGGTCCCTCTCAGGACGCTTTTTCGTAGCGCGGCGCGTGTTCCGCGAAGGGCGCCATCTGTTCGGCGAGCGCTGCCGCAAAGGCGGGCCGCGCGGTGCCACGGTCGCGATAGGCCCGGAGTGCCGGGTAGGCGGCAAGCGTGACTTCGGGCACGTCGCGCAGGACCGTCACCATCAGGACATCGGCTGCGGTGAAGCGGTCGGCGACCAGCCAGTCCTTGTCGCCGAGCGCATCGGACAGCCGTTTGAGCTTGCGCTCGACAAGCGCGGTGATCTGCGGAACGAGACGCCCGGCGGCCTCCTTGTCCTGCGCGAAGATCGACAGGAAGGTCAGCTGGGCCACGAAGGGCTCGACCGAGTTCAGCGCGGAAAAGCACCACGACAGGGCCGAGTCGCGGTCGGCGGCGTCCTCGGGCATCAAGGTCGGGGACCGTTCCGCGATGCGCCAGACGATGGCCCCGCTTTCGAACAGCCTGGCCTCGTCCGCGTCGAGCGTCGGCACCTGTGCAAAGGGCTGGCGGGCGAGGTGTCCCGGCTCTGTCTGCCGGCCCTGTTCGATCAGTGTCACGTCGTAGGGCAGCCCCGCCTCGCGCAGAGCCCAGCGGACGCGCAGGTCGCGGACGTGCCCCTGTGCAAAATCCGGAACCCAATCGTAGGCGGTGATCGTGATGTTCTTCATGTCCGTCTCCTGTCGCTGTCATTGAGTTGATATCAACGTGATTGCGGTGCGTCAATCCGCAGCGTCTTGACCGCACCTGCGGTTTGCGGGCAATCAGGGCGCCATGATCCCTTCTGACCGTTTGCACCAGATCAAGGCGCGGCTCGAATATGTCGAGGCGCAGATGGCCACCGGCGGCGGGGACATCGTGGCGCTTGGCCGCGAGTTCGCCGAACTGTCCCCGGTGGTGCGCCAGATCGCGGAGTGGGAACGGCTGACCTCCGACATCGAGGAGGCCGAGGCAATGCTGGCGGACCCGGAAATGCGCGCGCTGGCCGAAGAGGAGTTGCCGGACCTGCGCGCGGCACTGCCCGCGGCGGAGAAGGCGGTTCAGCTTGCGCTTCTGCCGAAGGACGCAGCCGATGCGCGCCCGGCGGTGCTGGAGATCCGGCCCGGCACGGGCGGCGACGAGGCGGCGCTTTTCGCGGGCGACCTGGCGCGCATGTACCAGCGCTACGCAGAGGCGCACGGCTGGCGTTGGGATGTCATCGAAGAGCAGATGTCAGAGCTGGGCGGCGTGAAGGAACTGGTGGTGCGGGTCGTGGGCGAAGGCGTCTTTGCCCGGCTGAAGTTCGAATCGGGTGTGCACCGCGTGCAGCGCGTGCCGGAGACGGAATCGGGCGGACGTATTCACACGTCCGCCGCGACGGTGGCCGTTCTGCCGGAGGCGGAGGAGGTCGATATCGCCATCGCCGCCGCCGATATCCGGATCGACACCATGCGGTCGTCGGGCGCGGGCGGGCAGCACGTCAACACCACGGATTCGGCGGTGCGGATCACCCACCTGCCGACCGGCATCGTCGTGACCTCGTCCGAGAAGTCGCAGCACCGCAACCGCGAGATCGCCATGCAGGTCCTGCGCACGCGGCTGTTCGACCTGGAACGGTCGAAGGCGGATGCCGCGCGCTCGGCGGACCGCAAGGCGCAGGTGGGGTCGGGCGACCGGAGCGAGCGCATCCGCACCTACAACTTTCCTCAGGGCCGGATGACGGACCACCGGATCGGGCTGACGCTCTACAAGCTGGACGCGATCATGGGCGGCGACCTCGACGAGATCATCGACGCCCTGATCTCGGAACACCAGGCGGCGCTGCTGGCGGAGATGGACGGGTGATGGCGCTTCCCTTGGACGTTGAAACGGTGAGGGGCCGCCATGCGCGCCGCTGACCTTCTGTCGCAGGCCACGCGGCGGCTGGCCGATGCCGAGGTCGCCGATCCCGGGCGCGACGCCCGGCGGCTGATGGCGCATGTCTTGAAGGTGCCCCCGGGCCGCCTGACGCTGTTCCTGCCCGAGGAGGTCGATCCGGAGCTGGAGGTCGTCTATCTGACGCTGATCGAGCGGCGTGCCGACCGTGTCCCGGTCAGTCATCTTGTGGGGCGGCGGGCCTTCTACGGGCGCGATTTCCTTGTCACGCCCGAGGTGCTGGACCCGCGCCCCGAGACCGAGACGCTGATCGAGGTCGCGCTGTCCGAACCTTTCGGCACGGTGCTGGACCTTGGCACCGGGTCGGGCTGCATCCTGCTGACGCTTCTGGCAGAGCGCGACGATGCGGTGGGCTACGGCACCGACGTCAGTGCCTCGGCGCTGAACGTCGCCCACTGGAACCGCAATGCGCTGAATCTGGAAGGCCGCGCGGAGTTCTGTGAAGGGAGCTGGTACGGCGCGCTCGGGCAGATGGACGAACTCTTCGACCTGATCGTGTCCAATCCGCCTTACATCGCGGTGAACGAAATGCCCTTCCTGTCGCCCGAGGTGCGGGACCACGAACCGCGTCTGGCCCTGACCGACGAGGCCGACGGGCAGACCGCCTATCACGCCATCCTGGCGGGCCACGCGCGCTGGCTGGCCCCCGGCGGACGGCTGGTCGCCGAGATCGGTGCAACGCAGGGTATGGCGGTCAGCAAGCTTTTCGCCCGCGCCGGACTGCGCGGTGTCAGGGTCATTCCCGACATCGACGGGCGCGACAGGGTCGTCGTTGGCGTGAATTCGCCGTTCTGAGGGCTTATCCACGCAAATTTCGGCGTTTTCCGGGCATTTGCGCTTGCCGAACCGCGGTCCATATGATTATTCAGGCTTAGTTGGCTGTTGAGCGGCATCCGCCGCTCCCGCTGACGATAAGCCAACATGAAGGTGACAAAGACAGAGATTGGCGCAGGACGCGCCCGAGTGTCACCAAGCCGTATCAACAGGCTGGACCAGATAAACCTATGCGATCTTCCAAATCCCGCTCGCGGAACAAGAACAACCGCAACCGCAGCAATTCGCTGGGCAACGTCGTCAACCGGGTGTTCGATTCGAACGGTCCGGAGGGCAAGGTACGTGGCACGCCCCAGCAGATCATCGACAAATACAACCAGCTGGCCCGTGACGCCGGCCTGGCGAACGACCGCGTGAACATGGAGAACTTCCAGCAGCACGCGGAACACTACATGCGGATGCTGAGCGAAGCGCAGCGCGAGCAGGACCAGCGCCGCGAACAGCAGGAAAAGGAAAACCGCGAACGCCAGGCGCAGCGGGACCGTGATCGGTCGCAGCGCGGCGACGACCAGGGCAACGACCGCGGCGACGACGGCAACGCGTCCGGCGGCCAGAACGGTGGTCAGAATAACGGCCAGAACGGGGGCCAGAACAACGGCCAGAACGGTCAGAACAATGGTCAGAACGGTGGCGGCCAGTCCCGGAACGAACCGCGCGGCCGCGACACCTCCGACAACCGCCAGCCCGACGTGCTGGACTTCGGCGGCGACGACGACGGCCCGGGTCTCGTGGACACGCCGGAAAGCCGCGCTGAAACCCAGCCCGAACCGGTGAAGGCCGAGGCCGCGTCCGACGCCCCCGCCGCCGAGGCGAAACCGAAAAAGCCGCG